>NZ_CP098400.1:2750507-3101014 GCF_023674465.1 Xiashengella succiniciproducens | reverse complement strand
TCTCATATTACTGCCTCCATTTTACCCAGGTGTTTTTTCATCGAAACTCTGGCCCTGTAAATATAGACCTTCACCTGACTCTCGGAAAGTCCTGTAATCTCCTCAATCTCTTCATAGGAATAACCCTCATAGTCGCGCAACATCAATACCATCTTCTGGTCGTGGGGGAGTAGCTCAAGTGCCCTTTGTAACACTTCACTAAGGTCGGAGTAGGAATTAAATGTGTAATGACTTACTGAAGCCTCAGTCTCAATTGGCACAGTCCTCTTTCCCTTGTTGAGTTCGTCAATCAGAAGATGATAGGCTGTAGTGAACAGATAACTCTTGGCTTTGGTCGGATCAATGCGATCCTTGTACCTCCACAACCTTTCAAAGGCATCCTGAATTATATCAGATGCCCTGTCTATGTCCTTAATGCTCTTAAGAACAAAGCGATACAGATTATCTGCGTGATTGTCTACACATTGATTGTAGGCTTCCTCGGTCATACGACTTTACATTCTGGATATACGACCGGACAATGTCCAAAAAAGTTACAGCCGGATGCAAATTATTTTTCTGGATCTATCTGATATGGGTAGTCCACATTATAGTGGAGCCCTCTGCTTTCGCGTCTTTGCTGTGCCAATTTGATTATTAGGTATCCGGTTTGAATTGCATTTCTAAGTTCACACAATTCCTTGGAAACAACCGACCGTTGATAAAGACTCTCTGTTTCGTGATACAGGATCTCCATTCGGTCGAGGGCTCGTTTCAAACGAAGGTTGGATCTTACAATACCTACATAGTAGCTCATTATTTGCTCCAACTCTTTGCGGGATTGTGTGATAAGAATCATTTCTTCTGGGATTGAGGTACCTTCGTCATTCCATTCCGGAACATCATCCCTGAAGCTTAGTTCACCGACTTGTTTGGCGGCATCTTTAGATGCTGTATCCGCATAGACGACAGCTTCAAGCAGGGAATTGGAAGCGAGACGGTTTGCTCCGTGCAAACCGGTGCAGGAACATTCCCCAATTGCATATAAACGACCGATACTTGTGTGGCCATTCATATCAACCTTTATTCCTCCACATGAATAGTGTGCAGCTGGAACAACAGGTATATACTCTTTTGTGATATCTAGTCCCAGAGAAATGCATTTATGGTAAATGGTGGGAAAATGCTTCTTTGTCTCTTCTGGATCCTTATGAGTGACATCAAGATAGACAAATTCATCACCGGTACTCTTCATTTCATTATCTATGGCTCTGGCTACTATGTCGCGGGGAGCAAGGTTTTCGCGTTCGTCATACTTGTGCATGAACTTGTTGCCGTCTTTACGTCGCAGTATAGCACCGTAACCACGCATTGCCTCAGTTATCAGGAAGGAAGGCCTTTCTCCCGGATTGTATAGGGAGGTCGGGTGAAATTGAATGAACTCCATATTTTCGACCATCCCTTTGGCCCGGTATACCATTGCCACCCCATCTCCTGTTGAAAAGCTTGGATTGGTTGTGGTTTGATAAACAGCACCAACACCTCCGGTTGCCATTACAGTCACCTTTGCAAGGATAGTTTCCACAGTATTGGAGTTGCGATTGAGTACATATGCCCCGTAGCACTCAATATCTTTCCTCCACCGGGTAACTTTTTCCCCAAGGTGGTGCTGCGTAATTATCTCAACAGCAAAGTGATTCTCGTATACTGTGATGTTGGGATGCTTAAATACTGCTTCTGTAAGGGCTCTCTGAATCTCAAACCCGGTGTTGTCTTTATGGTGAAGTATTCTGTATTCTGAGTGACCGCCTTCACGGTGAAGGTCGAATTTGCCATCTCGTGTTTTGTCAAATTGGGTTCCCCATTCCACCAGTTGCTTGACCTGTTCAGGTGCCTCTGTTACTACGAGTCTGACCACTTCCGGATTGCACAACCCTGCACCTGCGATAAGTGTGTCATTTATGTGTTTCTCAAAATCGTCTGGCTTGTATGTAACGGAAGAGATCCCTCCCTGAGCATATTGGGTGGCAGTATTGGCAGCTTTTTCTTTTGTAATTACACATACACTGCCATGTTTTGCGACATTGAGTGCAAAGCTGAAACCTGCTATTCCGCTTCCTATTACAAGGAAGTCAAACTTCTTCCTAGATGAAGTGTCCTTTACTCGCATCACTCCTCCTTTTTCAAGTATCATACAAAGGTACGCAAAAGAGCTAATCAATAAAAAGCCCGTTTTGCTAAGATTTTGCAATTTTGTTGGTTATTTTTGCATTCCAACAAACAAAAAAGCATTTCTGATGGAGACAGTAGTTAGTGGAATCAGGCCTACAGGCAACCTGCACCTGGGTAATTATTTCGGAGCAGTCAAGAATTTTGTGAAGATGCAGGATAATAATAATTGCTTGTTCTTTATTGCAGATTATCATTCGCTGACAACTCATCCTACCCCAACAGACCTTCAGGGTAATGTTAAGCAGGTTCTTGCTGAGTATCTTGCTTCCGGTCTTGATCCTGAGAAATCTGTTATATATATACAAAGTGACCTGCCAGAGGTTGCTGAACTAACCCTATTGCTAAACATGAATGCCTATATAGGCGAACTTGAAAGAACTGCTTCTTTCAAGGAGAAAGTAAGGCAAAACCCCGACAATGTAAATGCCGGGCTGCTTACTTATCCTGTGCTTATGGCGGCCGACATTATTATTCACAGAGCCAGGAAGGTTCCAGTAGGTAAGGATCAGGAACAACACCTGGAAATGACACGCAAATTTGCAGCACGGTTTAACAGGATGTATGGGGCTGAGTACTTTCCTATTCCAGAACCATTTAATTTTGGTGAAGAGTTGGTAAAGATACCGGGACTTGACGGAACCGGTAAGATGGGGAAATCTTCAGGTAATGGAATTTATCTGGCTGAAGATCCGGCTTCAATACGCAAAAAGGTTATGAGGGCAGTTACTGATGCAGGACCGGTGGAAAAGAATTCTCCTGTAAGTGAACCGATCAGTAATCTGTTCACTATAATGAGCGTTGTTTCCAAGCCAGAAACTCTGCAATACTTCAAGGATGCATACAGTGACTGCTCAATAAGATATGGTGACCTGAAGAAGCAGCTTGCTGAGGATATTATCACCTTTGTTGCACCAATTCGCGAGCGAATACTGGAGATTTCGTCAGATTCTGAATACCTTCGCAAGGTTGTAAAAATGGGTAAGGAAAAGGCCCATGCAAGTGCATCCCAGACTATTAAGGATGTGCGTGAGCTTATTGGTATTCGTCCTTTCTGACAAATTCCTTTTCACAGTATTTCCTGTACTTTTGAAGCATTCCTGCAAGTCTCCATGCTTCAAAAGGTACTATGTGTCCTGAATTAAAGGATACAGATCCGTTATTTTCATCTATTGTGTTGATGAGTCGTAGGTTAATAACATAGGTGGGATGACAGCGGAAGAATCCGTGATTGCTCAATAGGAGTTCATAACGTCTAAGTGGGGCAGCAACAAAAAAGTCTTCACCTGAAATTAATCTGAATTCAGCTCCGCCCGGAACTGCCCGGCCATATACTATGGTTGACAATGGGGCATTGACATGTCCATTGTCCTGTTTGAATATTATTGATTTGTCCCCGTTGTTGTTGTGAAGATTGCTAAAAAGGGTGTTGAGTCGTTGACCATAGTCACTGTCATTGATTGAGTCAATTGCCTTATCAAGTGCCATTACCAGTTCTGACTCATCAAAAGGTTTCTTAAGGAAGTCAACCGAGGCAAATTGAACAGCTTCTTCTATGTAGCTGTGAATGGCTGACATAAATACAATCTTAGGCTCAATATTCTGTTCTCGTAGCTGCTTTAGCAGATCAAAGGCATTGCCGTCCTCAAGCTGGATATCCAGAATCATTAGATCTGGTGCCAATTGAGGTATCATTAGTGAAGCGTCGGTTATCGAAGCGAATTCGCCTGTGACATTCAATTCAGGAAAGTGGTTGTTGATAATCAGTCTGACGATACGTCTTGAAAAGATATCGTCTTCAACAATTACTACACTATAGCTACTATCCATGACTGGCGTTTTTAACAGAGTCCTGGCTAACAAGGGGCAGAATAATTCTGACCAATGTGCCGTGATCGAACGGGTTTACATCTTTTTTGTCAATTACCTCAAGGCCAACCTTGCCTCCTGAGTCATTGCGTATTACTTCAAGTCTTTCCTTGGTTAATTTTGTTGCCATTGACTCATGGCTTCTGGGCTTTTCGCTCTTCATCTGCATTGAGTTGTTTATCCCTATGCCATTATCTTCAATTTCTATGATCATTTGGGTATTAACCTTCTTAAATCTGATGTTAAGAACTCCTTTTTCATGCAAATCCATGATCCCGTGTTCAACAGCGTTCTCAACAAAGGGTTGTGTAATCATAGGAGGAACCAATACTGAATTAAAGTCCAGTGCCGGGTCTATAACGAGATCGTAATCAAAGGGGGTCATAAACCTTAGCTGTTGGAGAGATAAGTAATACCTGAGTATCTCCTGCTCATCACGCAGCAATATGTAGTCATAATGTGACAGCTTGAGCACCATACGCATCAGCTTTGCAAAGTCTGTAAGAAAACGGGTGGACTTTTCAGTATCGTGTTCAAGCACGTAGACCTGGATTGCACTAAGTGCGTTAAAAATAAAGTGAGGATTAAGCTGGGACCTCAAAAGTTTGTGCTGATGCCTCAGGTCTGCATATTTGGCTCTCAGACGATGGCGGAATACGAGTACTGAGGCTGTTGCGACAATCACTACCAAGGCTATAATTACAATAAAGAGCATCAGGCGCTGACGTATCAGCACTTCCTGCTGCTGAAGAGTCTCCTCATTTAACTGTTGTATCCTGTCTCTTTGGGCCTCAACCTCCATCATGGCTCCGATGGTATTGAGATGGTTCATATTTTTCTCATTGAGTATACTGTCCTTGAATTGGGTTGCAATTTTGAAATATTCAAGCGACCGCTTGTAGTTTCCTTTATTTTCGAAGAAAGAGGACAGGAGCCTTGCACTTTCTTCAGCCTGAAAACGGGATCCAATTGAAGAAGCTATTTCAAATGATTCAGTAAGATAGCTAAGTGCTTCTTCGTTGTTTCCGGTAATTAAATGAAGTTCCCCAATCTTGCCCAGGCTCATTGCAACCTGCATAAGATCGCTCATTGTGCGGTTTATTTCCAGGGCTCTCTCGAGGTAACTTTCTGCTACATCATATTCGCCTTTGGCGATGTAAGCTGCACCAATACTGTTGTAACAGATAGACTGCCCCATCCGGTTGCCGGTCTTGGTGTTGTACTCAAGTGAAGTGAAAAAGTGTACTAGAGCGCTGTCAGCTTGTCCCAGCCTTAGCAGACATTCTCCAATGTTATTGTGGTTTATTGCAAGACCGGTCTCATTGCGTGTCACCTCTGACAAATGCATCGAGCGCAAGAGATACTCAATTGCTGTGTGATAACGTTCCAGATTGAAGTTAACGTTGCCAATACTGTTCATTGACACGCTGATATTGAAGGTGTCATTTACCTCCTCTGCAAGTTTCAATGCCTTGAAGTGCATATCAAGCGCAAGGGAGTTGTCATCAATGCGTCGGTAAACAACACCAATCTGGTTATAAATATCTGCCAGCAGAGCTGCATCATTTATGCTTTGGGCCAGTTTAAGTGCCCTATGGTGGTATTTAAGCGCTTCACCATACTGAGACCTGTTCCGGAATCTTTTGCCTACAGTATTGTAAATGCTGATCTCTTGTCTGATGAGGTTCCTTCGTTCTGCTAAATCAAGAGCTTCAAGGAGGAATGCATCAAGTTCTTCAGATTTGGCCCCTGCTTCTTTGAAAAAACTCTCTGATCGCTCTATCAACTGATTGGCAATAACTGAATCTGATACAGCGATGTCGGAAATCTCGATGTTTCCGGCGTCTTTATCAGAACTGCTTTTAATGCATGAAGACAAGCAAAGGGCCAGGACAGCGAACAGTATAGAGGGCATTATTCTTGCCAACTTCACATTCCCCGGTGCATGGCCTGTTTTTTTTATCATGGGTTCAGTAGTGCTTTATCCTGTACTAAAATACGAAAAAAGCTTTTTCAAATAACAATTTCTATCTCAATAGTTAAATAGTTTATCTTTGCCCTGCTTTAAGCAAGTGTCTATTGATCAAAGCCACTATTGATGGAGACAGAGCAGATAGTATTATTTAGGAGGGTCTGATGAGAATAGCCGACATTACATTTAGAGATAAACCACTTTTCCTGGCACCAATGGAGGATGTTACTGATTTGGTATTCAGAAGCCTTTGCAAGGACTTTGGTGCTGACATGCTCTATACGGAGTTTGTCTCCTCAGATGCCCTAATTCGTGAGGTCGAAAAAACCAGAGATAAGCTAATTCTACGGGATAGCGAACGTCCGGTTGGAATTCAGATCTATGGCAAGGATCCTGATGCTATGGTTGAAGCTGCTAAGATTGCTGAGGCAGCTGGTCCAGACCTTATTGATCTCAACTTTGGCTGCCCTGTCAAAAAGATTGCAGTGAAAGGTGCCGGCTCGGGAATGCTTAAGACCCCCGATCTCTTGCTAGAGATTACTGAGAGAGTCGTCAAGGCTGTTAAAGTGCCGGTAACTGTTAAAACCCGACTGGGTTGGGATGAGAATTCTCTTATTATCGAAACACTTGCTGAACAATTGCAGGATGTTGGGATAAGTGCTTTAACAATACATGGACGCACTCGGAGTCAGCTCTATACCGGAACGGCTGACTGGGAGAAGATAGGCGCTGTTAAGAATAATCCAAGAATAAAAATTCCAATTATTGGCAATGGTGATGTGACTACCGCTGTACAGGCGGGAGAGTGCTTTGATAAGTACGGTGTTGATGCTGTAATGATTGGCAGGGCAACAATAGGACGGCCTTGGATTTTCAGGGAAATAAGACATTATCTGGATACAGGTGAATTACTGCAACCTCTTTCAATGGAGGAACATGTTGACTTTGTAAAGAAGCACCTCTGTGCAAACGTTGAATGGCTGGGCGAAAGGAGAGGTATCCTCCATACCCGCAGACACCTTGCTGTGACCTTCAAGGGACTGCCTCATTTCAGAGACAAAAAAATCAAGCTGCTTCAAAGCTCAAGCTTTGAAGAGATATTACAACTGCTTTCGGAAGTGGGTGAAGAATACAAGGATTTTATTCCTTCTGAAGTTCAGTGTAATAACGATTCACTATCGAACGAACCGGATACCACGCAGCAAGAAAACCAGTGACAGATACTGTTACAAAGACCAGCAGTACATCTCTCCAACGCAGAATTACAGGGTAGTACTCTACGATAAAGGTCCCTTCTCCGCTAAACCTGATAAGGCCAAAGGTTTGTTGCAGCCATATAGCCAATAAACCAAGGCCTAGTCCGGCACCAGCTCCGGCAAGGGATATCAGCCAGCCTTCGGTCAAGAAGATCCTGTTTATTAATTTTCTGTCAGCACCCATGCTCCTAAGAGTCGAAATGCTGTGTCTCTTCTCGAATATTAACATTGACAAGGTGCTGATCACATTGAAGATTGCAATAAGCAGAATAAAGGACAGAATCAAATAGGCAATTAGCTTTTCCATTGCCATCATCTTGTAAAAAGTCTCATGCTGCTCTTCCCTGTTTTGAACTAGGAAATTTTCTCCAAGGGTTTTCTTAACTTCTTCCTTGACTCCATTACCTGCAAGTGGATCCGAGAGTTTTATACCAAGCCATGAAACTATTGTTGTATCGTAGCTCAGCATCTGCCGGGCCTGATCTATATGGATTATTACATAGTTGGCATCATAATCAATTTGATTGACCATGAATATTCCTGAGGGATTGATATAAGAACTTGTGAAGGCCTGGTCAGGTCTTGCAGGATTAATCTTTTTTGTCCGTTCAGGAGTATAGAGCATCAGAGGAGTGACGAAATTGAGCCTGTAGCCAAGCTGGTCGGCAAGAGCATAACCAAGTATTCCTTTATTAAAAACGTTATCTCTAAGGCTGGATTCACCTTCAACAATGATAGAATCGATTGAGGATACTTTGTTGAAATTGTCGTCTACTCCTAGAACCAGACCAGGAACCTGTCTCTTTCCAAATCGAAACAGGGTGTGATCTTCTAAGGCCTCTGTAAGAGCATCAACACCCTCTATTCTGACTAGACCCTCATAGTTGATTGAGTCAGTTGAAAATACTTTTCCGGTGCGAGGTGTGACTTTCAAGTCAGGATCGAAGGATCCGTAAAGTGAACCAACGAGGTCGTGCAGACCATTAAATACAGACAGAACAATCAGCAGGCCGAAAGCTCCAATCATAACCCCAATTACGGAAATCCAGGCAATAATGTTGATTATATTCCTGCTTTTCTTTGCTAGTAGGTATCGTATAGCTATCCTTACTGCTATGCTCATTTCGGGCCTGCTTTTATTTTATGGCTTTTACTATAAGGCCAGTTCCTTCCCTGTGAGTCTGAGCCAGGTCAATGTGGTTGAGTATGTAGGCAATTGGGTAGGCCAGTAAGTAATAAAAGGGAAGCACTATGAAAAACAGCTTTGTAAAATTTAGTGCAAGGATTGGAAACTTCATTGAAAGCTTCCACGCAAGACTTCCTGGCTTACCATAGGAATAGCGGGTTTCAACTTCCGAGAAACCTGCTCTATGCAGTTTCTGTCTGATGTCATCTGCATTATATCCGTCCCTTACATGCTCGTCAATAAAACCAACTGCACCATCACTATCATGATGGTGCACATCTGAACCTCCCTTGTCCGAAGGTGTTGAGATAAGCAACATCCCACCCTTTCTTAGTGCATAGCACAGGTTTTTCATTACCCTTTCATCCTCTTCGATATGTTCCATTACATCTACCGAAAGGATCAGATCGTAATTGTCCTTTTCATTAAAATCTTCCAGTGTAGCACATTCGAATATGACTCTGCTACCTAGTCCTCTTTTCCTGAAGAAGTCGTTGCAATCGGCTACCTGCTCATCCTTTATGTCTATACCTTTGATTGAATAGCCAGATCCAATACGTGCAATACGCCAGACATACTGTCCGAAACCTGATCCTGCATCCAGGATCTTGGCATCCGGACGGGCTATTTTTCTCCACTTGCGTAGTTCCCTCCTTATATACCATGAGCGGAGGAGCAACAGATCAAGAAGGTTGTAAAACAGTACCCTGAGCCCGGGATGCAGGTTAAAGACCCTGCCAAGGGAACGTTTAATAGGGTCATATTGCATCGTTATTATTTTAACAGGTTATCTATCTTTTCAGCATAGTCGAGACTGTCATCAATAAAGAATTTCAGCTCGGGGATAATTCGAAGTTGCTTTCCAACCCTTTTACCCAACATAAACCTGATTCTTGAACTATTCTCTTCGATGCTTGCAAGAATAGCCTCAGTACCGGCTGTAGGAAATATGCTGATATAAACCTTTGCTACGCTTAAGTCGGCACTTACTCTAACCACTGTAACACTTACCATTGTGGAGCTTATAATGTCACCGACCTCCCTTTGAAAGATCTCGCTCAGTTCCTTCTGAATGAGTCTGCTTATTTTTTTCTGTCTGGTTGAATCCATAGTGTCAAGATCTTTAGGCTTCAAAAATAGCTAAAATTTATGGATAATTATTTTTGAAATTTTTTGGTACCATGTATTGCATGGTACCAAATTAATTATATATATTTGCAATACCAACAATATTGTAAAGGATAGTAATGGAATTCCTAAAGTAGTTTCAAAATAAAAAACAGGGATTATGAAGCTTGAAAATGTTAAGGCTCAGATGCGAAAAGGGGTACTTGAATATTGTATCTTATCGATACTTTCTGTCGAGGACGCATATGCATCTGACATAATCAATCAGCTCAAAGAAGTTGAGATGATAGTTGTGGAAGGTACTTTGTATCCCCTTCTTACACGACTAAAAAATGATGATCTGCTTAGTTATCGCTGGGAAGAATCCAATCAGGGACCCCCACGCAAGTACTATGCTCTTACCGAAAAGGGCCGTGAGTTCCTTGCCGAACTCGACAAGGCCTGGTATGAACTTGTGGATGCCGTAAGTATGATACGCCGTAAAAACTCAGAAGAATGAAAAAGACAGTTACTATCAACATAGCATCATTGGCATTTTACATAGATGAGGATGCTTATGAAGAATTGAAAAAGTACCAGCAAAAACTTGAGTCCTGGTTTGGTGGCCGTGATGGAGGCTCTGAAATAATCAAGGATATTGAGTCGAGGATTGCAGAACTGTTTTCTCAACGAGTCAACCCTTCGGTTTCGGTAATTTCTATTGATCATGTAAGAGAGGTTATCGATATCATGGGACAGCCCGAAGACTTTGAAGGTGAAAAGGGTGAGGAAAGGTTTACTGATGAGTCTGGTCAGACCAGTGCCGGTGCTACTTACAGACCACGCAAACAGTTTTACAGGGATGTTGACAACAAGGTCCTGGGTGGTGTTTGTAGTGGGATTGCTGCATTATTAAATATCAGCCCTCTCGCTGTAAGGTTAGTGTTTGTAATTCTTCCGTTTCTGAGTATGGGTGTTGTAATTCTGATCTATCTGATACTTTGGATAGCTGTACCTCCGGCACTTACATCAGTACAGAAACTTGAGATGAGGGGGGAAGATATTACAATATCTTCGATTGAGAAGAAGGTTAAGGATGATTACAACCTGCTTAAGGGTAAGTTCTCTGATATTGGTAAAAAAAAAGTAACAACTGACCCTGTCCAGGGTCGCATGGACCGGATGAACAAAACCGACAAGAGTATTCTTATCGTGGCTGCAGTTATCGGATGTCTTGTGTTGTTCAGGAAAGTTGCAGGGCATTGGGCGTTCAGTCATTTTACGGTAGGCACACCTTTTTTTAATTTTACTTTTATTCCATTTCCGATGATATTATCACTTATTGCTTCGATAGTGCTCTTTATTATGGGATTTAAGGCACAGGGCACATCCAGAAATGTTCTTCTTGTTGCGGCATCAGTTCTTATGGCTATTGTATTGGTAAAATTCCTGGGAACCCTTGCCTTTACCCCCTGGATCTTCACTATGTTTTAACGATTAACAGCTAGGAAAATGAAAAGGACAATAGTAATAAACCTGTCAGGATTTGCTTATACTATCGAAGAAGATGCTCATGACAGGTTGAAGGGATACCTTGATAAGGTCAGGATTTATCTTGGAGGAGGGGAAGATGCAGAGGAGACAATGACAGACCTTGATGCAAGACTGGCGGAACTCTTTACTCCGGTTGCCATGAATCAGCGTTCGATTACCATAGCTGATGTTGAGGAGGTGATCAGGATTATTGGTGATCCGGAGGTGTTTGCTTCAGATACAGTTACTGAAGATGGCAGCAGAAAGGATACAAAGGGAGGTGATGATGGATCGGCTAAGGAAGTTCCCTTTGTACCGGTAAGGAGGAGGTTATACAGAGATCCTTATTCCAGGGTGCTAGGTGGTGTTTGTAGTGGATTGGGTGCCTATTTCAGGATGGACCCCTTTGTCTTCAGGATTTTATTTGTTATTGGCTTTTTCTTTGGTATTTCCATTATACCCTATATCTTTCTTTGGATCGCAATGCCCAAGGCAATTACAATAGAGCAAAGGAGTCAGATGTATGGAGGAGAACCTTTCGCAAACTATAATCCTGCAGCAAAGAAAAGTGCCAGAAATAACACCGGAATTAATAGGGTATTTATTGTTCTTAGGGTTATTCTTGGAATAATATTGACTCTGGTCAGCTTTATTACTCTTACTGGTCTCGTCTTTTCCCTTGTATTTATGGGTAAGGCTACAAGCCTGGCTCCTGAGATGGTTCCGGCAATTGAGATGGCTCGACTGTTTGCCGGCAATTTGAATGGTACTTTGTTTGTTGTAGGATTGTGGTTGACCATTGGCATACCTGTACTTATGATACTATACCTGGGTCTCCATCTGATATTTAACTTCCGTTCCGGTGGGAAATTAATAGGTGCGCTTGCTTTGCTTTTATGGCTTGGAGGAATTGGCTCCCTGGCATATGGAAGTATTGCTACTATGATGGAATTCAGGGAAAGGGCATCTGTTGAGCTCCCTGTAATTCCGGGATCATTTACTGGTGATACACTGTATATTAGGGCTTCAGACCTGAACTATTCAGGGGATGATATGAATATCACTTTCAAGAACATCCTTCTGAGATATGATAAAGAGAAGGATCTGTTTTATGATGAACCTGAAATACGGATTGTTGAGGGCGCTGACAATCTTGCTTTTGTGGTACAGAAGAAGTCCTATGGTCCCACTGAGCAGAAGGCACGCGACTATGCCGATAAGATAGATTATTATATAGAGTTCAACGGATCAGAACTAGTTATTGACAAGGCATTCAAAATACCTGGTGATTCGGGCATACGTAAGCAAAAGGTTATAGTCAGAGTTATGGTTCCGGAAGGAGTTCACGTAGAGGTAGACAGCTCATTGAAAAGACTGACCCGTTGGTCGATAAACTAAGAGGTACATTTTCGTTGCTGATATGAAAATTCTTACGGTCTGTGCCATTAATTGACCGCTTGAGGGATTAGTAATAGAATCATAATGCCTGTTTTGATAGTTTTGCGGTATTATGATTGATACAGTAGTGAAAAAAGCATGCATTAGGAGCTTTGTTCAGTTAGTTTTTGTTTGCTTGTTCTGCTCCTGTGAGAATATGATTGAGTACAGCCCCTATAAGGCCGGAGTTAAGCTACCATACAAAGACCTGAATATTAAAGCGCTGGAACAAATACAGGCTCGAAGCTCACAAAGCTTCAAGCCTTTTGTCATTGGAGTTTTTGGTGACACTCATACCTATTATGATGATTTTGTCGATCAGGTGAAACATTTCAACAGCATAGACACTCTCGACTTTGTTGTACATATGGGTGATATTACCTTGAGTGGTATTTACAGGGAGTTCTTGTGGTATAGCGAAATAGTCTCTGATCTGAAGCATCCACTAATTACACTTATCGGCAATCATGATTTTCTGTCCAATGGAGAGTATATGTACAGGGAAATGTTTGGACCCTTTAACTTCACCATTGTATACAACGACTGCCTCTTTATTTTCTTTGAAGATATAATCTGGGAAAAGGATGTAAAGGATCCCGATTTTGACTGGCTTGAGGAGCAGTTAAAAAACAGTGGTGACTTCCGTTACCGCTTTGTGTTTTCACATATTCCACCATGGAGTGGGGAGTTTTCAAAGGGCAATGAGTTTTACTTCAACATGTTGCTTGATAAGTATGATGTGGATCTTTCGGTTCATGGTCATATGCATAGCTATTATTTGGGAAAGAGGTATTCGTCCGGTCCGCTGTACTTGACGACAAGCGAAAGCAAGGCAAGGGAGACTTTTGTTATTTGTGTGGGCGAGGGAGGACTTGAATTGGTAAGAGATGAACTTAAGTGAGTTAGAGATGAAGCGTGTTGCATTGATGACAATGTTACTGTTTCTGATTTCTGTAACAGAGACTATCAAGGGAGAGGGTGTATATGATGAATCCCTGGATTTTTCTGAGTCCAGGGAACTGAACCGTTCTTTTTCCCTTACTTTTGGTGAAGATACCTTGGCAATAAAGCCAAAATGGTTTGTACCCAGTTACCTTAAGTTACAATATGCCGGCCTTATTGGTTTTGCCTCAGCAGGGATAGGCTATGATTTTACGCCACGTTACGAAGGGACTCTTTATTTTGGAGTCTTATCCAGGACCTTTGGAGGAAGTTCTGTAAATGTGCAGACTTTGTCATACAAAAGCAGCTGGAAACTGTTTAAGCAGCATTTTAGGGGAGGCTTTGTTCCAAAAGCAGGATTCTCTCTTAACTGGGGTTATACCAACAATACCTTTAATAAACTACCGTCCTATTATCCAAACAAATATTATTTTCAGAATAAGCTTCATCTGGCCCCATTTTATGGTGCTGAATGGCAAATCAACACTAAAGGAGTCTTGAGCGGCATTGGAATCTATGCCGAGGTGAGTACTTTGGATGCCTATCTTTTGGAGTTTATCAGGACAAAATATGTCACAATCGACAAGATATGGAACCTTTGCGTTGGTCTTAGTCTTTATTTGGATTGATCTGAGAGTATAAACCCAACTTTGGGTACATTTTCTATCCTGACAGAAGGATCCTTGCCAAGTCTTTTGCGGAGCCTGGTTATAAAAACGTCAAGACTCCTGCCATTGAAGTAGTCATCCTTTCCCCAGTATTTCTGAAGCAAGTCGCTGCGACGGACGATATTGTTTTTGTTTTCGCAAAGCATTCGCAGCACATCACATTCCCTGTAAGTCAGTCTTTCCTTCTCGTCTTCAAAAATAAGACACTGATTCTGGATGTCAAAGGCATAAGATCCTATGGAAACAGGTTCCATAAAGATTGAAGTAGCCGGACTACCAAGCGAGTATCTGTTGCGTATGGCATTGATACGGCAAAGTAGCTCATCCTCATCAAATGGTTTGGTAATGTAATCGTCTCCACCCAGGCTGAAGCCCTTCAGGATGTCTTGTTTGAGTGAGCGTGCAGTAAGGAATATTATTGGAACAAGTTTGTTTTCTTTCCTGATCCTTTCAGCTAAAGTAAAACCGTCAATTCCAGGTAGCATCACATCAATAATGCAAAAGCCTGCACCTGACGATCTGAATGCTGTCAATCCTGAATCACCGTCTTTGCACAGGGTTACTTCAAAGTCGTTGGCGGACAGGAACTCTTTAAGGAGGAATCCCATACTTGGATCATCCTCAATAACAAGTATTTTGTTATCCATTATTTTTATTTTCCTTTAGAGGGAAATATAATAAGAATTTGCTTCCCTTGCCAGGCACACTTTCTAAATCTACTTTTCCACCATGACTTTCAACAACCTTTTTCACGTATGCAAGTCCCAGACCAAAGCCTTTAATATTGTGAACATCACCAGTGGAAACCCTGTAATATTTTTCAAAGATTCGTTCCTGATCTTCTTTCTTAATTCCAATACCATTATCTGTAACGCTGATAACCAGGAATCTGTCCTTGTTCCTTGTCTCAATATTGATAACAGGCCTCCTGTGAACATATTTTAGGGCGTTATCAATAAGATTGGAGATAACATACCTGACAGGTTCTGCTTCTCCTTCTATAAAGTGCTCAGTAGCTTCAGGATTGAAGTCAACCTTACCTCCCGCATGTTGGAGATGGTAACTAAATGTTCCTATAACATCCCTGACAAGTTTGTGTACGTCAATTTGCTCTTTGAGTAGGGGCTCATCAGATCCTGAACTTGAAATTCTGAGAATTGATTCAACATGAGACTGAAGACGAAGTGTTTCATCTAGGATTACCTTAACGTATTCACTCTTTTTCTCTACGTCCAGTCCACCATTGTCCTTTGCAATTAGTTTTGTAGCAAACCTAATGTTGGCTATTGGAGTCTGAAATTCATGGACCATATTGTTGATGAAGTCGGATGTTGACAACATCATATTTCTTTCTCGCTTGTACAATCTCCATGTAATAAGGAAGGAGATCATAATAAAAAGGATGAAGGCCACGGAGATTCCAAGCTGGCTCCAAAGTTGAGCTATCAGAAACTGATTGCGTGTCGGAAACTGCAAGCGAATCTGGACTCCATTCTGGTCTATAATTCCATTTAGGTTTTGCTTGTAACAGGTAGGATTGAACAACAAACCCTTACTTTGGGGAAGAAGAGTGTCAGTAATCTCAAAAGTGTAGGGTAGTTCTATGTTATATATGCTTAGGTTGGCTCTGATAATACTGTCCACTTCTCTGCGTTTACTTTGATGCACCTCATCCGTACATTGTTTCATGCAAAGGTAATCCGACATATCTGTGCATCCGTTTACCCTTAGGCCTATCTCATCTCGTGCTCCCTTTAATGCCATCGAAACCCTGTGATTGAAATTTTGTTCTTCAAGTCTCGCAGATCTGTAAATCCAGCTAATCTGAATTAAAAGCAGCAGTATAAGTATCGCAAAGGTTGCAATAGCAAGTATCTTTTGATTTTCCGATGAAATGCCCGTTCTCATATGAAGCAAAATTAGCAATAAATAAGGGAGAACTCCGTTCTTAACATCGTGTTAACGCAGTTTAACAGACTGATAACTTTCATTTTGATCAAATCATTTTATGTTTGTATAGAATCAATTAACCTTTTAAAAAGTATTGTTATGAAAAAGAAATTAGCCATTGCTTGTTTGATAGTTTTCGCAATGGGACTGTCAGCTCCCGCATTTGCAGGTACTATGATGCAAGAACCTGAAAAGAAAGAAGCTTGCGAAAAGAAGGCTGAATGCGATAAAGAAAAGAAAGCTGAGTGCTGCAAGGAAAAGAAGGCTGAATGCGATAAAGAAAAGAAAGCTGAATAAGGGTATTGTTCAGTCCATTTTAAAAAGGGTGTCCGCAAGGACACCCTTTTTTTGCCTGAAGTTGAAAGAACCCTTGACAATGTTTGATTTTCCTGAAGAAAGTGTCGTAACTTTAAGCTGTGTTCATAATCGGACACGGGTGTTACGTTATCGAACATGAGCTGCTCGCTTTTATAAGTTATTTTACGCCATTTTTACTGAAAAAATAGCTTTTTCTGCACTTTTCTCTTCGATTTAGATTTTTGGCAAGGTGATTGATATTAGTTTGAAAGTTGTACGATAATACTGTCTTTTTTAAGCCTAATCAAACTGGGCTGATTATTCAGATAATCCGGATTATCAATATAATACATAAGTAGACGATGAGTAATAGTATCATTAGGGTGGAATCCCTACACAAGTCCTATGTTAACGGAAAGAATGCCCTTCATGTGCTAAAGGGTATTTCCCTGGATATACAGCAGGGAGAGATGGTTAGTATCATGGGTGCTTCTGGTTCCGGGAAGTCTACTCTGCTTAATGTTCTGGGGATTCTTGATAACTATGATACCGGGGCATACTACCTTGACGGGATTCACATAGGCAGAATGGATGAGACTAAAGCTGCAAGATGCCGAAACAAGTATATAGGCTTTGTTTTTCAGTCTTTTAACCTGATATCCTTTAAGAATGCAATGGAAAATGTGGCTCTTCCTCTGTATTACCAGGGAGTAAGCAGGAAGAAGCGTAACATGATTGCACTTGAATATCTGGAACGTCTGGGACTTCGTGAATGGGCGCATCACCTTCCTTCTGAGATGTCCGGAGGACAAAAGCAGCGTGTTGCTATTGCACGGGCTCTTATTTCTCAGCCCAAGATTATTCTTGCGGACGAACCAACCGGTGCGCTTGACTCTCAAACATCACAAGAAGTTATGGAGATATTCAGGGATGTCAATAAGAGCGGAATTTCCATAATTATAGTAACCCATGAGAGGGATGTTGCGCTGATGACCGACAGAATTATCAGACTCAAGGACGGAATTATTGAGTCTAATGAGATTAATCCAAGCTATAAGCTTGAAGAAGTCAAAGTAAACTAAACCTACAGGAATGCTAGATTATTTTGAAGAACTACTAACGACCCTTAAGCAAAACAGGCTACGGGCTATAATGACGGGGTTCAGCGTTTCATGGGGGATCTTCATGCTTATACTCTTACTTGGTAGTGGTAAAGGCCTCCAAAACGGAATTGAAAACAATTTCAGAAACGTATCCGCAAATTCTATTCAAATATGGCCCGGACGGACAAGCGAAAACTTTGAAGGATATAAAAAGGGGCGGTACATTAGGTTTACCAACGAGGATTATGAATTAATCAAAAGGGAAGTGGAAGGCATAGACGCCCTTACCGGCCGTCTATACCTTAATGGTAATGTTGATCTGACCTATGGTAACAAGTATGCAGGCTACACAATAACAGGCATACATCCTGATTTTACAAAGGTGAGACTTTTTAAACTCAAGAAGGGTCGCGTAATAAGTGAAGTCGACTTGAAGGAGAAGAGGAAGGTGTTGGTATTGTCACAAAGCATTGTTGATATGCTTTTTGAGGATAAGGATCCGATAGGTGAATATGTAAAAGTGGGAGGTATCTATTTCAGAGTAATTGGAGTTATAGAAGACCCTACAAATAAGGATTCAAAGGATGCTTTGATACCCATCTCTACTGCTCAGATGGTGTTCAATGGTGCAAATAGGATAAGCAATTTTGGATTTACCACTACGGCTTCTACTGTGGAGGAGAACAAGAGGATTGAGGAAGAAGTGAAAGCCTTGCTTGCAAGGCGTCTCCATTTTAGTCCTGATGATCAGGAAGCACTATACGTTTGGAATACACTTGATGAATTTAAAAGAGTGCAGGGTTTGTTTAAAGGAATTAGACTCTTTGTCTGGGTTGTTGGTATAATGACCATTATAGCAGGGATAGTAGGTGTTAGTAATATTATGATAATCCTTGTAAAGGAACGGACCAAAGAAATAGGAATCAGAAAGGCTATCGGAGCAACGCCATTCAGCGTTATACAGCTTGTTCTTTCCGAGTCATTGTTCATTACAGTCCTGGCAGGTTTTATTGGAATGTTGTTGGGTATGGGAATCCTTTACTTAGCGTCTCAGCTGATTGACAGTATTGCGCAATCAAGTCAGGATATTCTCTACATCTTTTACAATCCATCGGCTGATTTCGGGGTGGCAGCTTCCGCAACCGTGGTACTGATAGTTGCCGGATTGATTGCAGGCTATGTTCCAGCAAGAAAGGCTGCGGCGATTAAGCCAATAATAGCTTTGCATGATGTTTAGTTCTGATAGTTTTAACTTCTAAACTGGTATAAGGTGTTTGACAGAGACAGATGGCAGGAAATATTAATTGCCATAAAACAAAATAAACTCCGCAGCGTCCTTACGGCCTTTGGTGTTTTTTGGGGCATTTTTATGCTGGTCACTATGACCGGAGCCGGAAATGGACTTATCAATGGTGTTACTGCCGGATTCAGGAATTTTGCAACAAACAGTGGTTTTATCTGGACTCAGAGTACCACTGAACCCTATAAGGGGTTTAAACGTGGCAGGTATTGGAATTTCCGTAATTCTGACCTTGAAGCCATAAGGCAGAATATTCCGGAGGTTGAGCTTCTTGCTCCAAAACTGCAGGGGTGGAATATTTCAGGGGGTGAGAATGTTATCAGGGGACTGAAAACAGGATCATATACGATTTATGGAGAAGTACCTGAGTACAACATTATCGACCCCAATGAAATGATATACGGACGCTTTATCAATCAAAAGGATATTGATGACAGGCGTAAGGTCTGTGTGATTGGAGAACGGGTCTATGAGGTAATGTTTGAAAAGGACGAGAATCCTGTTGGACAGTATATAAGGCTTAGTGGTGTGTGGTTTCAGGTAATTGGTGTTGCCAAACCTATAAACACCAATATCAGTTACGGTTCTGATAAACGCGAGACCATTTATATCCCCCTTACAACTATGCAGCAGACCTTTAATCATGGGGATGTGGTGCACCTGATATGCTTTACTGCCAAAAAGGGAGAGAGTGTGTCCAAAGTTGTTGACAAGATTGAAGCTTTGGTTAAAGAAAGGCATTCAATATCGCCCACAGATAAAGAGGCCGTGATGAAGATTAATATCGAGGAACAGATTAAGCAAATCTCATATCTGTTTATCGGAATAGGGGCTCTTATTTGGATAGTGGGTATTGGAACTTTGATTGCCGGAGCTGTGGGTATTAGTAATATTATGCTGGTTGTTGTAAAGGAGAGGACAAAGGAAATTGGTGTACAACGTGCTATTGGAGCAAGACCATGGACTATCGTGAGTCAGATCCTTACAGAATCAGTGTTTCTGACAACTATTGCCGGTTTTATTGGCTTGGCTCTGGGAACTCTTGTTTTGCATCTTGCAGATTTGGCATTAACAGTATCCCAGGCTAGTAGTACTGAAGAACAGGGAGCCTTTTTTAGGCATCCTGAAATTGGACTTGGTCTGGCTCTTTCTGCCCTCGCAGTACTTGTAGTGACAGGTTTTCTGGCCGGACTTATACCAGCCCAGAAAGCTGTAAGGATTAAGCCGATAGAAGCATTAAGACACGAGTAATATTCAAGTAACGAGCATGATTCGTTTGTAAGATATTGGGATGTAATTCATCATGCGGATGTATCCCGCTATAAAACTAAACTTAAGAGTAATGAAACGGATTCTGAAATTTGGATTGTTGTTAGTATTTGCAGCACTTGTAATATGGGTTTTTGTGTACCTGTATCAGAAGTCAAAGACGGTTCCCACAGTTTATGAAACAGAGACTCCGGTTGTTGGTGACATCATCAAAAAGACCGTGGCTACCGGGTCTATTGTTCCCCGTAAAGAGATAGCTATCAAGCCTCAGGAATCGGGTATTGTTACCCATGTTTATGTTGAAGCTGGAGATTTGATTAAGCAAGGTGATATGATAGCCCGTATTCAGATTATTCCTGAGATGGTTCAGGTAAATGAGGCTGAAAGCAGGGTCAACAAGGCTCGCCTGGCTTTTGAAAATGCCAAGATTGCCTTCGAAAGAATAAAGGATCTCTACGAACAGAAGGTTATAGCTTTGTCTGAATATGAGGCTGAGGAATTGAAATATAATAATAGTCGCGAGGATCTGGCTGCTGCGGAAAACCACCTTCAGCTGATTCTTGAAGGTGTGACAAAGAGCATGGGATCCAAAACCAATACAGTAATCCGTTCAACTGTTAGCGGTATGGTACTTGATGTACCTATAGAAGAAGGAAACTCTGTAATAAAGAGTAATACATTCAATGACGGAACTACTATTGCCATCGTTGCAGATATGGCTGAGATGATTTTCAAGGGTAAGGTTGATGAGACCGAAGTTGGCAAACTTAAGGAAGGTATGCATTTGCTTATGACTGTAGGTGCTATAGAGTCAGAGGTCTTTGATGCCTATCTTGAGTATATTTCACCAAAGGGTGTTGAGGAAGGTGGAGCCATTCAGTTTGAAATCAAGGCTGCTGTAAAACTTAAAGACAACCAGTTTATCAGGGCCGGTTACAGTGCCAATGCAGATATTGTTCTTGACAGACGTGACAGCGTACTTACAATTAACGAAAGAGTTCTTCAGTTTGAAGGTGACTCAACTTTTGTAGAGGTTGAGACTGCGCCTCAGGTATTTGAGAAGCGTCCTGTCAAGACCGGACTATCTGATGGTATTAAGGTTGAACTTATAGAAGGACTTGGTCTGGAAGACAAGGTGAAGGTCCCGACAATATAGTGAGTAGGTCTTATATTCTATAGTTCCAAAGGATATACGCATAATTCAGGCTTCATTATAGCCACTGAGAAACATATTATAAAACTATGCAAACTATAAAGATGTATATTTTCCTGCTTGCTCTTACCAGTACTGTTAGCTTAGGAGCTCAGGAAGCCGAAAGCCCAAAAACCGCATGGACACTTGAACAGTGTATTGAGTATGCAAGGGTCAACAACATTGCATTAAAGCGTCAAAAGCTTAATGCCGACTATGCTAAGAATCGCTATGAGCAGAGCAAGCTAGAACTGTTGCCAAGCCTGAACGCTAGTAGCAATTACAATATGACAAGTGGTAAGGCTCCGGACCCTAATTCCTTCCAGTTGTTTGACGTTACTATACAGACCAGCAACTATAGCATATCTTCAAGTGTCCCGGTTTTTCAGGGGCTTACAATTCGCAACACAATCAAGAAAAATGAATCTGACTGGAAGGCTGCTATAGAGGATGCACAAAAAGTTGAGAATGACATAGCTCTGGCTATAACTTCTTACTATGCACAAGTTCTTTTCAACAAGGAATTGCTGGCTGCAGCCAAACTTCAGCTTGAAACCGTCAACCAACAGGTTGAGAGAACTGAAAGGTTGGTTCAGGCCGGAACCCTTGCTGAAGGAAGTCTGCTTGAGATCAAATCCATAGCAGCCCGTGAAGCCCTCAATGTAACTCAGCTTGAAAACAGTCTGAGGCTTTCACTGATAGACCTGGCTCTTGCCCTAAATCTTGAGTCGGTAGAGCAATTTGATGTGGTAAGTCCAACTCTGCCTGATTTTACAGGAATGGAACTTGCAGAGGGAAGTCTTGTACTGGATTATGCACTCGATAATCTTCCCCAGATAAAAGCTGCTGAGTACAGAACAGAAAGCAGTATCAAGGATCTTCAAATTGCAAAGGGCTATCTATTGCCCTCCCTTTCTGTAGGAGCCGGTTGGTCGACTTTTGTCACAAAGCATAAAAAGCTGCAGGACTTTGATTTTGGAGAAAGCTTCAAGGACAATGGTTCACAATATGTAGGTTTTAATCTCTACATTCCGATATTTAACGGATTGTCAACAAGGACCTCCGTTAAAAATGCAAAGATTGGGGTTCTAAATTCACAACTTGCTCTGGAACAGGAAAGGCTGACTCTCCGCAAGGAGATCCAGCAGGCCAGTGCAGATGCTGATGCTGCCTTCAGGCAATACCTGGCAGCTCAGTCAGCTGTAGATTCCTACCGCGAATCATTCCGCTACACTGAAAAACGTTACAATGTAGGCATGGTCAATGTGGTTGACTACAATGTTGCCAAGTCAGAATATATGAAAGCAGAAGCCGACTTCCTTCAGGCTAAATATACATACTTCCTTAGGTTGAAAATACTTGATTTCTACCAGGGAAAGCCAATTGTACTATGATTTGATGGTTTGTTACTCTTGAGTGCCTGATGGCCTGAGATATTATTTGAGGCTGTTCGAAGAGAGGTTGTCCAATTAAGGGCAACCTCTTTTTCAATTTAAGCAAGTTGATAAGAATAGATTTCGATTTTTAGATGAACATGTTTACGAAAATTCCATATTCCTTTTTGGATTTTTGCATATAGGGGTTCAAACAAGAAGAAAATTGCATTTTGGAGTACTGTTTTTGAAACACACGCACCTTTGCCTATGATTTTTCTTAAGTTATGAGCAATAGCTATCAGGCCAAACTCGATTTCAACTTTCTTAAGGCCTTTCAGTGTAAATCTGGTGAACTTGTTGTTGTGTTTTATTTGTCCAAACACTGCTTCCGGTTCTATTGGGCGTCTACTTCTGTGATATAGGCCCTGTTCACTTAATAGCTGTTCCCTGGCCTTCTTTTTTAGGATCCTTAACCTGTGATTGATCTCTATTATTCGATTACCGGTAGCTTGAAAACAAAGTCCGCGCAACGGGCATCCAGTACAGTTTTGCGCTTGATAACGTGTCACCTTTGATACATACCCATTCTCAGAAGTCACTTTTCTTTCACCTTTATTGGTCATATGCTGTCCCATCGGGCATACATAATAATCTTCATGTTCGTTGTAATATAGGTTTTGGCTTAGAAATGCATTCTTTTTAAATGCTCTTTTCTGTTCTTTGTGGAAGTAGTTGTACTTGACAAAGTACTCTATATTATTTGCTTCCAGGTATTCATAATTCTCCTCGCTTCCGTAGCCGGCGTCTGCAACGACCGTAGAGCTATGACTTCCATATTGGTTTTTAAATCCCTCCAGATGACACTTTAATGTTCTTGTATCACCTGGGGTTTGATGGATACTGTAATGGGTAATAATCTGGTTCTCTGTACTAATCTGAGGATTATAAGCTGGTTTCAGCTGCCCATTCTTCATATGATCTTCTTTCATTCGCATGAAAGTAGCATCCTCGTCAGTCTTGCTAAAACTGTTGCGATCACCCAGAGTGTCAAGTTGCTTCTCGTATTTCTCCAACCGTGGCAGATGTTCCTCCTGTAATTGCTTTAGTTGCTTAGATGTGGACTTATTTGTATCCTTAAGCCTGGTGTTAAGCTCAGCTATTTTGCTTTTTAATAAATCTGAGTCTATTGATTGGGGCAAATCTTCTTTGTTGAGAGTTTTTGAGTCCTCTTTAATTTGACTATCAATATCTTTAAGAATACTCCTTATCCTTTCTTCCAGTTTTGCTTTGTTTTTCTCAACTGTGCCTCGCCATACAAAGGTGTACCTGTTTGAGGTAGCTTCTATTTTTGTTCCATCAACATACTGTACCTGAAGACTCACAAACCCCATACCATGCAGTAATCTAACTACTTCTGCAAAGATGGTCTTAATTTCTCCCTGCAAACGGGTACTCCTAAAATAATTGATTGTTCTAAAGTCTGGAACACAGCCCTTTGATAACCAGATAAAATGAATATTCTCTTGTAAAGCCTTTTCAATCTTTCTGCACGAAAATATGTTGTTTAAATAACTGTAGAACAGTATTTTAACCATCATTCTTGGATGAAAACTGCTAGCACCACCACCTTTGTATTTATTTAGTATAGATGTGATATCCAGTTGATCTACAACCTTATCAACCAGACGAACTGGATGGTCTGCTGGTATGCGATCCAAGAGGTTTTCAGGGAATAACTGAGCTTGATTGTTTGGAAGCTCTTTGAAAACAACTTTTTTCATTATGGATTGATTTATAGTATTAATATACTATATATCAATTATATAACCAACTTTTTCGAGAAAAAAATCAAACAAAAAAAGAGACTGCCTAATCTTTTTAGACAGCCTCTTTTTTGCCTTCATGGGTAGTAAAGGATTATCTTACGGGATATTATTGTTATTTTTGCCTTTCAATCACATAATCATGGCTGGTATTCTTTGCATTGAGAGCTCAACCACCGTTTGTTCGGCTGCTATTGCTATTGACGGTAAGTCTGTCCATTCTCTTAGGGAGGATAGCCCCAATTCGCATTCTTCTAAACTAACTGTAATTATTGAGCAGTTGCTTAAAGATGCCGGAATGGGTGTTGCTGATCTTGATGCGGTTGCTGTCAGTTCAGGTCCGGGATCCTATACAGGTCTAAGGATTGGTGTCTCAGTCAGCAAGGGACTGTGTTACGGTGGAGCTAAACCCCTTATTGCTATACCTTCACTTGAGATTCTGGCGGCAGGTTTTATTGCAGATAAATGCCCTGTTGAAAGTGATGCTTTGCTTTGTCCAATGATTGATGCCCGACGTATGGAGGTATACTCAGCTCTTTATTCTATAGGGCTAAAGGAGGAAAGAGCAGTGAAGGCAGAGATTATTGATGATTCCAGCTATGCTGACATATTGCAGGTAAGACCTGTTTACTTCTTTGGCAATGGGGCTATGAAATGTACTGCTGTGATTAAGGGTTCAAATGCTCATTTTGTTGACGGCATAGTGCCTCTTGCATCCTCAATGGCTGGTCTTGTGTCGGAGCGTTTTGCAGAAGGACGGTTTGAGGATGTTGCATATTTTGAGCCTTTTTATCTGAAGGATTTTATCACTACTGTTGCGAAAAACAAGTTTTTTTGAAATTTTAACTGGCTCTGTTTCTGTGTTATGTGTGCATTTGTGTGCAGCTGAACTAGATTTGGAACAATAAGGGCTTATAATTTGTACAGGGTCTTTCAAGTAGTTGTTTTAAATTGCTTTACCTTCATATAAGTGAGAGAAGGCACTTGTTTGTCGGTATTAAGACTTATGTAGTTTAAATTGTGAGTATATGGAGAGCCTGAGAGTCGCATTTTTCAGTATAGTATTGTTGGTAGCATCTTTGGATGCTTATTCTGAATCCCGTTCTGTTAAGGATACAAAGATAAAAGCCTTTGGTCCCGGTGAAGAGTTGCATTATGTATTGCAATATGGTTTTATTACCGGAGGACGTGCTTCTTTGGTTGTTAAGGATACCGTCTATAATAACAGGCAGGTATATCATATGAAGGGTATGGGCTATACCTCCGGCCTTGCGGATAAAATTTTCAGGGTTAGAGATGTGTATGAGAGCTTTTTTGACCCTGAGAGTATGTATCCTGTCAAAAGTATCCGCAATATAAATGAAGGCAGGTATAGATGGTACAATGAGGCACTTTACCGCCATGACAAGGATTCAACATTTGTAAATAGCAAGCGTTCGGGTGAAAAGTATGTCGCACCGGGGATCTATGATGTGGTTTCAGCATTTTATATTGGCCGGGAGAAATACTTTAATGACAACCTGGTAGAGGGTCAGATTATTAAGATAGTTACTTATTTTGCAGATGAGGAATTTCCTCTGCTTATCAGATTCAGAGGTATCGAGAAGATCAAGACCAAGTTTGGAGAACTCGAATGCTACAAGTTTTCACCTGTTACAGAAGTTGGCCGTGCATTTAAGACCGAAGATGATATGCATGTATGGATTACAAGGGATGCCAACAGAGTCCCTGTAAGAATCAAGTTTAACCTGGTTGTGGGCTCTTTTACATGCGATCTGGATTCTTTCAAGGGATTAAAAAACCCATTTTCAAGCATTGTACCCAAGAAGTAGGAATATGGATTTAAGACAGAAATACTATGGAATGTCGTCAAGGTTGCGCAGCTTGCTGTGAATATATTTCGATTTCATCGTCAATGCCGGGTTACCCCAATGGAAAACCTGCAGGCGTGAGATGTATGCACCTGACAGAAGATCTTAAGTGTAGCTTGTTTGGTAAACCTGAACGTCCATCTGTATGTGGCGGTTTTCTTCCAGAGCCTTTGTTCTGTGGCAATAACAGGGAGGAGGCCATTAAAATCCTCAGCAGCTTAGAAAAGGGGGAAGTTTTATAAGGAAATCTTGCTGTTTTTTCTATATTTGTTCAATACGCTTCTAAAAAGAGTAAATATTTCAAAACAACTGTTACAATGGAAGAAGAAGTCAGCATTGTCTTTGAAGATGCCACTGAAAAGATGAACAAAGCCATTGACCATCTTGACAAGGAGATGTCCAAGGTCAGGGCAGGTAAAGCTAGTCCTAAGATCCTGGAGGGTATTATGGTCGATTATTACGGTACTATGACCCCACTTGCTCAGGTTGCCAATGTCAATACACCCGATCCACGAACAATTGCAATACAGCCTTGGGAGAAGAAGTTGATCCCCGTTATTGAAAAAGCCATTATGGCTGCTAACCTGGGTCTGAATCCCGATAATAACGGAGAGTTGATTCGTATCAACGTTCCCCCGCTGACAGAGGAACGCCGTAAGGAACTTGTTAAATTCGTCAAGAAACTTGTCGAAGACGCTCGCATTGGTGTTCGTAATGTCCGCAGGGATGCTATCGAAGACATCAAGAAGATGCAGAAGGATGGACTACCTGAGGATGTTGCAAAGGATGCAGAAGCTGAAGTGCAAAAAATCACTGACAGTTTCATGAAGAAAATCGATGAAATGTTCGAAAAGAAGGAAAAGGATATTATGACTGTTTAGTTCCTTCTGACAAATATTTTGAAAGAGGTTGTCCAATAAAGGGCAACCTCTTTTTTTCGGATCTTTCTGAAGTTTGATGAGGTTTTGTACGCAGAAAGATATTGAAGAATGGGTTAGAGTCTTGATATATAGATGATAATGAACTAAATTGCTCTAACCCAAGCCTAATTACTATGAACACAATTAATCCTACCCGACAGTTGGTTTTAATTTGTCTGTTCCTTATCCTTGCTACATACGAGGGACAGACCCGAACACTTGCTTTCTGGAGTTTTAATAGTGCGCCGGATACCTCCTGGCCTGAGCAGATTGAAGATGACTCTGGTTCGGTCCTTCTTACCCATAGTTTTACAAAGACTCAGTCTTATGACGGAACTACCATTAATGCCTCAGAAGGGATGGAGGCAGGTCAGAGTTTTTGTCCCCAGGGTGGCACGAAAACTGAAAATAACGGTGCGTGGTTTGCCATCTCTGTTCCTCAGATTGAGTCTGGTACTCTGACCCTAAGCTATGCCGTACGTCGCACAGGAACCGGCTTTTCGACTCATCAGATTGAATACAGCTGTAACGGAGGAGTTGACTGGACTTTTCTTAGATTGATCGATATTAGTGAGTGGGCCAACAGTTGGAAAGCTGAACAGATAGTAATAGCAGAGTTTCGCGACCTGGATGAAATGTACAACAATCCTGGTTTTTTGATTCGTGTTGTGCTTGACGGGGCAACAAACTCAAACGGAAACAACCGGATTGATAATCTGAAACTGGAATTGAATAAGCCGGATTTGGTCATTGAGGGGCAGTTGTACGATTTCAGTCAGGTTGAGAAGAATAGCATTTCCGACTTACAATTTTACTACCTCAACGCAGAGGGATTGGAGGATGATGTGATAGTTGTGGCACCGGATGGATTTGAGATCTCAGTTGACTGCAGTAGTGGCTTCTCGGCAAGTTTAAGTCTCCATAGCAGTGAATGTAGGAAACTTAGAATCTATGTGCGCTTTGTCCCTTCGAATACAGGTGAGCACAAGGGTTGGATCGTTCATAACTGTGGTACAACCAATGCTGTAATTGAAGTAAAAGGAACCGGAGTTGAACCTTCTGACTATGATTACGACGTATCAGGTCGTGGTATGGTTTTGCTTTTTTCACTTCACCGTAAGATTAATGTAAATAAACCCTTGTCTGAAGATCAGCTGTGGAATTTCATGGCGGATTCTGATCTTCGTTTTGATGGCAGCATATGGGATATTTTCAGTTCAGGTAAATGTAAAGAACCTGCCTATGTTTTTGATCCCATTACTGATTGCGGTCGCAGCAAGGAATGTTCAAAAGAGGGAGAGGGATATGGTATGTTTCAGACCTGGCCTTTGACCCGCTATGTCGGTGCTGATGCAGATACTGTCTTTTCTGACGCCCACCTGGTTTTCCCAGGAGATATGTTCGTTGCTTCAAGATGTACCCGCCTTAGCCCTGGGCTTGCAGATGTATGTGAATGGACTTCAGTTAATGGCTGTCGTATTGGTACTATGCGTGTGGATGGGACCTTGGATATTAATGTGTTTGAACCAGTAGATGAGTATAAGGGCGATATTGCCAGAGCCTGGTTTTATGCCTTGACCAGATATATTCACCGCATACCCGTATGGTGTCAGCTGGACCTTCTTCCTGAATCATTTGATTGCACAAGCATATTATGCCTAAACAAAGCTGTACTTGGGCAGTTGATGAGATGGCACAGAGATGATCCGGTAAGCCAGAAAGAGATACTTAGAAACAAAAGCATAGGCTTATTGCAGGGCAATAGCAATCCTTTTGTTGATCAGCCTGATCTGGCTTACGCTGTATTCTCTGAACTAACCTGGACAGATGAAATAGATGTATCACCAAATGGGTCAGGATTTAGCATCTCTGGTGACTGGCTGTACCTTGAAAATGATGTACTACAACCATTCTCATATGAGATTTTTGACACTATGGGTCGCCTTATAAAGGCCGGACACGTGAAGGGAGACCGGATATTTACTGGTGGTTTGACAGGAGGTATTTATGTTGTATATATCCGACTAGATGGTGAAAGGCAATGCATTAAGCTTGTGAAATAAATGTGGATATTAATTGAATTATAGTATTTTTACGGCCGGAAAAAAACGATTCATTTATATGGCAACAACTGCAGATTTTAGAAATGGAATGTGTATAGAGTTTAACGGTCAATTGTACAGCATTGTACAGTTTCAGCACGTTAAACCAGGTAAAGGACCGGCTTTTGTGAGGACCAAACTGAGACATATTTCTACTGGAAAGATTTTGGAAAACACATTTTCGGCTGGAGTAAAGGTCAACGAAGCTCGTGTAGAGCATCGTCCTCATCAATTCCTGTACAAGGATGATGTTGGTTACCATTTTATGAACAGCGAGACCTTCGAACAACTTTGTCTTGAAGAAACTCTTGTTGAGTCTCCAGACCTGCTTCGTGAAGGACAAGAAGTTACACTGGTCTATCACGTAGATTCAGACACTCCCCTGATGGTTAATCTTCCTCAGTTTATCACCTACGAAGTGACCTACACAGAACCAGGTGTACGCGGAGATACTTCATCTACAAGCTCTTTGAAGCCCGCAACTATTGATACAGGTGCGACCATTATGGTGCCCCTCTTTATTGAGCTTGGAGAAAAAATTAAGGTTGATACCAAGGAACGTTCTTATGTTGAAAGAGCAAAGGAATAATTTCTGAGCTGTAGTCAATGTATCGCGTAATAATGAAGTAAAGGTTTGGCTTTTTGGCCAAACCTTTTTTATATTACAAACATTAAATATCAACGGTTGTTGTAATTGTTTTTGTAGATGTTTGCTTTGCTAATGTAAAGATTTGTAAATTTAGGTACTGCTTCCATTATTGAGAGTTGCCGATGATTACACAAACCAGAAAGAGGAGAATAAAGCTATACAGGGACCGGTTGAACATACTTCTGGATCTTGCGCAAACTATCAATGAAGATCACAGTATTGAAGATCTTTTGTCGGAGTTTGAAATACTGTTGCGCGAAGAGCTTGACGTGGGGAAGGTGCTGGTTTACACTAATTCGGACGGCGAGTGGAGAAATTTGCTTTGTTCGGGAGTGTCTCCTGATGAGCTTACTTCAATTAATGTCGAGAGGGATCTTTTAAAGTATCAGGGCATTGAGAATATTACCCTGTCGCCACCTGATAATCTTAAAGGATTTGATGCGGTTATCCCTTTGTTTCACCGTTACCGGGCTATTGGCTATGTGCTTATAGGAGATGTTGATGAGGATGTACAGGGAATCAGTCCTACAATTAAGCATCTTAAACTGATTCAGATTATTTCAAACCTTATCATTGTTTTCATTGAGAACAAGCGGATGCACAATGCTGTGCTTGAGCAACAGGCCATGAAAAAGGAGCTGGAGCTTGCATCGCGCATTCAAAATCAGTTGATACCGGGTCCCTCTGATTTGCCCAGTTTTAGAGGGGTGACTGTTCAAACTATTTATCAGCCTCATTTGGGCGTAGGCGGGGATTATTACGATTTTATAAAACTGTCTCACAATACATTGGGCTTCTGTCTGGCGGATGTATCGGGAAAGGGAATCTCTGCAGCTCTTCTGATGTCTAACTTTCAGGCTTTGATTCATTCACTCTATACTTCCAGGATTAGTTTTAAAAAACTCATCCATCAGCTTAACAAAAGGGTAAATGAGAGTGCTAATAATGAAAAGTTTATCACCCTCTTTATCGGTAAGTACAATAAGCTTACCCGTCAGCTCACTTATGTGAATGCCGGACACCTGCCACCTCTGCTCTATGATCCTAAGAGGGGAACATTACAAAGTCTTGACAAGGGATGTATCGGCATGGGTATGCTGGATGTAATACCTACTGTTGAGGTTGGCAAGGTACGAATCCCAAGAAATGCGAAATTGCTGGCTTTTACGGACGGACTTATTGAACTTGAAAGGGATGACAAGATTACCTCAGGTCTGATGTCTGTTGAAAAGATAATCTCAAACCCGCACGGTATTACAGAGAATATCAATGAGGTCAAAAACTACATTACAAAGCATGTTAACCTGCATGCTGTCTTTGACGATATTTCTGTGATTGGTCTAGGTTTTGATCAGTAGAGGGTATTAGAAAGTCCGGGATTCTGATTTTTGAATTCCTTCCTTATTGGTGGCAGCGTATCGCTCGATCAGAGTAACTAGTTCCTTATAACCTATTGGCTTGGTTATATATTTGTTACAGCCTGTCTGCATAGCCTTTGCTTTTTCTTCCGGACTTGCATAGGCAGTTTGTGCTATAATTGGAATCCAGGGAGCTAACTTTTTAATCTGCTGTGTTGCAGTATAACCATCCATCAGGGGCATTTTGATATCCATCAGGATAAGGTCTATATCCTTGTTTCGTTTGACGGCTTCAACGGCTTCTTGTCCATTGCGTGCCCTTATTATCCTTGCATTAAAAAGGGATAGCACTACTTCGAGATATTTGTAGTTGTCCTCTTCATCTTCAGCTATCAGGAATACCTTGTCTTTCCAGTTAATTGATCCCGAAGGCCACATTTGAATCTTTTCGGCTGCTGGAGAAACAATCTTCTGGAAGGGGATAGTAAAGCAGAAGGTGGTGCCAGTTGCCGTTTTGGGAGCAACCCAAATTTCTCCACCCATAAAACGCACCAGATGTCTTGCAATTGTAAGACCTATTCCAGTTCCCCCGTATAATTTATCTTCGTTGTTACTGCACTTGTAAAAACGGTTGAATATTTGGTCTCCCACTCCTTCCGGAAGACCAATACCTGTATCAGTAACATGAAATTGCAACTCATGTTTGTTGTTGAGTTCGTAACCAAATTCAATATAGCCTTTTTCAGTAAACTTGACTGCGTTACTCATCAGGTTGATAAGTACTTTTTTGAGTCTTTCTCCGTCTGTCAGGATCTGCAGCTTGTTGTCTGACAATCCTTCCCTAAGGTAGATCTTCACCGATTTATTACCTCTACGTATCAGTTCCTCTTCAAACATGTCCTTAATCTCCTGCATTAATTGATTAAGGCGGCAGTGACAGTTGTGGAGTTCAAACTGACCACTTTCTATCTTGGAGATTTCAATGATGTCGTCTACCAACGACATCAGATTGTTGGCATTGTGACGTATCAGATGGATAAATCCCAGTTTTTCCTCGTTACTAATATTCTTATTTGCAAGCAGGTTGGAAAAACCAAGAATTGCATTCATAGGAGTCCTTATCTCATGCGACATATTTGACAGAAATGCTGATTTGAGACGATCAGATTCCTCTGCCTTTTGTCTTGCCAGTACCAGATCTTCCTGTTCCCTGCGTAAGATGCGCTGATACCTGTGTTCTTTCTTTATGCTAAACATAAGGCCGTTAAGCAGCGACATTAGCGGTGCAAGGCTGACAATGTTGAGCATCATAAATAGTATCGATATGTTGATATAGGTATGAAGGGAGATATCCGGGGGATCAGCATGGGCTATATATCCCGAATGCCAGTATATTCCTGCAGCTACCAATGTCAGGAAATGCAGTGCAGTATACCAGATTCCGATTAGTGCACCAGAAAGAGTAACTGCAAGTACAGAGCAAGCGAGCAGAAAAAGCATTCCAATATTGGTATGAGGCCCCATGAAAAGAAGGAAGGTACCTGATAGATATAGCATAAACAGCACCCAGCCTACTTTGAACCTTACAGGTATTGCTCCAACCCCCAGGACGAGCATTGAGGTGATGAAAACAGCAGTTAGGAATACCAGGTATTTGTATTGTCCTGCAACAAGAAAATTGAAGCCGTAGTATAGATAAAGAACTATCCCGAAAAAGATAACAGCAAGTGAGAAATAGTGAAATATACGGTCACGCCAGTAATTGATTCCCTCACCCGGCAAGGACGAGGGACCCAAATGTCGGTTAATTAATGCCCTAAGTGTTCTGAACCAGCGGTTATTTGACAAGGTACTCATCCTGATAATTCAGCCGGTATACGGCCGAGAAATGTTAATCTGTCTAATTAACTGCTAATATATTTAAATAGTGGCACGGTTTGCCTTTTTTTGATAAAATGTTTCAACTAGTTATTAACAAAGTCAATGAAAGGAAAAGGATTAGCTTTGCCACTTCAGTCGGAGGCTGTTGCTTACCACGCATACGCTGCTAAGTGCCATAGCGGCACCGGCCAGCATCGGATTGAGAAGGAACCCATTGACTGGGAAAAGCAAACCTGCGGCAATTGGAATCCCGATAAGGTTGTAAATAAAAGCCCAGAAGAGGTTTTGCCTTATTGTCCTTACGGTCTTCCTTGAAAGTCTTATGGCCTGAGGTATTTTCTTAAGATCAGATGAAACTATTGTCATTTTTGCAACATCCAGTGCGATGTCGCTACCTCCCCCCATTGCAATACTTACATCGGCAGTTGCAAGTGCAGTTGTATCATTTATTCCATCCCCGACCATTGCTACAGTCCTTCCTAATCCTTGCAGGGATTTTACGAATTCAGCCTTATCATCGGGAAGTGCTTCTGCGATATAGCGGCTGATTCCGGTCTGCTTTGCTATTACCTCTGCAGTTCCTTTATTGTCTCCGGTAACCATGCAAACTTCAATGCCCATTTCATGTAATTCCTTAACCGCATCTAATGAGCTGTTTTTAAGGGTGTCTGCAATTGCGAAGATTGCGAGGACTTCGGTACTGTCGGCAAAATAGACTACAGTATTCATCTGACTCTTCCAGTCAAAGGCCTTTTGCTCAATAGCTTCATCAATTTTAACCCCACTCTCAAAAATCAGCCTTCTGTTCCCAATAATATAGGTTTGATCTTCATAGCATGCCCTTGCACCTTTTCCTGTGAGACTCTCAAATCTGGTAATCTTTACTTTTTCCAGTGTTCCAAGGTGATCAATCAATGCCTCAGCAAGTGGATGCTCTGACTCCTTTTCAATATTAAATAGTATTATCCTTGCTTTCTCATTGTCCCTGATCCAATATGAATTACATACTTTAGGTCTACCATCAGTCAGAGTCCCTGTTTTATCAATTAATACGACATCAATCTTCTGTGCTAGTTCAAGACTTTCAGCATCTCTTATTAGTATGCCGTTCTCTGCACCTCTGCCCATACCTGCCATTATTGCAGTTGGCGTGGCAAGGCCCAGAGCACAGGGACATGCTATAACCAGAACTGTAATTGCAGAAAGCAGTCCGTGTACAATTGCATTATCAGCACCTGATATCATCCACACAATTAATGTGAGAATTGAAATGCCAATTACTACCGGTACAAATACAGCAGCGACTTTGTCAACCAGTTTCTGGACCGGGGCTTTGGAGCCCTGAGCTTCCTCCACTGCTTTTATAATCCTTGCAAGTGTTGTGTCCTTGCCCACTTTAAGGGCTTTGAAACGAAAACTGCCTTTCTGGTTGATAGTACCAGCAAAGACCGAATCACCTTCTGTCTTTAATACCGGTACTGGTTCACCGCTCAACATGCTTTCATCCACATATGATGAGCCTGATACCACCTGTCCATCTACAGCAATCCTTGACCCTGGTTTTACAATAACAATTTGCCCCGGAACAATTGCATCTATGCTTATTTCCTGTTCACCACCCTTGTCATTTTCTATTGTAACAGTGTCTGGTCTGAGTTTCATCAGTTTTTTGATTGCAGATGAGGCACTGCCTTTGGCCATCTCCTCGAGGGTTCTACCCAATAGAATAAATGCAATAATAAGCGATGCAGCTTCAAAATACACGTGAGATTCCAGTCCGCGTGAGGTCCAGAATTCCGGATACAGCATGTTAAACACGCTAAAGATGTACGCAATGCCAGTGCTGAGGGCAACCAGAGTATCCATATTGGAGGTACGCTGTCTTGCAAGCCTGACTGCATTGAAAAAGAAGTTTCTTCCAAACCATAGTACAACCGGAGTTGTAAATAGGAACATTAGCAGGTTGGCATAAGGCATGTTCATAAAGAACATCCCAATTATCACAACAGGTGCAGAAAGTGCTAGTGCTGCAACTGACCTGTTTCTGAGTGTCTGGTATTTTTTTCGTATCAGATCTTCCTGTTCGCTCTCCTTGTTCTCGCTTTTTGCAATCACAAGGTCGTAACCTGCATCTAACAGTTTTTGCTTAAAAATTTCAGGTCCTGTTTTACCTGGATCGTACTCGACCGTAAGAACGGAAGTGGCAAAGTTGACAGATGAGTCTGCAACGCCTTCTGTACTTCGGATTATTTTTTCACTTCTTGCTGCACATGAAGCACAACTAAGGTTCAATACCGGGTAACTTTCCTTTACGGTTTTTCCAACAGGTTTGATAGAACCTGCGAATGAGATATTTGGAGTGCTATTTGCTGTTATCATGTTTGTGAATTTTGACCCTGAATGGGAAGCCCTAATCAATAAGACAAAATACAATAGTATTTGTTTGGAATATAGTGGAAAACAATAAAGCCCCCTGAAAATCAGGAGGCTTTTTGTCTTACTGTGCCCAGAGCCGGAGTCGAACCGGCACGATATTGCTACCACTGGTGTTTGAGACCAGCGCGTCTACCAATTCCGCCATCTGGGCGATGATGCTGGTCAATTTTTGCGTGGCAAATATAGAGTTTTCAGTTTTTCTCTCCAAATAAAATTGAATAATAGACCTGATATTTTATATATTTCCACAACGCAAAACAGTAATGCGGATTATGCTAAAAACCAGAGGGGTAGTTCTTACACATACACGATACGGAGAGAGTAGTGCCATTGTTCATGTCTATACATCCGAACTTGGGATGCAGAGTTATATGGTCAATGGGGCATTTGGGAAGTCCCGCAAGGATAAAATCATTCTTATGCAGCCTCTCAATCTGCTTGAGATGGAGGTCTATGATCGCAAGGGGAAGGAGATACAGCATATCAGTGAGTTCAAACTTAGACGGGCTCTTGTAAATATTCCTTTCTCGCAGAAGTTGCGGGCCCAGGCCTTCCTGCTGACAGAGGTGTTGGTAAGGGTGTTGCGAAGTGAAGGTCCTAACCTTTCTTTGTTCGATTTTATTGAAGAGGCAGTGGTATTGCTTGACTCAAATTGTAAGGGAGCAGAGAATTTTCATATCTGGTTTCTTCTAAGGCTGGCCAGTTTTCTGGGTTTTCAGCCTCGTAATAATTACAATGACGAATATCAATGGTTCGATTTAAATGAAGGTTGTTATGTAAGCCGTGAGCCGGCACATATATATTATCTCGACAATGACCTGAGTTTTGAAATGCACAGGATTCTGAATCTTGACAGTGATGGTCTGGCGGATATTGCCGCCAGACTTGACACACGGAGGAAGCTTCTTGATGCCGTAATCCGGTTTTACGAACTACACCAGCCCGGGCTAGGAAAACTTAGATCTCTTTCTGTACTGAAGGAACTTTTTGTTTGACTTCGCAGGCCTAAAATGCCCGTTTTTATAACGATGCAAGACTTCTTTGACCAACAGCTGGAATTATGAAGCTATCAGTCTTTTGTTTATGACAAAGGTTTTGAACTTTAACACTGTATTATAAAAAATGAGGATATATTGTACTTATTAATGCTAATGATTTTGGGACATGAGTATTCAGAGATTTTTTCAGGGAGATTCCGGATTTGTAGTGTCATTGAGTGAAAAGGCCAGAAAGATAGGGGGTATTGACCTGGCAGGCAGTTATCTGTCTGATGGACCCTATCAGCCCTCTGCAGAGCTTTTCAGAGAACTTGATGATGACAGTATCAGGACTCTTATTCCTCCATATGGGCTTCCTGAGCTTAGAGAACAGATAGCAATGTATCTTAGGTCAAATTACGAGAGAACCTATGATCCTTCTGAAGAAATCACTATAACTCATGGTCAGACTCAGGCCCTGTTTGCCTGTCTGCTTGCCTTCCTGGGCGAGGATGATGAGGTCATTATCTTTGAGCCAGCAGCTGAATACTATCTGCCCATTATTCAGCTTTGCAGGGCTAATCCTGTATATGTTACTCTCAAAGAACCGGATTTCCATATAGATTGGGATGAGCTGACTCTGGCCGTCAATGCCAATACAAGGATGATACTTATTAATACTCCACATAGTCCTACTGGTATGGTTATGTCAGAACTTGATATGCTAAGACTGCAAAGGCTTATCAATGGGACTCGCATCATTGTTGTGAGTGACGAGACTTACAAAGACCTGGTATATGATACTGCTATGCACCAAAGTATTGCAATGTTTCCCAAGCTTGCTGATTGTGGAATAGTTATCAGTTCTCTTAATATAGGAATGGGTTTAATGGTCCAGTCAGGCTTTTGTGCAGCACCTGCAGAGATGATGAAAAAAATACGTAAGGTGCTGCATTTCTCAGACGGTGGACATTTTGTTCCCCTGCAAAAAGCGATGACTCACATGGTGCCTGACAGGAGCAGGATTGGGGGACTGGCTGCTTATTACAGGAAGAAGAAGGAGTATTTTGTAAATGCTATAACTGAAAGGACTCGTTTAACAGCTCTGAACTCACTGGCAGGCTGTTTCGTACTGCTGGACTACTCGCAGGTGTCAACAGCAAGAGATACTGATTTTGCAAGTATGCTGCTAGAGCAATATGGTATTGCAGTAGCTCCTTATAGTGCCTTTTTTCATGACAAGCAGAAGCGAAATCTGATAAGAATCAATTTTGCCAGACCCAATGATGAACTTGAAAAGGCAGTAGATATACTGGGCTGCTTGTAGATTGAAAAAAATGACTGAATAATTTTCATGTAAGGGGATTTTTAATAATTTTGCCGCGGAAATTACGGCCTCATAGTTCAAGGGATAGAACGGAAGTTTCCTAAACTTCAGATTCAGGTTCGAGTCCTGGTGAGGCTACTACAGGAGAAGTGACTTAATGGCGCTTCTCCTGTTTTATTTTGGAGTTTGCATATATTTGAAATAGATAAACTGCTTTTGTCACATGGAATGGGAACTTGGGTATTTTGCGCTTTTTTTGGCATCCTTTGCTGCAGCTACGGTTATCCCCTTAAGTTCGGAAGTCTTCCTTATTGCAATGCTTGCAGCTGGTTTTAATCCCATTCTGACACTTGCTTGTGCTACTGTAGGCAACTGGATGGGAGGCCTGTCCTCATACTGGCTTGGAAGACTTGGAAAACTTGAATGGATTGAGAAGTACTTTCGTGTCAAAAAGGAAAAGATAGAAAAGGCACGAAATAAGATCCTGGGCAAGGAAGGGTGGATAGCTCTTTTTACATGGCTGCCGGGAATAGGTGACCCGATAGCAATCGCCCTTGGTCTGATGAGGGCTAATTTTCTCAATACCGCATTCTGGATGCTTATTGGGAAGGGTGCCCGCTATGCAGTGTGGACCTATATCACTGTGGAAGGGATAAAGTTGTTTAGCTGTATCTGAGCCCTGCAACATGCACAGGATCCATATTTGGGGCTATGCATGTTGAAGTACTTTTGGGCTTGCCCCTTTTATCACTGTGTAGGCATAGGTGTACCAAAGACCTGTACCCAGTAGAGTCCGTCACTACTTACTGCAACAGCCACATGGGTAAAACCTGGCTCCATAATGTTTTTGCAGTGATTGGGACTATTAAGCCATCCCTGAATTACTTCGACTTCGTCCAACTCACCCTTTGCAATATTCTCCCCGACCATACGCCATTCAAACCCTGCATTCGTAACCCTTTCAGCTGGTGCTGTTCCTTTTGAGTCCGTATGGCTGAAAAAGTCATTTTTCATCATATCCTCAGCATGCAGCCTGGCAGCCTGCTCAAGCCTCTCATCCCAGGCAAGAGGAGGGGCGGCCTTAAATCGTTGATCGCCACACTTGCAGCTTTTAGCTCTGGCTTTGTTGATCTCCTCTAGTATCAGTTCTTTGTCAACTTTCTGGCAATATAAGGTAGTTGCCAGTACAAGGGAAAAAATAGTGGCTGTCAGTCTTAGTGTCATAATATAAAGTCAAACTGTGTATCAAGTAAACGAAAACCCCGGTTTTTTGTTGTTGATTCCTCCTTTGAGGTTGTCCAATTAAGGGCAACCTCTTTTTCAATTTAAGCAAGTTGATAAGAATAGATTTCTATTTTTAGATGAACATGTTTACGAAAATTCCATATTCCTTTTTGGATTTTTGCATATAGGGGTTCAAACAAGAAGAAAATTGCATTTTGGAGTACTGTTTTTGAAACACACGCACCTTTGCCTATGATTTTTCTTAAGTTATGAGCAATAGCTATCAGGCCAAACTCGATTTCAACTTTCTTAAGGCCTTTCAGTGTAAATCTGGTGAACTTGTTGTTGTGTTTTATTTGTCCAAACACTGCTTCCGGTTCTATTGGGCGTCTACTTCTGTGATATAGGCCCTGTTCACTTAATAGCTGTTCCCTGGCCTTCTTTTTTAGGATCCTTAACCTGTGATTGATCTCTATTATTCGATTACCGGTAGCTTGAAAACAAAGTCCGCGCAACGGGCATCCAGTACAGTTTTGCGCTTGATAACGTGTCACCTTTGATACATACCCATTCTCAGAAGTCACTTTTCTTTCACCTTTATTGGTCATATGCTGTCCCATCGGGCATACATAATAATCTTCATGTTCGTTGTAATATAGGTTTTGGCTTAGAAATGCATTCTTTTTAAATGCTCTTTTCTGTTCTTTGTGGAAGTAGTTGTACTTGACAAAGTACTCTATATTATTTGCTTCCAGGTATTCATAATTCTCCTCGCTTCCGTAGCCGGCGTCTGCAACGACCGTAGAGCTATGACTTCCATATTGGTTTTTAAATCCCTCCAGATGACACTTTAATGTTCTTGTATCACCTGGGGTTTGATGGATACTGTAATGGGTAATAATCTGGTTCTCTGTACTAATCTGAGGATTATAAGCTGGTTTCAACTGCCCATTCTTCATATGATCTTCTTTCATTCGCATGAAAGTAGCATCCTCGTCTGTCTTGCTAAAACTGTTGCGATCCCCCAGAGTGTCAAGTTGCTTCTCGTATTTCTCCAACCGTGGCAGGTGTTCCTCCTGTAATTGCTTTAGTTGCTTAGATGTGGACTTATTTGTATCCTTAAGCCTGGTGTTAAGCTCAGCTATTTTGCTTTTTAATAAATCTGAGTCTATTGATTGGGGCAAATCTTCTTTGTTGAGAGTTTTTGAGTCCTCTTTAATTTGACTATCAATATCTTTAAGAATACTCCTTATCCTTTCTTCCAGTTTTGCTTTGTTTTTCTCAACTGTACCTCGCCATACAAAGGTGTACCTGTTTGAGGTAGCTTCTATTTTTGTTCCATCAACATACTGTACCTGAAGACTTACAAACCCCATACCATGCAGTAATCTAACTACTTCTGCAAAGATGGTCTTAATTTCTCCCTGCAAACGGGTACTCCTAAAATAATTGATTGTTCTAAAGTCTGGAACACAGCCCTTTGATAACCAGATAAAATGAATATTCTCTTGTAAAGCCTTTTCAATCTTTCTGCACGAAAATATGTTGTTTAAATAGCTGTAAAACAGTATTTTAACCATCATTCTTGGATGAAAACTGCTAGCACCACCACCTTTGTATTTATTTAGTATAGAAGAGATATCCAGTTGATCTACAACCTTATCAACCAGACGAACTGGATGGTCTGCTGGTATGCGATCCAAGAGGTTTTCAGGGAATAACTGAGCTTGATTGTTTGGAAGCTCTTTGAAAACAACTTTTTTCATTATGGATTGATTTATAGCATTAATATACTATATATCAATTATATAACCAACTTTTTCAGGAAGAAAATCAAACAAAAAAAGAGACTGCCTAATCTTTTTAGACAGCCTCATCTTTATTGCAACTTAATACCGGGGACTATATCTTTAAAGGGTTGCTATTTTTGCTTTGGTTTTTTTGGTTAAAATAGCCTAACTTGTACCAAGTACTTTGACCTGCCCTGCGTGCAAATTAGACCATTTATAAATAGAGAACTTTTTCTTTATATTATTTTCAAATAGTATTGCTAGAAGCTACATTTGCACGGAAATGTCAATTATGCTGAGTTTGCTAAAGTATAATCCTATTTAAATAATTGGAATAATTTAAAAACAAATACTTTATGAGCAGTTTTCTTAAGTCTTCCATTGGGAAGAAGCTTGTGATGAGTATCTCTGGGCTTTTTCTGATGATGTTTCTTTTGATTCACCTAACAGTGAATGCAATGCTTTTGATTCCCGACGGCGGGGATACTTATAACGCTGCTGCCCATTTTATGGCTACAAATCCTTTGATCAAGATTGTTGAACCGGTACTTGGTATAGGCTTTGTTATTCACATTATATGGGCTTTTATTCTTACTCTGGAAAATCGCAGGGCAAGAGGAAATGTTCGTTATGCATCTGGTAACGCTACAAATGACGTAGCCTGGGCGTCAAAGAACATGTTGGTTCTGGGAATAACAATTCTGGCCTTTTTGATTATTCACCTTGCCAATTTCTGGGTAAAGATGAAGCTAACAGGTGATCCGCTACTTGAGCATGTGACTGTGAACATTGGTGGTGTTGATACTCAGGTTGAGAATGCCTATGCCTTGGTTAACACTGCTTTCAGCTATCTGTGGATTGTTGTTATCTATGTAATTGCCGGTATAGGACTTGCATTGCACCTCTCGCATGGATTCTGGTCAGCTTTCCAAACCATTGGTATGAGCAACCAGATATGGCGCAAACGCCTTACTGTTCTCGGCTGTGCTTATGCATGGGTAGTCGGTTTAGGCTTCTCAGTAATAGCGCTTGTCCAATACATTTGTTATTAAGCTAATTATTAATCTTCGCTGATTATGGTAAAGTTAGATGCTAAAATACCAGAAGGGCCATTGGCTCTGAAATGGACCAACTATAAGGCAAGTCAAAAACTTGTTAACCCTGCCAATAAGAGGAAGCTGGATATCATTGTTGTTGGTACCGGACTGGCAGGTGCTTCAGCAGCAGCTTCATTTGCTGAAATGGGATTCAATGTAAAAGTGTTTACTATCCAGGATTCTCCTCGCCGCGCTCACTCAATTGCTGCTCAGGGTGGTATCAACGCTGCAAAGAACTATCCCAATGACGGAGACTCCGTAAGGAGACTTTTCTACGATACAATCAAGGGTGGTGACTACCGTGCACGTGAGGCAAACGTATATCGTCTTGCCGAGGTAAGTAACTCAATAATAGACCAGTGCGTTGCGCAAGGTGTACCTTTCGCACGTGAATATGGTGGTCTGCTTGATAACCGTTCTTTCGGTGGTGCTCAGGTAAGCCGTACCTTCTATGCAAAGGGACAGACTGGTCAGCAGCTTCTGTTGGGTGCATATCAGGCACTGATGAGGCAGGTAGAGCTAAAAAAAGTAACCCTTTACACACGTAACGAACTTGTCAACATAGTTATCGTTGACGGTAGGGCAAGGGGTATTATTAGCCGCGACCTTGTAACTGGTAAACTGCAACGTCACTTTGGTCATGCGGTAGTCCTTGCTACAGGTGGTTACGGTAATACATTCTTCCTGTCAACAAATGCAATTGGTTCTAATGGTTCTGCAGCCCTTCGTGCATATCAGAAGGGTGCTCTATTTGCAAACCCCTGCTTTGCTCAGATTCACCCCACATGTATTCCAGTACATGGTGAGTTCCAAAGCAAGCTTACCCTTATGTCTGAATCACTTCGTAATGACGGACGTATCTGGGTTCCCAAGAAAAAAGAAGATGCTGAAGCTATCCGTGCAGGTAAACTGAAGCCTACCGAAATAGCCGAAGAAGATCGTGATTACTATCTGGAACGCCGTTACCCTGCATTCGGTAACCTTGTTCCACGTGACGTTGCATCACGTGCAGCTAAGGAGCGTTGTGATGCCGGTTACGGTGTGGGTGCAACAGGTCTGGCGGTATATCTTGACTTCAAAGAATCTATCGAACGTCTAGGTATCGATGCAATCCGTGCAAGATATGGTAACCTCTTCCAGATGTATGAAAAGATTGTTGACGACAATCCATATGAAACCCCAATGATGATCTATCCAGCTATTCACTACACAATGGGTGGTATCTGGGTTGACTATGAACTGCAAACAACTATACCTGGTCTGTTCTGCGCAGGTGAGGCCAATTTCTCTGATCACGGTGCAAACCGTCTTGGAGCATCAGCCTTGATGCAGGGTCTGGCTGACGGATACTTCGTACTGCCTTATACAGTACAGAACTATCTGGCTGACCAAATCCGCATTCCTCGCATGACCACCAATGAAAATGAGTTTGTTGAAGCAGAGAAAGAGTCTGCTGAAAGACTTACAAAGCTGCTTTCTGTAAATGGTAAGCGTTCTGTCGATAGTATTCACAAGGAGCTGGGTCTTGTAATGTGGGACTTCGTAGGTATGGCCCGCAATGAGGAAGGTCTTAAGAAGGCTCTTGAAAGGATTAGGGAGATTAAGAAGGAATTCTGGACTAATGTTCGTATCCCGGGATCTAACGACGGAATGAATATTGAACTTGAAAAGGCCAACCGCCTTGCTGACTTCATTGAAATCGGCGAGTTGATGGCATTGGATGCACTGAAACGAGAAGAGTCTTGTGGTGGCCACTTCCGTGAAGAGCACCAAACCGAAGACGGTGAGGCTTTGAGACATGATGATAAGTTTGCCTATGTGTCATGCTGGGAATTCAAGGGTGACAACCAAGAGCCAGAAATGCACAAGGAAGAGCTTAAGTATGAAGAAATCAAGGTGGCTCAACGTAACTACAAATAGTACGGTAAGCAAGTTCAATTTTAACTGGAGTATCGATTATGGAAAAAATGATAAATATCACGCTTAAAGTCTGGAGGCAAAAGAATGCCCGTGAGAAAGGGCATTTCGAAACCTTTAAGTTGTCAAACATATCAACAGACAGCTCCTTCCTTGAAATGATGGACATCCTGAATGAACAGCTTATCAATGAAGGAAAGGAACCAGTAGCATTTGACCACGATTGCCGTGAGGGTATCTGTGGTATGTGCTCACTATATATCAATGGTCACCCACACGGACCTGATGAAGGTGTTACTACCTGCCAGTTGCACATGCGTAAGTTCAAGGATGGTGATGTAATTACTATTGAACCTTGGCGTTCAGCTGCATTCCCTGTAATTAAGGATCTTATCGTAGACCGTTCTGCATTTGACAAGATCATTATGGCAGGTGGATACGTTTCTGTAAGTACCGGTGGTGTACCTGATGCAAATGCAATACCGATTCCCAAAGATGCTGCTGATGAAGCAATGGATGCTGCATCATGCATTGGTTGTGGTGCTTGTGTAGCTGCCTGTAAGAACGGTTCCGCCATGTTGTTTGTATCAGCCAAGGTAAGCCAGCTTGCTTTGCTGCCACAAGGTAGGGTAGAGGCCGCTAGAAGGGCTAAGGCTATGGTTGCCCGTATGGACGAACTTGGTTTCGGTAACTGTACTAATACTGGTGCCTGCGAGGTTGAATGTCCCAAGGGTATTTCAATTGCCAATATCGCCCGTCTCAACCGAGAATATCTTTCAGCCAAGATCAAAGATTAACAACGCTGAAATACCAATATCAATGATTCCCCGGCAGCTCTAGCTGCCGGGGAATTGTTTTTTAACTTCAGGCAGTCATATTTAACACGGCCGTATATCGCTTGATTTTAAATAATTGAGTCAATAGTGAATATTTTTTGGATATTTGTTATTAGTACCAATACGAGTTATTAGTTCTACTTTTGCGGAAGTTTTAAGCAGTAAATCTGTTATATGTCAAATAATTCCAGTCCCGTCGAGCTTGGCACTAAGAATATCTGGCCCCTGCTGATTCAATATGCGGTACCATCGGTTATTGCGATGACATCCACTTCCCTTTACAATATTACTGGTAGTATTTTCATTGGTAAAGGAGTAGGCGCATTGGCAATTGCCGGTCTCGCGGTGACCTTCCCTTTGATGAACCTTGGTGCTGCTTTCGGTTCCCTGGTTGGTGTTGGAGCCTCTACCCTTATGTCGTTGCGGCTTGGTCAGAAAGACTATGACTCGGCCAACTCCATACTTGGAAACGTATTTGTGCTAAATCTGATAATTGGTATAGCCTATACTGTGGCGATTCTACTTTTTATGAATCCCATTCTGCATTTCTTTGGGGCCAGCGATGCTTCCCTTCCCTATGCCCGAGATTATATGGTTATAATCTCGCTGGGTAATATTTTCACTCATATGTTCCTTGGGCTGAATGCTCTTTTGAGGGCAACGGGAAAGCCAAAGATATCAATGCTGACTACTATCTGCTCAGTGATTATCAATATAGGTCTGACGGCTCTCTTTATCTTTGTTTTTAAATGGGGAATCAAGGGTGCAGCACTTGCTACTGTTATTTCGCAGATATTGATGCTAATCTGGCAGATAGCCATCTTCAGTGATAAAAGGGAATTTATACACCTGCAGAGGGATACATTCAGGCTTAAGAAGAAGATTGTTGAGACCTCTCTTGTTATAGGTCTTTCACCGTTTCTGATGAATGCCGCAGCATCACTTGTCGTGATCTTTGTCAACAGGCAGCTGGCTGTCAATGGTGGTGATATGGCAATCGGTGCTTATGGAATTATTAATCGTTTCGTAATGCTATTTGCCATGATTGTTATGGGACTTAACCAGGGAATGCAGCCTATTGTTGGTTACAATTATGGTGCGGGTAATATCGGTAGGGTTAAGAGTGCATTTGGAAGGACACTTTTACTGGCTTTCTGTGTTCTGGCGCTTGGCTATATTATTGGAAAGGCCTTCCCAAGACAGATTGCAGAATTGTTTACAAATGACGAAGAACTCATTGGGCTGGCTTCCTCAGGACTTTTAATAGTGTTGACTTTCTTTCCCCTTATAAGCATCCAGATGGTGGTATCCAATCTCTTTCAGAGTATCGGAAAGTCAGGTCCGGCAATTTTCCTTTCGCTTACTCGCCAGGTGTTATTCCTGTTGCCATTGATGATCATTCTTCCAAATATTTACGGGGTTAATGGTGTGTGGTTTAGTATGCGAACTGCAGACCTTTTATCTTTCAGTGTTGCACTGACCTTTCTTATAATTCAGTTCCGTAAATCGAAGAAGTATAATTAGTTCCCTAGCAAAAAGTATATATCATGTCAACAAATATTATAACAATAGGTCGTGAGCCAGGCAGTGGTGGGAGATTGATTGCCGCCCGTCTTTCAGAGAAGCTGGGTTACAAGGTCTATGATAAGAATTTGCTGAATATTGCGTCCAGAGAGAGCGGGCTCAACAGAGAGTTCTTTGAGAAATTTGATGAAAAGGCCAGCTTCAGCATTTTTGGCAGCTGGTTTGGTATGCAGGACAACGTTACTGATGATATGTATTCAGGTTACTATCTGAGTAACGAAACCTTCTTTAAAATCCAGAGTGATGTAATAAGGAAGATTGCAGAGCAGGAATCGGCAATATTTCTGGGACGCTGTGCAGATTATGTATTGAATGATCATCCGGGGTTGATGAGTGTATTTGTGACAGCATATTTGCCCGATAGGATCAAAAGGATGTCTGAGTATATGGATATAAATGAGAATAAAGCTAGGGAGTGGGTAGCCAGATCGGACAAAAAGAGGAGGTCTTACTACAACTATTTCAGCAACAAGGAGTGGGGGCATGCTTCATCATATAACCTGTGTATTAACACTTCCGAGTTTGGAATTGAAAAATCTGCAGAACTTATTTACCAACTTGCCGTAGATCGTTTCGGATTGAAATAATAGAAGAATGAAGAAAGCTTTAGCGATTATTACCCTGACACTTGCTCTTTGTGTATCCGACCTAATGGCATGGTCGGATCTATGGCATCCTTTGGCTCCAGGTAGAGAGAAGAATGATATTGGAAGGCTATACTTTGGCGTAAACGGTTCAATGTTTTTTATAAACAATGAGTATTTCGGAGACATAGTAGAAGGCTACACGATGCCTGGACATTATGTTGAGCCTTATGCAAAGTACAATCTGTCTGATTATTTTAGCCTTAAAGCCGGTTTCAATATTTTAAAGTATTACGGCATGGATGAAGATGCTGAGTTCTATCCGGTATTGGCGGCAACCATTAGGTTTAATGAGAAACTGGAGCTTACGATGGGTGGGATTGATGCCAATACTGATTATGACCTTTCAGACATTCTTGTTTATAAAGAAGATAATTACAGGGATCCTGTTAACAACGGGTTTCAGTTGCGCTATCTGGGAGGCTCCTTCAAAGGAAGTGCCTGGATAAGCTGGGATCAGTTTATCAGAAAGGGTGATACAATACCTGAGATATTCACGGCAGGAGCAAATCTAAGACCTACCCTTTTAAAAAGTGAAAGCGGGTGGAATATTGATGTCCCACTTCAGATGACGGCTTTTCATAGGGGCGGTCAGATAAGTGATTTCTCAGAAAAGGGAGCCAGCATTATCAACCTGCTTGGTGGCATAGAAGCCGGCAAGGACTTGAATGGAAGGCTTGATTATCTTGAGTTGTTTGTTCACTATCTTATATATAAAGATCTGAAAGAAGAGAATTCTATGGGAATCAACAAAGGCAATGGCTTTTTTGGAGGCGTTAACCTTGGAGCCGGTTCGTTCGAGTTCCTGGTTGCATACTGGAGTGGAAAGGACTTTATTTCAACTCAAGGTAACCCAATGTTTGGTTCGGCATCAGATTATAAACCCTACCTTGATTTGAGCAAGCGTGAGATGCTTCGGTCTCAGTTAATGTGGAGCAGATTCGTAACAGAAAGGGCTGTCTTTTCACTATTGCTGGATTCCTACTACGACACCAGACGTAGTCAATTCGACTATGGCTGGGGTTTACATATAAGCTTCGCATTATAACTGCCTAAACATAATATTAAGCTGGATTCTGATAAGCCTGGATGGGATGCATTGGCATGGTTGGCAATGCATAACTATTTGGATTTGATTCATCAATTTATTGCTTAATGCATTGGCAGTTAAAAAAATTAGTGCTAATTTTGCGGCCGATTATTATCCATACACAAGTGTAAGTGGACTGTATCTCAGGAGTTTTCACCAGCTCGAACAGCAGTGCCCGACTGTTGTGCGGGGAGGGAGATATGGTTTACACTGATTGCAATTGTTTTAATTATAAGTAGGTCGAATCTAAAATTGAAAAGAGAAAGTGGATACCTTAAGTTTTAAGACCGAATCTGCAACAAAGGCAAGTATTCAGAAGGAATGGCTTGTAGTTGATGCGACTGACCAGGTACTTGGCAGACTCGGAACAAAGGTGGCTAATATCCTGAGAGGGAAACATAAGCCCAATTATACGCCCAACCTGGATTGTGGCGACAACGTTATCATTATCAACGCCGACAAGGTAAAACTTACAGGCAAGAAATGGAGCGACAGAGTATTTTTCTACCATAGCGGTTATCCCGGTGGACAAAGGGAAGTAACTCCTGCTATGCTTTTTGCTAAGAGTCCGGAGCAACTGGTTCTGCGCACTGTAAAGGGAATGTTGCCCAAGAGCAAATTGGGCAGGAAGGTTTTGTCTAATCTATTTGTTTATTCCGGCCCTGAGCATAAGCATGAGGCTCAGCAACCAAGGGCTATTGATTTGAACACTATTAAATGATTGTTATGGAAGTAATTAATGCCATTGGAAGAAGAAAGACTGCCGTAGCCCGCATTTATCTAAGTGAAGGCAAGGGAGATATCAGAATAAACAAGCGTGGACTGGAAGAATATTTTCCTGACCAAACACTGCAATTTATAGTTAAACAACCTTTGGAACTACTTGGTGTAGCCGGTAACTATGATATCAAGGCAAACCTTGATGGAGGAGGCGTCAAGGGTCAGGCCGAAGCACTTCGTTTAGCTATTGCACGTGCACTTGTAAAGATCAATGCCGAAGTTAAACCATCTCTTCGTGCCAAAGGGTTTCTTACCCGTGACTCAAGAGTGGTTGAAAGGAAGAAGCCGGGTCGTCCGAAGGCTCGTAAGAGATTCCAGTTCAGCAAGAGATAATACGGCACAGGTGCGTTTAGTATCTAAACCGGTGAGATTTCTTATATGGGACTACTTATCGGTTGCCTGATTAAAAGAATGTAAACGACTTAATTAAAAAACAATGCCAAAAATAGGATTTCAAGAATTACTTGATGCCGGAGTACATTTCGGCCACCTTACAAGAAAGTGGAACCCAGCAATGGCTCCTTACATATTTATGGAGCGCAACGGTATCCATATTATTGACCTGCACAAGACAGCTGCAAAGATTGACGAAGCTGCTGCAGCGCTAAAACAAATTGCAAAATCGGGACGTAAAATTTTGTTCGTAGCCACTAAGAAACAGGCTAAGGAAATAATTGCCAATAAAGTTGGTTCTGTCAATATGCCTTATGTTGTTGAACGTTGGCCGGGTGGTATGCTTACCAACTTCCCAACTATCCGCAAGGCAGTCAAGAAGATGACTTCTATCGACAGAATGATGACTGATACAAGCTGGACCAGCCTTTCAAAGAGGGAGAAGCTTCAAATTTCACGTCAACGTGCTAAGCTGGAAAAGAACCTTGGTAGTATTGCTGAGCTTAACAGACTTCCAGCTGCTATGTTTGTAGTGGATGTAATGAAAGAACACATTGCAGTTAAAGAAGCTATCCGTTTGGGTATCCCTGTTTTCGCAATGGTTGATACAAACTCAGATCCAGGTAACGTAGACTTCGTGATTCCTGCTAATGATGATGCTTCCAACTCTATCGAACTAATCGTTGGAGCAATGGTTGATGCCATCAAGGAAGGTCTTGCCGAGCGCAAAGCTGACAAGGAAAATGAAGCTCCTGCTAAGGATAAGAGCTCTAAGGGAGGTAGAAAAGGCGAATCTAAAGCCAGAGTAAAAGGTCGCAAGGAAGAGGAAGAAGCTGATGAGGCCGTAGAAATCGAAGCTGAAGATAAGGCTGACGATATTGATGCCGCGGATCAGGAATAAACTCTTTGTGATTCTACTATTTACTTAAAAATAAAAGTTTGGGGAGTCACCTCCCCAAACTTATCATCTTAAAAAGGAGATATTATGGCTATTACAGCAGCAGACGTAAGCAAACTCAGGAAAATGACCGGCGCAGGTATGATGGACTGCAAAAAGGCCCTCACCGAAGCCAACGGCGATTTCGATGCAGCAATCGATATCATTCGCAAAAAAGGACAGGCTATTGCCAACAAGCGTTCAGACCGCGATGCTTCTGAAGGTGTTGTCCTTAGCAGGGTAACTGCTGACGGAAAGAAGGGTGCAATTCTGGTTTTGAATTGCGAAACTGACTTTGTTGCAAAGAATGAAAGCTTTATTGCTCTGGCACAATCAATCCTTGATCTTGCACTTAGCAGCAACGCTGCAAATGTTGAAGATGTAATGGGTCTTACTCTTGACGGCATAGCTGTTAAGGATGTTATTACACATCAAATTGGTGTTATCGGTGAAAAGCTTGATTTACCCTACTATGATGTTATCAAGGCTGAAAGTGTTGTAGCTTATATTCACCCAGGTAACAAACTTGCTACCTTAGTTGGATTTAACAAAGGTGGTGTTGAAGTTCAGGTTGGTCGTGACGTAGCTATGCAGGTTGCTGCCATGAATCCGGTTTCAGCGAATCGTGACTCAGTACCTCAGTCAGTTATCGACAAGGAACTTGAAATTGCCAAGGAACAAACCCGTCTTGAAGGTAAGCCCGAAGAGATGGTTGAAAAAATTGCTCTTGGTCGTCTTAGCAAGTTCTTCAAGGAAAGCACTTTGCTTGAGCAAATCTTCGTTAAAGACGGAAAGATCAGCGTTAAAGAATATATCCAAAAGGCTGACAAGGAGCTTACAGTAACTGAATTCAGACGTTATTCTCTGAATAACTAATTCTGATAAGGAATTAAATAAAAGAGGTTGCCCTTAATTGGACAACCTCTTTTTGTTTTATAACCCGAGGAACGCAACACTAGTTAATGGTTTGGAATGGAATATGCTTGAACCGGGTTCTTAGATGCTTGAACTTGGCTTGTATTTTTACTATTCTTGTAGAAAGACAAGTTTATACTAGTTAGATACGGTTCTTTACTTGCTATGTTTACCGGTCTATGTAAAATGAATCAGCAGGAGATATATATTCTCCGAAAAACGGGCTATTTTTGAATAAGAGAAGCTAACTATAACAAGATAACATGCAATACAAGAGGATACTTTTGAAGTTGAGCGGTGAATCGCTCATGGGTGAACAAGGCTACGGAATTGATGCCCAAAGGCTAAATGATTATGCTGAGCAGGTGGCTGAGATTGCTGCTATGGGGGTTCAGATCGGTATAGTGATCGGAGGGGGAAACATCTTTAGAGGCCTGAGTGGGGCTTCAAAGGGCTTCGACCGATACAAGGGTGACCAGATGGGCATGTTGGCCACAGTTATTAATGCACTGGCTCTGGCCTCTGCATTGAATGCGATTGGCACTAAAGCCCGTGTCTTGACAGCCATTCGTATGGAGCCTGTCGGGGAATATTATTCAAAGCCAAGAGCTATGGAGGCTCTAAATGCCGGTGAGGTGGTAATATTGGCCGGAGGTACAGGTAATCCTTATTTTACCACGGATACAGGTTCTGCTCTCAGAGGGATAGAGATTGAAGCTGATGTTATGCTGAAAGGGACCAGAGTTGACGGTGTCTATACTGCTGATCCGGAAAAAGATCCTACAGCCACAAGGTTTGACAAAATATCATTTGACGAAGTATATACAAGGGGGCTCAAAATTATGGATCTTACTGCAACAGCTATGTGTAAGGAGAATAAACTGCCTGTACTTGTGTTTAATATGGATGTAAAGGGAAACCTGAAGAAAGTGCTCTCTGGTGATAAAATAGGGACCCTTGTGCACACCTGATAAATTAAATAATTATGGCAGGTTTCTGAATCAGACTCCTGCCATTTTTCTATCCCCTCTGATGATATCCCTGATATCGGCAACTATCATAAGGGCTTCTTCGCGTACTTCGTATGGCAGGTTGATGTTTCTCACCTGCAGACTACGTAGCCAGCCTGCAACATCTTCATCGCGCATGGTATAGAGTATCTCCTTGAATTCATCGATCTGGTCTTTTCGGTAATCTTCAGGCCTCATACCTGCATACTTGTCAAGTTCCTCATCATCATAATAAACGACAGTCGCAGAAGTTGCAAGCAGACTATCTTTATCGCATACCTCATGTGCTCCACAACAGCCTTCGCTATCGTCGCTAGCAACTGCGGTAGCGCCGGTAGTGCTTCCCTCCTTTGATGATGCTGATGCCTTACTCCATGTATAGGCGAGTATCCCAACTGCGAGAATGATTAATATAGTCAACCACATACTGCAAAGTTACATCCTTTTAGGGAGGCTCCTCCTTATTTTGAGTTAAAAATATTGAATCAGACGGGGTTTGAGAACTGAAAAAGAAATGTATTTTTGAATTGGGGTAAAGCCCTTGCCTGAGAAAATAGAGGCAGCAGTTTACAATTCAATCCGAGATATGAGCAGAGCAATGGAGTTCTGGCACAAGAACAGGAATTTTGTTCTTGTCCTGTTTGCTGGCCTTTTTTTATTGGTACTTTGTAATAGAGTCCTGACCACTGATACTGATTCGGAAAAGAAGGAACCTGCCGGTACTGTAGTTACTGAGGATAGTCAATATCGGCCTTTGAGTCTCGAGGAAATCGAAAAGTATAAAGAGACAAAAAGTCGTTCTGATGATAGTTCCTTTATCAGGATCCTGGTACTGGCAATGGCCCTGATTTTATTTGTGAAGTTTGGCTTTAAAAAGGGCTGGTTTGCCTACCTTATGCCTCAGGTGGTGCACTTCAAAGCATCCCTGCGCAGGAGTCGGAAAACAGGACGACTTCTGATGAGGATATCGTTCTTTAACAATACTCCTCAGAGCAAAACTTTTAATGCCCCTCATGTGTTTTTTAAGAAGGGGGCAAAAATCAGAAATTTCGTTCTTCGAAATGAATACTTCCCTCTTACACTTCCTTCCGGAAGCTCACATATAATGCTGATTGACGTGGAACAATTCTGGGATAAGGTCGCAGGATTGGAGCATTATAAGAGGGTAGGGGCCTCGATTGAAACAACGACTGGAGAGAGATTCAGATCTCTGTCATTGCCCAGATGGTTGGTAATTTTTAAGGCTGAGTAAGATGAAAAAGGGCATACTAAAAGAGCGATGGAATAAGTACAGAAAAAGGAAGCGCTGGTGGAGTATCCTGTTTGATTTTATTTTTCTGGTGCTTATTGTAGGCATGCTTATACCCCAGAGCAGGAAGAGTATTTCATCCTTTGTTGTGAGACAGACCTTGTTAGCCCCCCGGGAATCATCAAACACATTTATACTAGGTAAGGATGATTGGGACATGAAGTTGCAGGATAGAGAAGGGCGACTTGTGACCTTGTCAGATTTTCGTGGAAAACCAATCTTTATTAATTACTGGGCAAGTTGGTGCCCTCCCTGTGTAGCTGAGATGCCCTCTATTAGTAATCTTTACGACAAATATAAGGACTCCGTCAACTTCATTTTTATTTCTACAGAATCACACATAGATGCAGCGAAATATTTGGAAAAGAATTCCTACGACTTCCCGGTATATACTACTGCCGGGGAAATCCCGGAAGCCTTGATTACCTCTACTATCCCTACTACAATACTGATAAGTAAAGGTGGAAACCTTGTGATGTACAAGACAGGAGCTGCCCGTTGGGATTCTAGGAATGCCTATAAAATAATTGACAGGTTACTAAGTGAAATTTGAGATTTCCTGAAATTATCGCAATTTATAAATGCAAAAAGAGGCTGACTCTGCTGAGTCAGCCTCTTTGTTGTCCCGCAAGGATTCGAACCCTGACTAGATGGACCAAAACCATCTGTGCTACCATTACACCACAGGACAATTTGTCCGCTTTTGTTTTGTCAAAAGCGATGCAAATATAGATGGTTTTACCAAATCTTTCAAAAAAAAATCTGCTAAAAATGCTTTCATCAGGCTAATTTTGTTTTATCTGACTGTGATACAGCCTGAAAATGTGGTTTTATTTTAGATCCCTACTGAGCTTATTTGCCCTGAATGGCTTATTCATGGTTGTTTAGCCCTCATCTTTTATAAGAATATTGTATTTTTGGCAGACATGCGGTTTTAGTTTATCGAATTTGTAAACTTTCAGTTATGCAGCATTATAATCGTTTGAATAATCTGTTTGGATGGCTCGCCTTTGTGGTTTCGGCAGTTGTATACATCCTGACCATTGAACCAACTACCAGTTTTTGGGATTGCGGTGAGTTTATCTCCTCAGCATATAAGCTACTTGTCGGACATCCCCCGGGTGCACCCTTCTTTATGTTACTGGGTCGTTTCTTTACTTTGTTTGCAGGCGATCCATCCAGGGTTGCACTTACAATGAATGTTATGTCAGCTCTTGCCAGTGCATTTACAATCATGTTCCTGTTCTGGACTATCACACATCTTGCACGTAAGGTGTTTATTGATGCAGTTGAGAATGCCGAACCATGGAGGATTATTGCTGTGATGGGTGCTGGATTTGTAGGGGCTATGGTCTATACATTTTCTGATACATTCTGGTTTTCAGCTGTTGAGGGTGAAGTCTATGCACTTTCTTCATTATTTACTGCTGTTGTCTTCTGGTGTATTCTCAAGTGGGAAAATGTGGCTGATGAACCTCATTCCAACCGCTGGTTAATACTTATTGCATATCTGATGGGGTTGTCTATAGGTGTTCACTTATTGAACCTGTTGACAATACCTGCAATTGTAATGGTATACTACTTCAGAAAGTATGACGTGTCACTTAATGGGGCTTTCAAAGCCTTACTTTTATCATTTGTAATTCTTGGAGTCGTGTTGTATGGCGTAATCCCAATGATTGTAAACATTGCTTCCAAGTTTGAGTTGATATTTGTAAATAGCTTTGGTCTGCCCTTCAACAGTGGAGTGGCATTTTTTGCTTTATTACTCATTGCTGCTGTTATCTTTGGAATCTATATAACCTACGTAAGGGAATTACCAGTTGCTAATACCATAATTACTGCTTTTGCAGTGATAATATTGGGTTATTCCTCATATGCTACTATCGTTATCAGATCCCATGCTAATCCGACTATGGACCAGAACTCCCCTGAGGATGTCTTTTCTCTGATGGGGTATCTTAACAGGGAGCAATACGGTAACAAACCTTTGATTTCTGGCCAATACTATAGTTCTCCACTAGATTGGGATGCAATTAAGGCTGATAAGGGTAAGCCGGTCTATGTGAAAGGAGATGGAAAGTATGATATTGTCGACCACAGGCCGGATTACAAGTTTAATGAACGCACTACAACCTTATTCCCCCGGATGTACAGCAGTGATCCCTCACATATAAATGAGTATAAAGCCTGGGGTAGGGTAAAAGGGAAGACAATTATTGTAACTGATGCATCAGGTAAGAGAGAGGCTGTAGAATTGCCTACCTTTATAGAAAACCTGAGATTCTTTATTAGCTATCAGGTTGGTCATATGTACCTGAGGTACTTTATGTGGAATTTTGCTGGTAGGCAAAACGATATACAGGGTCATGGTGAGATTCATAAGGGTAACTGGATATCTGGTATTCCTTTTATAGACAATTTGCTCTATGGAGATCAGGATCTCCTACCTGACTCCTATAAGAATAATCCCGGACGAAATAAGTACTATATGCTTCCCCTATTGTTGGGACTGATAGGCTTATTCTATCAGGTGGGTGCTGGAACTAGGGGCAAGAGAGACTTCTCGGTTGTTATGTTGCTGTTCTTCTTTACAGGACTGGCTATTGTGATATATCTGAATCAGACTCCACTTCAACCGCGTGAAAGGGATTATGCTTATGCAGGTTCTTTTTATGCCTTCTCTATATGGATTGGACTAGGAGTCCTCCAGCTTATTGACATACTCAAAAACAATAAAGTACCTGGCGTTGTAACAGCATCAGCAGTATCTTTAGTAGCCCTGATTGTTCCCGGAATTATGGCTGCAGAAAACTGGGATGATCATGACAGGTCTCACCGTACAATTGCACGTGACTTTGCCTACAACTATTTAAATACTGTTGGAGAAAACGGTGTGATATTTACTAATGGGGATAATGACACCTTCCCTCTCTGGTATGCTCAGGAAGTTGAAGGAGTTAGGACTGATGTTAGGGTTTGCAACCTCAGCTATCTGCAGACTGACTGGTACATTGACCAGATGAAGCGACCTGCATATAAATCTGAGCCATTGCCGATTTCTATGGAAAGGAAGCAGTATGTGCAGGGCAAAAGAGATGTAGTTTACTTACTGGATAGGGTTCAGGGTGATACTGACTTAAAGGAAGCTCTAAAGTTCCTTGCTAGCGACGATCCACGTACCAAGAACATTCCTAACTATGGCCTGGTTGATCACCTGCCTGCCAAGAAGTTTGTAATGAAAGTTGACTCCGCAAGAGTTGCTGAAAGCGGAATGGTAAGCAGCCGCTATACAAGCCTGATTAAACCAGAAATCAGGATAACTCTGAATAAGGAGCGGTTGCTCAAGAATGAAGTGATGGTTCTTGATATGCTTGCTACGAATGATTTTAACAGACCAATATATTACGCTGTTACTGTAGGCAGTGACAATTATGTTGGACTTGAAAGATACTTCCAGCTTGAAGGTTTTGGATATCAGATAGTGCCGATAGATGCCCAATCAAGGGACGGACAGTATGGCAGGGTTGATACACAAAAGATGTATGACAATGTAATGAACAAATACATCTTTACTGGCTGGGATGATCCAAGGGTATATCTGGATGAGAACCACAGAAGGATGGGATTGAATTTGCGCAATAATTTGACAAGACTTGCAAGTGCACTCTTAAGTGAGGGTGATACTGCAAAGGCAGTTGAAGTACTTGACAAAACTGTTGCTATTATGCCTCATGACAGGGTTCCTCATAATTTCTTCTCATTGTTTATCGCTGAAAACTATTACAAAGCAGGAGAACCTGAAAAAGGAGATCAGGTAATGAGGGAACTTGCCGAAGAGAATCTGCAGGAGCTTAGGTTCTTCGCTGCCTTAGGCAGATCATTCCAGGTCAATGATTCAGACGATTTTCAGTTAGGTTTGGCTATTTATGCCAATATCCTAGATATGCTTGAGAGCTATAATAGGGAGGAACTGAGGAATGAGCTTGGCTTAGGCTATGAGGCAGTGTTCAGTGGATTATCATTTTTGCGTAAGTAGGTGAATAAGTCTAAGATAAGACCACCCTGGTGGTTTAGGTTGCTATATAGAGGTGTGATCTGGCGTGGTGAAAAATGCCGGAGCTGCGTTTACTTAACCTTTGACGACGGCCCTATACCTGAAGTAACTCCGGCAGTACTGGAAATACTTGGCAGTAGGGGTGCGAAAGCTACTTTTTTCTGTGTTGGTGAAAATGTTGAAAAACATCCTGAGGTATATTCCATGCTTGCTGAGCATGGAATGCAGACAGGAAACCACACCTATTCTCATTCCAGGGCCTTCTCTATGGGTAAGGGCAAATACTTTGAAGACATTGACAGAGCCCAGAAACTTGTGGATTCAAAGTTTTTCAGACCCCCTCATGGACAGTTGTATCCATGGTATCTGCCACGGTTAAAGAAGAAGTTTGAGAAGATTGTGATGTGGGACCTAATCACTGAAGATTACAGGAAAGATTTGGATGCGGAGGATATTGTTAAACGAGTTGTTAAGTTTGTAAGACCAGGATCTGTGATTGTCTTTCATGACTCACTTAAGGCCTGGCCCAGACTTGAAAAAGCTCTGCCAAAAGCACTGGATTATCTGATAAGTGAGGGCTATTCTTTCGAATTACTTTAAGGAATTTAATTATTAATAAACCATTAAGGACAACATAAATCTTTTAACTGATGAATATTCTTATAGTAGGTTCAGGCGGTCGCGAACATGCATTTGGCTGGCATTTAAAACGTAGTCCTTTGACTGACAAACTTTTCTTCGCTCCTGGAAATGCCGGAACTGCAGCTATTGGTGAGAATCTTTCCATTTCAGCAAATGATTTTGATGCTATCAGGTATGCTGTCCTTAAGAATGATATTAAGCTTGTTATAGTTGGTCCGGAAGAACCACTAGTAAGGGGAATTGTTGATTATTTCAAATCAGAACCATCTCTATCCGGGATCAAGATTATTGGGCCTGACTCTAAAGCTGCTGCACTTGAAGGTAGCAAGGACTTTGCCAAGCAGTTTATGCAGAAGTACAATATACCTACTGCCCGTTATCTTACTGTGACACCCGATACTGTAGCAGAAGGTAGGATCTTTATGGCTTCTTTGTCGGCGCCTTATGTACTGAAGGCAGATGGTCTTGCAGCAGGTAAGGGTGTACTAATAATAAATGATTATGATGAGGCCTGTGAGGAACTTAACAGGATTCTCGGGGGTAAGTTTGGTGCCGCTGGTAACAAGGTGGTAATTGAAGAATTCCTTAGTGGGATCGAACTCTCTATGTTTGTCCTGACAGATGGGAAAGATTATTTCCTGCTTCCTGAAGCAAAGGATTATAAAAGGGTTGGCGAGGGAGATCAGGGCCTTAATACAGGCGGAATGGGAGCTGTATCTCCTGTTCCTTTTGCAACTGATGAGTTTAAGTTAAAAGTAGAGGAGAAAATTATCAAACCCACTATTGAAGGAATAAAGAAAGAAGGGCTGTATTATAAAGGGTTTATCTTTTTCGGGCTTATAAAAGTCGGTGATGAGCCATATGTAATAGAATACAATGTAAGGATGGGAGATCCCGAAACCGAGGTGGTGATGCCTCGTCTCATGAATGATCTTGTTGAGCTCCTTCAGGCAACTGCTGAGGGTAAACTGGGAGGCCTTGTGGCAGAGCATGATTATCGCACAGCAGTAACTATAGTTATGGTCTCGGGTGGTTATCCCGGACATTTTGAAAAGGGATTTGAGATTACAGGACTTGACAAGGTGGATGGTAGTCTGGTATTCCATGCAGGTACAAAGCTTTCAGGTAGCTCAATACTGACTGATGGAGGACGTCTGATGGCAGTTACTTCTTTTGGGGATGATATTGTCGAGGCTTCTGAACTGTCCCGTAAAAATGCGTCCCTGATTAATTATGAAAACAAGTACTACAGGAGAGATATTGGTTTTGACCTTTTAGATTAGTTACAACAATGCTGTTTAAATCTCTACATAATAACTCGATAAATGCAGCCCTACTTACTTCCGTTGGTGTGGTGTTTTTATGGCTGAGATATTTTGTGGTTGATATTACGCACTTTACTGCCATTGATAATCCATCAATGCCGCTTTGGGATGCTGTTGTTAGCCCCCTGTTTGGTTACTCGGCTTTTACTGCAGCATTGTCATCGCTGGGGCTTGTTTTTCTTACTGGGTTGTTTCTTAATAGAATGGCAGCTAGGTATGCATTGCTACAGCGGCAGAGCCTTATAGTACTGTTGATATATGCAATGCTTAGCTCAGCTTTCCTATCAGTACAAAAACTTAGTCCTGTTTGGATATTTGTTGTGTTTTTTGTCCTTGGACTGGACATCCTGTTTGGCGCAGTTGATAGGCGTAATCCTTCTGTGAAGTGTTTTGATGCGGGATTATTGCTAGGTCTTGGTTCGTTATTATATGCCAAAGGGTTATTCTTTTTCCCCTTGTATATTCTTGCAATGGGAGTATTACGACTATATTCATTCAGGGCACTAGCTGCATCTTTGATGGGACTTCTTTTCCCTTTTGCAATGAGTTTTGCCTATTATCTTTTCATTGACAAAGGAGCTGCCTTTTATGAGATATTGATAGAAAACCTGGTTGCGAATCCCGGACAATATAGTCATACCTTCTACTCCAGGATTTATATGGCATTTCTGATATTGATAACCACCATTTCCATTCTGGTATGCATAAGGCAGATGAATGTTCAGAAAATAATCGTAAGGCGTTATTTCAGGATCTTTATATGGATTATACTTATTAATGCTGCTGCTGTAATGAGTCCGTTTTTTTCAATGGAACTTATGCCTCTATCGGTAAGTGCACTTGCGGTGGTTGTCACGAAATGGTTTGAAGTAATTCAGCGTAACAAGGTAAGAGAAATTGTATTCCTCTTTTTTATTCTGGTCACTGTAGCTGGACAGTTTTTTCTTTACTAGCTCTGTTTCTTGATCCATTTGCTTACTATACTTTCCAGAGTCTCAAAGCGTACAGGTTTTCCAATATAATCATTCATGCCAGCTTCAATGCAAATTTCCCTGTCACCCTTTAGGGCATTTGCAGTCATAGCAATCACGGGCAATTTAAAGCCTTTAGATCTAAGCTCCTTTGTTGCATCCAGGCCATTAAGTTCCGGCATCTGAACATCCATTAGTATAAGGCTGAACTCACTACCTTTATTGTCCATAACATCAACAGCTTCTCTTCCGTTGGACACAATAGTAACATGGTAGTCCAACCTTAAAAGCATTTTTTCTGCAATCTTCTGGTTTATCGGGTTGTCCTCAACAAGAAGGATTTGCTTCCTGCCCAGATCTGTATTTACATCTTCAGGCTCAGATTCTACACTTTTATCTTCCTGTTGATCTGTTCCTTTATCGAAAAGCTCTGCAGTTGCAGCATAAAGCGTGGAATGCTTTACAGGTTTGTGCAATATCTTATCAAATCCTTTAAAATTATGAGGGGTGATGGTTTTAGGGTTGGCTACCAGAAGCAAAGCCTTAATAGCGGGAGATAATTCCTTTACCTCCTGGATAAATTTGTTCTCAATATCTCTTAGCAGGTGATTATCTGCTATCAGCATGTGAAAATTAGGGTACCTTTTGATAATCTGGACACCATCATTGACAGTTGCAGCGGTAGTTACATTCATTCCCCAAATTGTGAGGGTCTTATTTAACAGCTGAATATTGGTTTCGTGATCATCAACAACTAATACATTAAGTCCGCTGAACCTATCCTTATATGAATTGATAATAGGAATGTTAATAGCTGTTTTGAAAGGCAGTATAAAGTGGAACACACTACCTGGGTTTGTTTTGGATGATGCATGGACAGGATTTGGACTCTCTATCCATATTTTTCCATGCATAAGTTCGACCAGCATCTTGGAGATGCTGGTACCAAGTCCGGTTCCTCCATATTTCCTGGTGGTTGATCCGTCGAGCTGGGTAAAGGAGTCAAATACTTTTTCTATTTTTTCCGGAGGTATTCCTATTCCCGAATCCTGAACCTTGAAATGGAGGCTTATATCATCACCTTTACGTGATACTATGCCGACAGAGAGAATTACTTCACCCTGGTCTGTAAACTTTACAGAGTTGCCCAAGAGATTGGTGAGTACCTGGACAAGGCGTCCCTCATCGCCTATAAGGATTGAAGGGATATCTTCATCAAGGTCGACGTTGATCTCGAGGCCCTTTTCATTTGCTTTGAAAGAAATCTGGTCAAGCAGGAACTCAACAGTATCGTGGATATTGAAAGGCAGATTCTCAATCTTCATCTTACCGGCTTCTATCTTTGAGAAATCAAGGATATCATTGATGATTGAGATCAAATTATCGCATGATTTGGATATCACAGACAGTATATTTCGTTGCTCCTTCTCAAGATCTGTATTTGCCAACAGCTCGGTAGCACCTACAATACCATTCATTGGGGTACGAATCTCATGGCTCATATTGGCCAGGAACTCAGATTTAGCCTTGTTGGCTTCAGCTTCCTTCTGTTGTAGTTCCTTTTGAGCTGTAATATCCATAAAGGCTTCAAGTCTAACTGACTCGTTGTTTAGCTTAATTGGAATAATATTCTTGAGTACAGTGCGGGAAACATTGTTTTCTGGGACTGAAAGACGTTCTTCACGGGTTTGAACGTTCAGACCCGAGTTAATCTGATGATAATGATTTTCAGAATTCACCTCGAAAAACTGGCTGTATGAATGAGTGTTAATGTAATGGCGGGCATCATCTATACTGTCAAAACCCATTGTTTTGGCAGCTGTCTGGTTTATCTCTATAACTCTCTGCTTATCATCGACTACCATTATACCTACAGGTAAATTCTCAGTTATATTCTTCAGATTTTCAATGGATTCATTGAGAGACTCTGTCAGCAATCGTTTTTCTGTGATATCCTCCCTGATAATAATAAAGTTGGATATTGTATTTGATTCATTAAACACCGGAGAGATCTGGACTCTTTCCCAGTATGTCAATCCAGCCTTGTTACGTGTTTCAATTTCGCCGCTCCATGTGTTACCTACCTGAATAGTGGCCATGACTATTTCAGAAAAGTCGTAGATCCCATTGTTGCTGAAGAAGTATGGTCGTGTACCAATAACTTCTTCTTTGACATATCCGGTTTTTAAGACATAACTTTCATTGACGTATTCAGTTACACCTCTGGTATTGGTAATCATTATAGCCACAGGGCTTTGTTCTACAGCCATTAGCAACTTCTTGCTGTTGAGCTCAGCCTTTTGCCTGTTGAGGATGACCTTTGAAATCTGAATAATAACTATGTAGGTGATACCACCTGCGAAAAATGTGAAGAGGATAAGGCTTATGTATTTAAGTCTGTTGTATCGCTTCAGCACTTTAACACTAGTCTCACTAACAGACAGTACATTTTTCTGAATGTCAAAAGAAATTTTCCTTTCTATCTCGAAGATACGGTTGAAGATCCCATCGACCTGCTTCATATAAAAGGCAAGAGTTTCATTAATCTGATCTCTGCCGTTTACTGCACTGTCGGATGCTGCCTTAATAGTTGCATTAATACGTGAGGAAAGTGACTGAAGGTCACTAATTGCCGGGTATAGTTGTCTCACCTCGCTAATAGTGCCAGTGTACCAGTCGGCTTCATATACTATCATCTCGATTATTTCATCTGCTGAGGCCAGATTGGCAGAATTGTGGTACTCATACATCCCTCCCTGATCCAGAATTCTTAAGATGTCGAGACATTCTTCTATCTTTTGACCTATCTGAGTATGTATGTTTGCTAATTGTTGTGGATGTGTCGCTGACAGGTATGTAGTAAACGCAATCTGGGTGTTGAGTAGCTGTTCCTTAAGTATGAAGTCTAGTTTCTGTTTTTGTTCCTGATTGCGTATCATTTGCTGATACCGCAGCGTGTAGTTTTTGTCAAAGTAGTTTTCTATAAAAAGAATCATGAAAATGGTAAACAGAAAGATACCAAGTAACCAGAACAGCTTATTGATTACAGGTTCCTTAATGAACGGCAACAGACTGTCCCTGTACTTTAGCTTATAGAGCCTCCTGCTTGATGCAAGTCTCGTTCTAATTCCTGCTTTTACCATCTTCAGGTATTAAGTTGCTTTGTAATTCAAGTTGACTTTTTCTGTAAATTCCATGTAATCTGAAAATGTCGGCTCCAACAGGAGAGTTTAGCATAGACAAAAAAGTATGAGCAAGTCCGGGGTACCTAGATGTTTTAAGTACTGATGCATATACATCGTATCTAGTATCAGGAATGCTCAGATGTACAGTGTCAACTTTTCCAATGTTCCCGTTATAGTAAAAGCTTGAAATCCAATCCAGACCCAGGCTTGCCTCTCCGTTATGAATCCTTCTAATTATTCCTCTGTTATCAACAGATAAGGCTATGCTGTTGTTTAGCACTTCAGAATAAACTCCTGCAGTACTTAGTATCTGTCTTGTGACTGAACCAAGCGAACTGGTTTCCGGGTTTGCTATAATAACTGCATATTTCTCATCTTGCATAGAGATAATATCTCCATTGAATCCTTCGGGATTGCCTTTGGGAACGATAAAGACCAAGGTATTGGTCCCTATGTATAAAGAATCCCCAATTATGTTTGGTTGTATCTCCCTAAGGATGTCAAATCCTGATCTTATGTCCGGGATAAACAGGTCGCCGGTTTGAGTGTCTGCTATTATGCTCACAAGGTTTCTGATGTTGCCGTTTTGTATTGTGATACGGCATTTGTACATCCTTTCAAATTGTTTGCAAATCGAATCCAAAGGAGCTGATACCCCATTCTCACAATATAATACCAGCTCAGGAACTCTGGTTTCCTGAGCCTGTCTGTCGGATTCCTTGTTTTTTGTCCCGCAGGCATGAATGCAAAAAATCAATACCGTAATGATCAGTCCGGCAAACAACTTAGATATAATGCATCTAAGAGCTTTATCCATAGTTTCCCCAAATCCTCAAAAAGTTTAACACGCAACATATCCGGTCAAATGGTAAAAAGCATTGTCAGCACACATCTTCTGAAACTATTAACGTTTCAAAGACCCAAAATCGTATTATGACGAAAGAGATTTTAGTGACCGGATACTTGCCTTGAATACATTGTCTTATGCAAATTAGGCAAAGGGGAAACAAAATGCCTCTGTTTTATCACCAAAAACCGATTATTTGTCAAAAATTATCGAATTTATTGTTTGGTAATGTGCTTCTTAATCCACTTGGGCAGAATAAATACTCCAATAATAAGATAGGAATAGTAGCTTATAAGTCTCCAAATAAAAGCCATTGCAATACCTGTCCCGGCGGGAATTAAATAACCAAGAAAACCGTGAAAAGCATATTCGGCAAATCCGCTTCCTCCGGGAGTAGGACTTACAAGCATCATAATCCATATTACAAGTTGTTTCCCAAAGACAAGGAAGTGACCTTCAGGATCAAGGATGCGGAGTCCAAAAAATGCAATGATTATTGTATTGACCAGCCAATAGCGGGCTGTCCAACTGACAGCTGTTGCCATGAATGCTCTGATCCATTTCTTGATTGGCCAATGTTTGAACTCATTTGATGCCTGAATCAGTTCTGAACCTGATTCATTTGCCTGTGGCCTCCATTTTCGTATGAAGGATAGCTTAAATATCCACAACAGCAGTAATTTCAGTCCTCTGGGATTCACAAAAAGCCCGTACGATAATGCTAGAATGTAGATTAGTTTGATGCTGTAACCGAGCAAGGCAAACAGGATAAACGGATTCTTGTACCAAGTCAGGGCTGTGGCTTCAGGACTGATGGAGAATAGGGTAAGCCCTCCTGCGATAATAATTAATGCAGGGAAAGACAGAATAAAGTATAATTCATCAAGAAAGGAAGTTAGTAATACTATTGCCGTACTTTTTCCCAATCTGATTCCTTCCTTGTTTATGAAGAATACAGCTACGCTGGTTCCCCCGACAGCAGATGGAGTGATAGCTGAAGTGAACTCCCATAACATAATGATGTTAAAGACCTTCTTCCAGCTTAGGCTTTTTTCACTCAGTATGCGCAAGCGGAGCATATAACCAAAGTCGCGTGTAGCCATCAGAAGTATTGAAACAAAAAGCCAAAAAGCTGTTTGAATACTGAAAGTCAGTAGGTTAAGTGATCCGGGTTCGTACTCCCTGTACATCAGATAAGCGGTAACAGCAATTCCTATTGCAACTGGCAGGATAATACGTACTGGATTTATGCTTTTTAGGATCTTTGCTGAGTTATCAGTCATCTTCTGGTGTTCTTGTAGCGGAAAACAATTTGTAGACTACAAGAGATGGTATCCCGTTGTATCTGCAGTGTTATTCCTTAACAAATTCTGTGTAGTAATTGTTTGTGCAAAACGAAAAAGCCCGTCGTACTGACGGGCTTTAATCTTTATTTTGCCTCTTGATTTTGTGGAGACAAGGGGAGTCGAACCCCTGACCTTTTGGCTGCCAGCCAAACGCTCTAGCCAACTGAGCTATGCCCCCATGTTTTTGCGCTTGCAAATATATTTTTTTCGTGATAAGTAGCAAAATATTCTGTCGAATTTATTTTATACAGGCTGTTGTTTTGCTAATGTAGTAATAGTAGCTGCTGATTAAGGTAACATTTACACTAGTTAATTAATTTTAAAAAACAGGCCTGAATCTAATTTTAGGTTCAATTGCTTGTAATATGTAAGCATAAAGTTTAATTTTATGCTCTCTTTACATAGAGGGATTTTTGGGAGAATTAGGAGAGATCCGGTATTGTTATTGTGTATAAACAAATTACCATTTTATTATGCTAGAGCTTAAGAAGTCGCCAAAAGCCAATTTGGAGAGCAAGAAGCCTATCTTTACACAGATTGGGCTTGTTGTTGTTCTGTCATTGGTTCTTGTTGCATTTGAATGGACATGGACCGACGTAAATGTCGACCTGGAACAGACTACTGACGAGGTTACAGTTGAGGAAGAAATAATTCCTATTACCCGTCAGGATGAGACACCGCCACCGCCACCGCCACCACCGGCAGTTACAGATGTTCTTAACATTGTAGAAGACGATGCTGATATTGATGTTGAGCTGGAAATCTTCGACTCTGAGTTGGATGAATCTGCAATGATCGACTTCACTCAAGTGTATGATAATACTCCGGAAGAACGTGATAATGAAGGTGAGATTTTTATGATTGTTGAGGAGATGCCTGAGTTTCCAGGTGGACAAGAGGCTCTTCAGAAATACCTTGCTGAGAACATTAGTTATCCCGTTATTGCTGAGGAAAACGGTATTCAAGGTCGTGTATTTGTCAGCTTCGTTGTAAATCAAAAGGGTGAAGTAACCAATGCTACTGTAATGCGTGGTGTTGACACTCACCTTGACCGTGAGGCTCTTCGTGTGATTCAGGCTATGCCAAAATGGAAGCCTGGAAAGCAAAGGAATGTTCCTGTAAGGGTATCATGTGTGCTTCCGGTTAACTTTGTACTAAGGCAACGATAGACCTGATTCCCAGGTTTTAGATACTAAAAAGGGGCTGCCTTAAGGGTCAGCCCCTTTTTGTGCAGGGATTCGAACAAAAAGTTGATTTTTTTGTTCAGTTTTTGTTTACTTTTCGGTTTAGATTTCGTATATTAATACAAGTATCAAGACCCAATTGTTTGTATGGTTCCTGTTTGATCAGGAGTTAACCCTATAAAGTTTGAGCGTCATGATAGAAGTAAAGAAATCACCGGAAGCTGATCTGGAAAAGCGGAAACCAGTCTTTACTGAGATCGGCCTTATAGTTGTCCTTTCTTTGGTGCTTGTTGCCTTTGAATGGACATGGACAGATGTCAATGTAAACGTCAAAGCGAATGACAATTTGGTTCAGGTTGAAGAAGAGATTGTCCCAATAACCCGCCAGGAAGATAATACTCCTCCTCCAACTCCTGAAATGCCAAGGGCACTGGATGTGCTTAACATAGTTGACGATCTCGTTGACATTGATGAAGATTTCGAAATTCTGACCTCTGAGTTTTCTGAAGATGCAGCTGTTGATTTTACACAGATTTATCAGCCTGCAGTTGAAGATGCCAGAGAAGAAAGTGATGAGATTTTTAGGATTGTAGAGCAAATGCCTGAGTTTCCTGGTGGTGAACAGGCTCTTTACAAGTACATAGCTGACAACATCAGGTATCCAATAATTGCTGAGGAAAACGGTATTTATGGAAAGGTGTATGTTCAGTTTGTTGTAAATGAGAAGGGTGAGGTTACAAATGTTGAGTTATTCCGTGGGGTTGATCCACACCTAGATCGTGAAGCATTGCGTGTAGTTCAGTCAATGCCCAGATGGAAGCCCGGAAAACAAAGGAATATGTATGTCAAGGTGGCATTTATTATTCCTGTTAACTTTGTCCTTCAACAAAGGTAACCCAAATTGAAATTATTGACAAAATGGGCTGTCGATAGGACAGCCTCTTTTGTTTTGATGAGCTGTTTTTATTTTTAAATTTTACTTTTTTATATGGAAGTTAAGAAATCACCAAAAGCAAACCTTGAAGGCAAGAAAGCGGTTTTTACTCAGATCGGGCTTGTTGTGGTTCTTAGTATTGTGCTTATTGCTTTTGAATGGACATGGTCCGATTACAACGTAGACATAAATCTTTCTGATAATGATGCTGCTGTAGAGGAAGAGATTATACCTATTACCCGTCAGGATGACACTCCGCCTCCTCCACCGCCACCACCAGCTGCTGCAGATATTCTCAATATTGTGGAGAATAATATGGACCTGGATGATGAACTTGAGATTTTTGATTCAGAACTTGATCAGTCAGCTGCAATTGACTATACCCAGGTGTATCAGTCGCTTGAGGAAGAGAGGGATGAAAGCAATGAAATCTTTGTGTTTGCAGAGGAAATGCCTCAATTTCCTGGCGGACAGGAAGCTATGCAGAGATTTATCGCTGAGAATATTAGATATCCTATGATGGCCAAGGAAAATGGAATTCAAGGTCGCGTTTACGTAGAATTTGTAGTAAATGAAAAAGGGGCAGTGACAAATCCCAGAGTAATTCGTGGTGTTGATCCTAATCTTGACCGTGAGGCGCTTCGTGTTGTTCAGGCTATGCCTAACTGGAAGCCAGGTAAACAAAGGAACAAGGCAGTTAAAGTATCTATTACTCTACCGGTCAACTTCAAACTTGAATAATAAGCTCTTTTAATAGAACTAAACAGAAGGCTGTTTCACACAAGAACAGCCTTCTGTTCTTTTTTGAAACAAGCTTTGATGGTATTAATATTGCAATAATTACCATAAACAAAGGGCTAGTCGTATTTTTTGAAGTATTTTTGGGCAAACTGATTTACAGATGGGTGAACTACTTTCCATTGATAAGGACCTTGAAAAAGTTATATTAGCTGCTGTACGTACTCCTGACCTTTCGGAGGGTACGGTCAATGAACATTTGGATGAACTTGCTTTTCTTGCTGAGACTGCCGGGGCATTAACCGTAAAGCGTTATGTTCAGGCACTGCCAATGCCTGACAACCGGACCTATCTGGGGAGCGGTAAACTTCAGGAAGTTAAAACCTTCCTGCTGATGAATGAGGATATTACTGCTGTTATCTTTGACGATGAACTATCTCCATCGCAATTAAAGAATATTGAAAACGAGCTAAAGGTAAAAATTATCGACAGGACAGGCCTGATCCTGATAATCTTTGCCATGAGGGCAAGGACTGCTCATGCTAAGACTCAGGTTGAGCTGGCTCAGTATCAGTATATGTTGCCAAGACTGACTCGTATGTGGACTCACCTTGAACGCCAACGAGGAGGGATTAATATGAGGGGACCCGGTGAAAAGGAACTTGAGACTGACCGTCGTATCATCAGAGATATTATTGCCAAGCTTAAGAAAGACCTGGAAAAGATAGACAGGCAGATGGCAACTCAGAGGAAGAATCGTGGAAAGCTTGTCAGGGTTGCTCTTGTAGGTTATACAAATGTAGGCAAATCCACTCTTATGAATGCCCTTAGCAAGAGTGAGGTATTTGCAGAGAACAAGCTGTTTGCTACCCTTGATACGACTGTGAGAAAGGTAGTCGTACGCAATCTTCCATTTCTGCTTACCGACACTGTGGGATTTATCAGAAAGCTGCCTCACCACCTAGTAGAATCCTTTAAGTCGACACTTGATGAGGTACGTGAAGCTGACCTCCTGCTTCATGTAGTGGATATTTCTCACCCGGGTTTTGAGGATCAGATCAAAGTTGTTGAATCAACCTTAAGGGAGATTGATGACAGGGATAAGCCCGTAATAATGGTTTTCAATAAGGTAGATGCTTTCTCTCATGTTGAAAAGGAAGCTGATGATCTGACTCCTGTCAGGCGTGAGAATATAACGATTGAGGACCTGAAAAGGACCTGGATGAACAAGGCTACCTCTGTTTTTATTTCGGCCTTGAAAAAGGATAATTTTGATGAATTCAGGGATCTGGTATATAGCGAGGTTATGAAGATTCATGTTACAAGGTTCCCATACAATGACTTTTTATTTCCTAATCTGAATCCTGAAGAACTTGGATTGGAAGATACAGGGGATAATGACTCAGAGGAATTAGATTCTTAGGGTGCTTGTTCTACCATATCTTGATGAAGCTTAGATTCATATCTGCGTCTCCTGAAAATAATCTTGTATTAGGATTGGTGAAAAAAGGCCTTTGGGGACTAGAATAGTCCTTTAATCCGGCCTTCTGAATCAATATCAATCTTTTCTGCAGCCGGATACTCTGGTAAACCAGGCATACGCATTATGTTACCTGTGATTGGTATCACAAATCCGGCTCCTGCAGCTATTTCTATTTCCCTGACAGTGACTATAAAGTTTTCCGGTCTTCCCAGAAGTTTTGGATTGTCTGAAAGCGATTTCTGTGTCTTGGCAATGCAGACAGGTAGTTTGTCAAGGTTCAGGCTTTCAATCTTCTTCAGGTCATCTTTTGCCTGAGCAGTATAGTCTATGGCATTGGCACCGTAGATTTGTTTGGCTATTGTCTCAATCTTACGCTCAACGCTCCAGCCCCAGTCATAGAGCGGTTTGAAGTCAGATTTACATTCATTTAATACCTCAACAACTGCTTCTGCAAGTTGTACTGCACCACGACCACCTTCTGCATGAGCTGTTGTAATTGCAGATCTGATTCCTAGTTTATTGCAAAGGTTCTTTACAACCTCTAGCTCTTCTACAGTATCATCAGCGAATTTGTTGATAGCAACAACTGGGCAGATGTTGAACTTGCGAATGTTTTCTATATGTTTTTCAAGGTTTTCGAGTCCGTTCTCAACAGCCTGGGCATTAGGTTTTTTGATCTCGTCAAGCTTTACCCCACCATGGTATTTAAGAGCTCTGATAGTGGCAACGAGAACAGCAACACCAGGTTTCAAACCTGAAGAAACGCATTTGATGTCAAGGAATTTTTCTGCGCCAAGGTCAAAGCCAAAACCAGCCTCAGTAACTACATAGTCAGAAAGTGAAAGTCCCATCTTGGTTGCCAGAACTGAATTTGTTCCCTGGGCAATATTTGCAAAAGGCCCTCCGTGAATGATAGCTGGATTTCCTTCAAGAGTTTGTACCAGATTGGGTTTTATAGCATCCTTTAAAAGTGCGGCCATGGCGCCTTCAGCCTTCAGGTCACGTGCAAAGACTGGTTTCTTGTCATAGGTGAATCCGACAAAGATATTGCCCATCCTCTTTTTCAGATCGTCGAAATTCTCACTTAGACAAAGGATAGCCATGATTTCAGATGCAGCAGTAATATCAAAGCCGGTTTCCCTTGGCACACCTGAGGTGGTACCTCCAAGACCTATTATTATGTGTCTAAGGGCACGGTCATTCATGTCCATCACCCTTTTCCAATGTACGGTTCGGGGGTCTATTCCAAGAGTGCTGTTCTTGTTTTGGATATTATTGTCGATTAGCGCAGCCAGCAGGTTGTTTGCTTTCTCTATAGCAGGAAAATCTCCTGTGAAGTGGAGGTTGATATCCTCCATTGGAACTACCTGAGCATAGCCTCCTCCTGCGGCTCCTCCCTTGATGCCAAATACCGGTCCCAGACTAGGTTCGCGGAGTACTACAGTAGTTTTTTTCCCTATCTGGTTTAGTCCTTCGCAAAGTCCGATGGAAACAGTTGTCTTGCCTTCTCCTGCCGGAGTGGGAGAAATTGCAGAAACAAGGATAAGTTTCTTACCGTTTATCTTTTCAGGATCTATAAGAGAAAGGGGGAGTTTGGCTTTGTAGTGGCCATATGGTTCCAGCATTGATTCAGGAATTCCAAGTTTGCCTGCAATCTCCTTGATATTTTTGATTTTAGCGCTTTGAGCAATTTCCAAATCCGACAGCATACCGTTTTGTTTACTTATTCAATCCGAAAGGTACAAAAAAAGAGGCTGCCATACTTCTATGGCAACCTCTTTTTGTATCCCTGAAATACCGGAGTATTTCAGGGCTTTGAAAATATGTTAGTCACGCTTTGCAAAATGGACTTATTTCAACAGTCCTTGTTCAAGCATGTACTCTGCTATTTGAACTGCATTAAGTGCAGCACCTTTCTTGATCTGGTCAGAAACAGTCCAGAATGTCAGTCCGTTGGGATTTGTTAGATCTTTGCGGATACGGCCTACAAATACCTCGTCACGTCCGGCAAGGAACAAAGGCATAGGGTACTGGCTATTGGCTGTATCATCAATTACGATTACGCCCTTGGCTTTTGCGAAAGCCTCACGGGCCTCTTCAATGCTTATCGGGCGTTCTGTTTCAATCCAGGTGGCTTCAGAGTGAGCACGCATTACAGGTACCCTGATACAAGTTGCGCTGACTTCGATATCGGTACCCATAATCTTGCGAGATTCGTTATACATTTTCATCTCTTCCTTTGTATAACCATTGTCTGTAAAGACATCAACCTGGGGAATCAGGTTCATTGCAAGTTGATACTTGAACTTGCTTACAGTAGGTTCTTCACCCTTTACAAGCTGTTCAGTCTGTTTTAATAGTTCATCCATCGCAGCTGCACCTGCACCACTTGCTGCCTGATATGTAGACACATGTACTTTTTTGATATGGGCAATATCCTCAATAGCCTTCAGTGCAACTACAAGTTGGATAGTTGTACAGTTTGGATTAGCAATCACATTTCGGGGAATATTTCTGCACTGTTCTGCATTAACTTCAGGTACAATCAAGGGCACATCATTATCCATGCGGAATGCGCTTGAATTGTCAATCATTACTGCACCGTATTTTGTGATTGTTTTTTCATATTCTTTAGATGTTGATGCTCCGGCAGATGTCCAGACTAAATCTATTCCTTTAAAGTCGTCATTGTGTTTGAGCTCCTTAACGGTCAGTTCTTTACCTCTGAATGTGTACTTTGTACCTGCACTACGGGTTGAACCAAATAATACCAACTCGTCCAAGGGGAAGTTTCTTTCTTCCAAAACACGGAGGAATTCTTGTCCTACCGCTCCACTAGCTCCTACAATTGCTGCTCTCATTTTCTGTTAAACTAATTTAGGTTTGTTTACATCAACTAAAAAAATGCTTAAATTTTTGTTGTTATTGCTTACGATTAGTATAGCCAAGAAAAACAAATGTAGGCATTTATAACCATAACCGCTACCCGATGTTGAAAGTTTTTATCCTCTTTTTGATCAGTTGCTTAAATCTTGAGGGTCAAAGCAACTATGACGTATGTCATGGAAATGTTCTTTCAGCACCCGAATGGCATGGTGAGACTGATTTTTATCTATTTGAAGAAGGCAATCAGAGCTTTAGGCTTGACGCTCCTGCAGAAGCTGGAGCATCTTGGATATATACAAAGCTTGATGCCGTTGAAGATGCCAGATGGGAACTGCGCTTTAGTTTTGGGTTCAACCCTTCGTCATCCAACTATGCACAGGTCTGGCTTGCCATGGATGCCCCTTCCAGAGATGAGGCGCAAAATGGACTGTACCTGGTTATTGGATCCACTGCCGATAATATTTCCCTATGGAAGGTTAAGGATGGTAAGAAAGAGCTGCTAATAGCAGGTGTGGAGAAAATTCTGGATAATTCTGCACCTTCAGCTGCAATTAGGGTTACAAGGTTTAAAGGTGGTGAGACAATACTGGAAACTGACCTTGGCGAGGGTTATCGTGAGGAAGGACGTGCCAGGGTTGAGGGCTTTGAGTCGCAGTACTTTGGTGTGGCCTCGGTTTATACAGCTACCCGCAGCAAGCTTTTTTGGTATGAGAATCTCAGTGTATGTGGGGAGGCTTTTACCGACACCCTTCCTCCTGAGCCTCTTCCATATCAAGCCAAACTTAATGCTGTGGTTGTCACAGAGGTGATGGCTGATCCTAGCCCTGCTGTTGGGCTACCTGCTACTGAATATATCGAACTTTTCAACAGGGGTGATGAGGTTGTCAATCTTGCCGGGTGTAGGGTCGAAACAAGTTCCGGTAGTATTACACTCGGGAAATACCTGCTTTTCCCAGGAGAGTATATTCTTGTCATTCCTCAGGGTAAAGGGGCTGATTGGGGCTTTATTGAAAATGTTGTTGAGGCTGCAACATGGTCCTCTTTGCCTGATGGGGGTGGGGTATTGGTGATGAAGGACAGCTTCGGAATGCAGATTAGTGCTGTGCAGTATAGCAGGGATTATGGTAGTGAAGGTTTTAAAAAAGATGGTGGCTGGGCCCTTGAGATCAAGGACCCGGATAATATATCGGGGGATCCGGCAAACTGGGGATTTTCTGTTGATATTTCAGGAGGAACTCCTGGTAGGGCAAATTCGATAGCTGAAATTTACCCTGATCTTAATTCCCCAACACTTCTATCTCACTATATTGAAAGTGATTCAGTGTTGGTCCTGGTTTTTTCGGAAGCGATGGATAGTACCTCTGTAAGCGATATTCATATTTCAAGCATAGAGGCAGCATCTACTCCGGAGCTTGCAGATCTCAGACTACAGGGAGTTTTCTATAACGAACTTAGAATTGTTTTTGAGGCCGCACTGCTTGTCAACAGAGGTTATAGGTTGGATTTTGGAGTACTACCTTCAGATCTGGGTGGTAACACCTTGCGTGGACAATCATTTATCATGTTTGGTATTCCACTGCCTGCTGAGGCTGGGGATGTGGTGATTAATGAGCTGCTCTATGATCCACCAGAAGGTGGAAGTGATTTTGTGGAGCTATATAATCGCTCTCAAAAGCTAATTGACTTGTCATCACTCTATATAGCAAGAGGGGATGCAACAGGTGTTCCTGAGAAGCTTATTAAGCTATGCCAGTACCGAAGGGCATTACTGCCAGGAGCTTATTTGGTTATTACTGCAGATAAGGCGTGGGTCATAGATCGCTATGAGGTAGGTGATAATGCAGAGGTAGTAGAACCGGATGGGATGCCAAACTATGTGAACTCAGGTGGGACTGTGCTACTGACTGATAACAGGGGGCAGACTATTGATGCTTTTGTCTATAGTAATGAGTTTCATATGCCCCTGTTGAGATTAACCAAGGGAGTATCACTTGAGAGGATAGACCCATATGCAGAGAGCAGTAGTAGGTATAACTGGCACTCAGCATCTGGAGAACATGGGTATGCGACTCCGGGGAAAAGGAATTCGCAGTCAGTGACCCCTAAAAATGAGGAGGGAGATGGCTTTAGTATCGCACCGGAAATCTTTACACCTGACGGTGACGGCGTGGACGACCTCTTTGTTATTAGATACAAGTTTGATATACCCGGATATTGCTGCACTATCAGGATATACGACAGGGCAGGAAGACTTGTTCGCAGCCTGCTTAACAATGAGCCTGTTTCAGTTGATGGAAGCTGTTACTGGGATGGAACAAATGAAATTGGGGCTCTTGCACCTTCAGGGATTTATATCGTCTTTATCCGTTGCTTTAACCCGGAAGGAGGTTCAGGGTATGAAACTAAAAAGGCTGCAGTGCTTGGTATAAGTCCTAAGAAATAGGGGTTTTCCCAATTGAGGAGATATAGGTTTTAATGGACTGATCAGATTCAGAAATTCCACAGCCCTGTCAGAGACTACTGGTCTCTGACAGGGCTGTGGCTAATCATTGGGCAGGCTATATACTTGTATACCTATTCTACAGAGTACCTACAAGTTCTGCGATAAGCTTGGTCATTTTGGGCTCTGCTTCTGAAGCAACCTTTTGAACTTCTTCGTGGGATACCTCAACGATTTGGCCGGGAACTCCTGAGTCTGTAATTATTGAGATTCCAAAGCATGTAAGACCACTGTGACGGGCAACGATAACTTCCGGGACTGTTGACATTCCCACTGCATCTCCTCCAATAATTCTGAAGAATTTATATTCGGCTGGAGTCTCGAAAGTAGGACCTGCAGTACCTACATAGACTCCCTGCTTTACTTCAATTCCTTCCTTAGCAGCAATATCATGAACCCTTGCTATCAGCTCCTTGCTATAGGGCTCACTCATATCGGGGAAGCGGGGTCCAAACTCTGCAAGGTTGGGACCTATGAGAGGGTTGTTGCCAAACATATTTATGTGGTCATCAATTATCATCAGATCACCCACCTTAAATGAAGGATTCAGTCCACCTGAAGCATTTGATACGACCAGAGTCTTAATTCCCATTTGCTTCATTACTCTTACAGGGAAGGTAACCTGTTGCATATTGTATCCTTCATAGTAATGGAAACGTCCCTGCATTGCTATTACAGGCTTCCCTTTGATACGACCAAAAATAAGTCGCCCCTGATGTCCTTCTACAGTGGATACGGGGAAATTTGGAATCCTGCTGTATGAAATACTTGTGTCTATTTCAATCTCCTTAACTAGTCCACCTAACCCTGTTCCAAGTATTATCCCTATCTCGGGATTCAATGTCTGCAGTGATCTTAGAAAATCTGCAGTTTCAATAATGGCTTTCAACATAATCTGTAATTATCTTTTCAAAAATATCCTGTTGATCAAATAATACCTCAATTCTTATGGGCAAATACCAGAGACGCTCCTTAAGTGACTCAGTTAAGAATCCTGATGATATCATGCGAACGGCATCTTTTTCTGTTGTTATCACCTCTGGTCGCCTAGTGTTTTTATTGCATCCCTCTTCTTCTATCTTTTTAAGATCGGCTTGACTAAAGTTGTGATGATCTCTAAAGCTAAGGGTCCTCAAAGGTACACCAAATTGTCTGAGACTCTCATAGAAGGGCTGGGGATTTCCAATTCCAGCCACTGCTACCAATGCCTCTCCGTTCTCTGCAAGTTTATCCCTAAAGCTAAGCTTATTGTTGGTGTTTCCCAAACAAAGGGGCTCTTCATATTGTATAACGCTGAAAAACAGTTTGTGGTGGGATGCAGGCCTCAGCTTATTGCGGATTAGCTCAGCTTTTTCTTTACTCAGGTTGTGAGGGCATTTGTTTACAAGGATTATGTCGGAACGTTTGAGTGCAGATATTGGTTCCCTGAGATTCCCTGCAGGAAGACAGAAATCCTTCCACGGAGGTCTGTTGTAGTCAATTACAAGGATTGACAGACCAGGTTTTACATATCTGTGTTGGAAAGCATCATCCAGTAGGATGACTTCGGGTTTTTCGTCACGATTTAAAAGCCTGGCCATACCTTCCACTCTTTTCTCAGCTACAGCCACTGTAATACCGGGGAATTTGAGCTTCATCTGCATTGGCTCATCGCCAATTGTATTGCAATTATCTGCATCTCCGGCAAGAATAACTCCTTTCGTCTTCCTTCCATAGCCCCTTGACAGGGTGGCACATTTGTATTTATCACCCAGAGTGTGTAATAGCAGTTCGGTAACCGGTGTTTTCCCGGTGCCTCCAACTGTGATATTGCCTATGGAAATTAATGGAAGTTTGTATGATTGAGACTTGAGTATTCCCAAATCGAAAAGCTTGTTTCGGATCGTGCTGACAGCACAATAGACAAAGGAGAATGGGAGCAGAAACAATCGAAACAATTGCATGGTACAAAAATGTATTGGGAACAGATTGCTCTGTTCCCAATGAAATAATACTCCTACTATTAGTTAACTGAAATCTCGTATGGGATCCTTGCCTGAATAGGATAGGCATTCTCAAGAGATTTAACTGTTTTCAGTACTTTGTATTCTTCTCCAAGCAGGGTCTCCATAATTTTAGCAGTGGCATTACCAGAGAAGCTTTTCATTAGCTGTTCAATTGATGATAACTGTTCAGGAAGTTCGACTATCCTATAGGTTTCAATACCGGCCATATTTGCTGCAACGGCTATAGCATCATCAATACCACCAAGTTTGTCCACAAGGTTAATTCCAATTGCATTCTCACCGCTCCAGACACGACCTTCACCAATCTTACCGATGGCTTCTTTTTCAACACTTCTTCCATCTGCGCAACGGGTCAGAAATACTTCATAGAAGCGTTCGATATAAGCTTGCATGATTCGCCTTTCATCAGCATTAAATGGACGATCCAATGATGGGAAATCAGCAAACTCGTTGGTTACAACTCTGTCTGTAGTAATACCAATCTTGTTGATCAGCTTTTGAGCGTTGGGTACTATGCTGAAGACCCCAATACTACCTGTAAGAGTTGTAGGATGCGCAATAATGGTATCGGCAGCACACGCAATATAGTAACCTCCTGATGCTGCATAATCACCCATGGATACAACAACTGGCTTAGTCTCCTTTGCGAGTTTTACTTCTCTCCAGATGATTTCTGAGCCCAGGCCTGAACCGCCGGGAGAGTTAATCCTGAATACTATAGCCTTAATGCTGCTATCGCGACGTGCTTCGCGGATAGTACGTGAGAGTTCTTCTGAGTCAATGCCACCAGATGAACTTGCATCGTCAATTGCACCTTCGGCATAGATAACGGCAATCTTGTTCTTTTCAAGACCTTTTTTCTTTTCTTTTGGCAGATATACCGAACTATATGCTCTTACACCTATAGCATTGAGGTCATCGTTGTCCTCAGTGTTGGTAAGAGCCTTTAATTCACTGATAACTTCATCCTTGTACCTGAGGCCATCAATAAGTTTGAGATCTAACAGCTGTTCACCAGGCAACATTACTGGTACCATTGATGCAGCGCTGTTGAGTTCCTCAACTGTTAGCCCACGACTAGCCGAAATTGAATTAAGGATATGGTTCCACATAGAATTAAGGTATACTTCAGCCTGCAGACGGGCTGGATCGCTCATCTTGTCAAGAATGTACGGCTCAACAGCAGACTTGAACTCACCATGCTTGAATACTTGCACTTCAACACCAAGTTTTTCAAGTAGTCCTTTGTAGAAAGTGTAAGAGCCTGCAAGGCCTTGAAAATCAAGCATTCCTTCAGGATTAAGATATACCTTATCACCTGCTGTAGCCAGATAGTATCCTTTTTGAGAATATGTTGAATTGAAGCTATAAATAAACTTGCCTGAGGCGCGAAAATCCAGAAGGGCATTTCTGATCTCTTCGATCGTGGCATAGCCTGTACTTGGCATTCCACTCTCCAGGTAAATTCCTTTGATGCGATCGTCGTCCTTTGCCTGTTTGATGGCTTTAAGGACCTGGTTAAGACCTACTGAAGGTTCGCTTCCGGTTAGCTCAGCTGTCAAATCTGCCAAAATATCATTACTGTTTCTTTCAGTAATAGCACCATTAAGGTCCAGTACAAGGATAGAATTATCTTTAACCTTGACCTCCTGACTTGCTGAAGAAGCCAGACTGCTGATGATCATGAAGAAGCCCATGGTAAGGATGAATACAGATACCAGGGCTCCAGCTATTACTGCCAGGAAATACTTAAAAAACTTATTCATAATTTCTTTTTAATTTTGAGTTTTGGAATTGCTAAGGTACAAAATTGAATTAAATCAATCGGATAGCCTGTCATTTTTGTTGGCTAATGGTGATTTTTTGATTATTATGAAAGTATTAATTCTGCTTGGGGGAAATGAAGGAGATACTCCTACTATATTCCAGTTGGCTATTGAGTTGATAGCCAGAAGGGCAGGCAGGGTTGTTGCTGTATCTTCCCTGTATGAAAGCAGTCCCTGGGGATTTGAGGCAAAGAGGAATTTCCTCAATTGTGTACTGGAACTAGAGACAACTTTGGAACCTGAGGTCTTACTTGATACACTTCTTAAAGTTGAGGGAGAGCTTGGACGAAAAAGGCCGGAAGGCATTGGTTATGCCTCCCGGCCAATAGATATTGATATCCTGTTTATTGATAATCTTGTAATTGACTCTGATGCTTTAATAGTTCCCCATCCTCGTCTTCACCTACGACGTTTTACCCTGTTACCACTAAATGAATTGTGGGCCGGATGGCTTCATCCGGTATTTGGTAAAACAGTCGGTGATCTGTTACAGGACTGTGAAGATCAGGGTATGGTCAAACTCCATTCTCATAGTTTGGAACCATAAGCAAGGTCTCCAGCATCTCCCAGACCGGGTACTATATAGGATTTTGCATTCAGTTCCTCATCTACAGCAGCAAGCCACAATGTGACAGGTTCTCTTTCCATAGCCTTGCATATGTAATCCACACCTGCCTGACTTGCAATTATGCTGACAATATGTACATGAGCCGGGGTACCCTTTGAAAGCAGAGCTCTGTATGCCAGCTCAAGTGAAGCCCCTGTTGCTAGCATTGGATCTGCTAGGATAACGGTTTTCCCATTAAGATCGGGAGATGAAATATACTCTATGTGAATCTCAAACTTTCCAGCCTCATCATACTTCCTGTATGCTGAAACAAATGCATTCTCGCTACGGTCGAAAATGTTGAGGATTCCGTTGTGTAAAGGGATTCCGGCACGAAGGATTGATGCAATTACTACATTGTCAGTCAAAACGGATTCTTTTGCTATTCCCAGCGGGGTTTGGATGTCCTTTTCTTTGTAGCTAAGAACCTTACTTACTTCGTAGGCAAAGATTTCACCAATACGTTCAAGATTGCGGCGAAAGCGCATGGGATCGGTCTGGATGTCCCTATCCCTTAATTCAGCTATGAATTGGTTGAAAATCGACGCAGGTTTGTTAATTATGTTGATCTTCATCGGTTTTTATTGCAAAGGTAGTTTGAAATATTAAAACTCAGACGTACACCTGATTTTTTGTGTTGTTTTTTTACTCGTCTGAATAAATTCCATAATCGCAGAAGGAGGTGGTTTTCAAATGCAGGGTAATATTCTTTCTGTGATCCGAAGCCCTCGTAAAAACGTCTTACTCCTGAGAGGTCTGAACCCTCAAAGTCAAGGATAATACCAGTTCCCGCATATTCTCTGATTACATTGTCAATTATGGCAAACATACTTCGGTATTCGAGGCCTTGTAGCGAAGAGCTGCCCGAAAGAAAGGTCAGACGCCCGTATTTATTGAGGAAGAATGCCATGGCCAAGGGCTCTCCCTTGGAATTGTCACATGAAATAATAAACCCGCAACTGCGCTGTAGTGCCTCATCAACTATTCCCTTAAGCAAACGTAGATCTTTATCTGAGATGCTATAGTTCAGGTGCTTTTTTGTAAAGTCAATGAACTGATCTGAAGAGTTGCAAGGTCCAGTACCAAATGATTTCTGTTTGGATATTTTCAGATTGCGTCTGCAATTATCCGAGAAGTTTACGGCCAACTGCTCATAGGTGCTGGTAAGAGGCAAAATGCAGTTTTCCTTTAGTCTGACAGATCTGCCTAATTGGGATATAACACCTTTTGTGGAGTTATACTCTGGAATACCGGGTAAGTTTTCAGACCTCTGTTTGGCAGAACCAACCATCATAGAAGAGTTCCCGTTGAGATTGACAACGGGATAGCAAATTTTTTGCAATGTGTCTATAAGGGTCATCGGATAAGGAACTTCCTTGGAGAAAATACCAAGCTGTTGGACAAACAGGGGCTGCATAACCAGAGAAAGACCAATTGAACGATTGACTGGTAGCGGGAAAAGGAAGCCATAGTCGACGTCGACTATGGCGGACCAATCCGGAGAGCAAATATCAAGATACCAGCTTTCGGCATAGATTAAAGGATGGTGGGAGGAAGCTATTCCCTTGTCCCAAAGCTCCCTGTTTATCTCCTTGTTTTTTAGAAATCTTAGGTCCATTAGTAATCACGGTGACTATAGCAGATTTTCGTCAGCAAAGCTAAAGTAGGAATTATCCGTGACAATGATGTGGTCTATTACAGGGACCTCCATAATTTTGCCGGCATCCCTGAGTTTTTCTGTTATCCTGATGTCAGCATCACTTGGCCTGATATTGCCTGAGGGGTGATTGTGTACCAGAATCAGAGAAGATGCTCTTGTCTCTAGAGCTCGTTTCATAACCATTCTTACATCTATGACAGTACCTGTCATTCCACCCTTGCTCAGGTTGTACTGGTGAATCAGTCTGTTGGATCGACTAAGCATAAGTATCCAAAACTCTTCATGAGGCAGGTCGCCAATTAGTGGATTCATTATGTTGAAGGCATCAGTGCTGCTTCTGATAGTCGGTTTTTCGAGTGATTCCTCAAGCCTGCGTCTTCTGCCGAGTTCCATTGCGGCAACTATTGTAACTGCCTTTGCTTCTCCAATGCCATGAAAGCGTCCGGTAAGCTCATTCACCTCAGCCTTACCTAGTTCATTTAGGTTATTGTTGAACCCGGCCATTATTTTCCTGGCAAGGTCAACAGCGGATTCTTTTCGGCTTCCGGATCCAATAAGTATTGCAAGAAGTTCTGCATCTGAAAGTGAGGCCATTCCTTTGTGTAGCAGTTTTTCGCGCGGACGGTCCTCCACTGCAAGGTCCTTAATTGTAAGTTTTGAGTATTGAGCCATGGTTAAAGTTTTGCCATTCAAGCTAATAAATTTGCAAATAATTGGCAATGGAGATGAGGTTGGCTCAAATGTCCCCGATTTAAATATCGTACCTTGCGATTGAGAATAGATGATATTTAAGAAGAGCAGTTAATTGCTGCCTTAGAGAAACTGGGTTAGAAGAAAACAACAAAGGCCGTCTTAAAAAGACAGCCTGTTTTTGTAGTCCCTAGGGGAATCGAACCCCTGTTTCCAGAATGAAAATCTGGCGTCCTAACCCCTAGACGAAGGGACCGGTTTCCCGGACGATTAAGCCAGGGAATTAATATGGTTTGCCAAACTGGCCTTCAGGTTTGCAGCTTTATTCTTGTGAATAATATTCTTCTTAGCCAATTTGTCAATCATGGACGCCACTTTCGGATAAAGCTCTGATGCAGCAGCTTTCTCCGTGGTCAGACGCAGAGCCTTGATAGCATTACGTGTAGTTTTTGCGTAATACCTGTTCCTCAGATTACGGGTAACGGTCTGCCTGATCCTCTTCTTTGATGATTGATGATTTGCCATCTCAATTGTTTAAATAAAGTTCTAATTGTTTTTACCTGTAGTCCCTAGGGGAATCGAACCCCTGTTTCCAGAATGAAAATCTGGCGTCCTAACCCCTAGACGAAGGGACCAAAAATGAATGCAATAGAAAATCGTTTTTCAATTGCGGATGCAAAGATATATCAAATTTGTTTTCTTCCAAATTTAAGAAACAAAAAAGTTGATTTTTACTTATAGGCAAGTCAATGAAGCTTTTATGATGTTGGTCAAAAATTGGGGCCTCTTGGGTACACCTTTAGCTCCAGTCTTTTACCTTTGTTATTTTATTTGTCTCATTTTAGTAAACATTAGATTGGCCATAACCTAAAGCTTTGATTATCATGGAGAATCAAACTATTGTCGGACAGCAAACAAAGGTTAACACTCAAATTTTCGATACTCCCGAGGAAGGCGCAAGGTATGTAGCTGCCAAAATTGCTGCATTTATAAATAAGAGGAACAGTGAAGGATTGCCCACGGTATTGGGCCTTGCTACTGGAAATACTCCAATACCACTTTATATGGAACTTGTTAGGCTTCACAAAGAGGAGGGATTGAGTTTTAAAAAAGTGATTAGTTTCAATCTGGATGAATATTATCCAATATCACCTGACGATGTAAATAGCTATCACTACTTCATGTTCAAGCATCTTTTCTCACATATAGATATAGACAGGGCAAATGTTCATATACCAGTAGGCACTTTGGCTGAACATATGATTAATGAGTACTGTGAAGGTTACGAAAGGATGATCAGGGAAGCCGGCGGTATTGACATACAGATACTAGGAATAGGACGTGCCGGTCACATTGGTTTTAATGAACCCGGATCTCAGCTTAATGATATTACTCGTCTTGTGACACTGAATCCTTTGACCATAAGTGACGCAGCTGGGGATTTTGGTGGAGCTGAGTTTGTACCAAGGAAAGCTTTGACCATGGGTGTCAGGACTATTATGGAAGCCAGAAAGGTCTTTCTACTGGGATGGGGAGAGAAGAAGACTGAGATACTTGCTAAGGCAATTGAAGGGCAAGTTGGTATTGAGGTGCCAGCGTCTTTCCTTCAAAAACATAAGGATACTGAATTTATTCTTGACAAGGGTGCAGCATCAAAGTTAGCCTGCTGCAAGTACTGATTATTTAGAAGGACGCAAATGACTTCACAGTAAGCTTGACATATTTATGATCTAAAATACCGCTGGTTTAATTATTTTTTTATTCCTTTGTGTCAAACTAAAAGTGGAGGGATTTGGCCGATTGCAACCACTCAAAAAAAATGCTAAAACGCATCTTTTTGCCTATCGACTTATAAATCCCTTGGAAAATTTTGTTTAACTAAGCTTTTGACCTGCTGGTCAAAAGACTATAATGTATTTTCGTTATGGGATATTTATTCACTTCAGAGTCTGTTTCAGAAGGCCATCCGGACAAAGTAGCAGATCAGATTTCAGACGCAATTCTTGATGAACTGCTTCGCCAGGATCCGCATTCACGTGTGGCATGCGAGACCTTTGTTACAACAGGTTTGGTTGTAGTTGGTGGTGAGATCAAAACCAGTGGTTATGTTCCGGTGCAGAAGGTTGTAAGGCGTGTTATTGAGCGTATAGGTTACAACAAATCTGAGTATAAGTTTGATGCCGGTTCATGTGGTATTATTTCTGTTATTCATGAACAATCAGAAGATATCAACAGAGGAGTTGACCGTGATTCGGAGGAGAATCAGGGGGCTGGTGACCAGGGAATGATGTTTGGTTATGCATGCAAGGATACTGAGGATTATATGCCACTTGCACTTCATCTGTCACACCTGTTGCTTTTAGAGCTGGCTGCCATACGTCGTGAGGCTAAGCAAATGACCTATCTTAGACCGGACTCCAAGTCGCAGGTGACCTTGGAATATTCAGATGATAACAGGCCGGTAAGGGTTCACACTATAGTAGTGTCTACTCAGCACGATCCATTTGATGACGATGAGGAGAGGATGCTTGCAAAGATCAAGGAAGATGTACAGAATATTCTGATCCCAAGGGTAATCAAAAAACTTAATTCTTCAATTGCCGGTTTGTTCAGGGACTTTATCCTCCATGTCAATCCTACAGGTAAATTTGTAATTGGTGGTCCACATGGAGATACCGGACTTACAGGTCGTAAGATTATTGTTGACACATATGGAGGCAAAGGAGCCCACGGTGGAGGCGCTTTCTCAGGTAAAGATTGTTCCAAGGTGGACCGTTCAGCAGCCTATGCAGCACGTCACATTGCCAAGAATATGGTGGCAGCTGGAGTGGCAGACGAAATGCTTGTTCAGATAGCATATGCTATTGGAGTGGCTCAGCCTGTAGGTGTATATGTCAATACATATGGAACGTCAAAGGTTAAGTTGACTGATGGTGAAATTGCCACCCATGTTCAGAAGCTATTTGACCTTCGTCCTGGTATGATAATACGTCGCCTGGGACTAAAGAACCCGATTTTTGAGGCTACTGCTGCTTATGGGCATATGGGACGCAAGCCATATACGGACCTCGTTACCTTCATTGAGAATGGCAAGGAGGTTAAGAAAGAAGTTGAATTCTTTACATGGGAGAAGCTTGATTACGTTGATTCAATAAAGAAGGAATTTGGATTGTAAGAGGCATTATATACAAATTCAAAGATTGGCGTATTTTAAGCTGACAATTATGACAGATTATGCATAATTTTATGCTTATGAAGCCTCTGTTACTATCGGTTGACTATGAGTTGTTTTTCGGGGATGATGCAGGTACCGTTGAGAACTGTATGATCCGGCCGTTAAACCACTTGATGGAAATATTGGAGCCAAGTGGGTCAAAAATGACGGTCTTTATTGATGTGATGCATTATTACAGGTTAAAGGAGTTGGAACGGGAAGTTCCCGACCTTCGTTTTGACCGTGAGCTGATTGATAAGCAGGTGTCAGTTCTCCTGAAAAGGGGCCATGATATTCAGATGAACATTCATCCACACTGGTTGGATGCCAGGTGGGAGAACAATAAGTGGCACTTTTCATACAATCGTTTTACAATTCACCGCCTCTGGGACGAGGAAGATGAAACTGATATAAACACTATAACAGGTTGTATCACCCAGTGCCGTATTCTACTTGAGGAAATAGCCCGGAAGACTATCCCTGACTACAAGGTCAGGGTATTCCGGGCCGGGGGATACAGAGTCGAACCCTTTGGAAAGATTGCAGCAGCCCTTAAGCAAAACGGGATAAAGGTGGACTCTTCAGCAGCCTATGGCATGGAAAGCTATAGTCCGGAGTTCTATTTTGACTACAGGAAGATGCCTGCAGGGATTCATTACAGGTTTGACAGCAGTGTGCTTAAGGAGTCTAAGGACGGATATTTCTGGGAGTTACCTAAAGGTACCGTAAAGGTTCCCTTTTACAGGAGGGCCCAGTTTTATATACTTTGGAATTTTGTTCATACCAACAAGGGTACTTACGGAGACGGTAAGCGACTGGGTTTCTTAAAGAAGGAGCAATCAGGCCATTTGTGGTCAAAGCTTGGTAGCCGGTATTATATGTTTAGTGCTGAAGGCACTGATGCAATAAGGTGGAGGTATCTGTACACAAATAGCAGACCTTATTCACAGGTTGTTATCAACCTGAAGAACATGAGTCCTTTTGCGATGGAGGTCGTAAAGGATTCACTGAACAAGGAAGAAATCTTCTTTGTTTCGTTGCTTGACCGCATCAAAGAGCTTGGTGTATATAACGATTTATGACGTTCATCAAAGCATGGATTTTATTTTCGGTCTTAGTAAAGGCAATTTTGTAACTTGCCCCTCATAAAATCAAAAAGGAGATTATGTTTCAACAGTTAATTGAGAAAAAGGCAGTATTGTCCGTAACTGGTCTTGGATATGTAGGACTTCCTATTGCGCTTGAATTTGCACGTAAAATGAAGGTAATAGGATTTGACTTAAACAGCGAAAGGGTCGAACTTATGCGCAAGCATATAGATCCCAGCAACGAATTGGATGCATCTGCATTCGAAGGTTGTGATATCGAGTTTACAAGCAATCCAGCAGATTTGGCAAAGGCCAGTTTTCATGTTGTGGCTGTACCTACTCCTATTAATGAACACAAACTGCCTGATCTCAAGCCTTTGTTGGGTGCTACCACATCTGTTGGAAGGGCGCTGAAAAAGGGTGACTATGTTGTGTTTGAATCAACTGTATATCCTGGTTGCACCGAAGATGACTGTGTCCCAATCCTGGAGAGAGAATCAGGATTCAAACTCAATAAGGATTTTAAGGTAGGCTATTCTCCTGAGCGCATTAACCCGGGTGATAAAGAGCATACGCTAACGAAAATTTTAAAGATCGTATCCGGAAGCGATGAGGAGGCTCTCAGGGAAATATCCAAGGTCTATGGTGCAATTATTAAGGCTGGTATCTATGAGGCCAGTTCTATTAAAGTTGCCGAGGCTGCTAAAATTATAGAGAACACTCAACGTGATGTCAATATCGCGTTGATGAACGAACTCTCGCTTATATTCAACAAGCTTAATATTAATACTTACGAGGTGCTTGAAGCAGCAGGTACAAAGTGGAACTTCCTTAAGTTCTCTCCTGGTCTTGTAGGTGGACACTGTATTGGTGTGGATCCTTATTACCTGACCTACAAGGCTAACGAACTAGGTATTCACTCAAGGATTATAAATGGTGGACGCATGATCAATGACGATATGGCATCGTATATTGCTAACCAGATAGTAAAGCGTCTGATTTCAGCCGGTCATGCAATCAATGGCTCAAGAGTACTAGTTATGGGTGCTACCTTTAAGGAAAATGTTAGTGATATCCGCAATTCTAAAGTTGCCGATATGGTATATGAGCTGAAATCTTTTAGTGTCAATGTTGATGTTGTTGATCCGCATGCTTCATCAAAAGAGTTGATAAAAGAATACGGTTTTGGACTTGTTGATGCACCAACAGGCAAATACCATGCTGTTGTGGTTGCCGTCAACCACAACGAATTCCTCAAGTTAAGCGATGAAGAGTTCAAAAATCTTTGTGTTGAAAACGGACTCTTTGTTGATATCAAAGGAGCCTTCCGCAAAAGAGATATTGGTCTGGAATACCTAAGCCTCTGACCTGGGCTCCAGCCTCCAGCCTATTTGGATGTTTTGTTGGAATAAATCAGGCATAATGAAGATAATAGCCGGGGAACTTTGTGTGCGAGACATCAACCTTGACGATGCCGATTCTTATCTTGAGATTTTTGGGAACCCTGAGGTTGCCAGGTACGATGATTTTCAACCTATTACCAGTGATGACCTGGTTGCGGATATGGCACGTCTGATAAGGCAGACAGATGAGAGCCGCATACAGGAATATGGCGTCTATCTGCAACCCGACAACAAGATGATAGGGGTAATCACTATTGAGAGAAAGCGTCTTTACTACTATCTTGGATATCATTTCAACCCTGCCTTCCATGGAAAGGGCTTTGCTGTCCGTTCAGTAAGGGCTTTTGTTGATGCACTGGATGAAGATAAAAAGTCCCGTCTCAGACTGGTGTCGGATCCTGAAAACAAAGCCTCACTTGCCCTGGCCGGCAAGCTGGGATTTAAATTTTTGAAGAGACGCAAGCACAAGGGAGCTCCTGAGCTGGTGTTTGTTTACAGATAGAGACCTTTACTGCTTCTTAAACCATCTTGAAGCATTCTCGACAGCCTCACTTATCGGCAGAAATTTATAGTTAAACTGCGTAGAAAACTTTTCCGCTGAGTAGTATGATACTGAGTGTGCAGTTCGGGCTGTATCCTTGGTAATAGCTGGAGCCTTGCCTGCAATGGCACATAATACAAGATTAATTCTCCATCCCAGTTCTGTAATCCATTTACTGGCTCTAATAAAGGGAGGTCGTTTACCAAGTGCTTTTGCTACTATGGTAAAGAATTCCTTGTATGTCAGGTTTTCGCTGTTGAGGATGTAGCGTTCGTTGACCACATCACTCTCCATAAGCATTACAGCAGCACGGGCTACATCACGCACATCGACAAAACCTGCACCTCCGTTAGTGTAGAATGGCATCCCTTTTTTGACAGAGTAAAAGAGACGTCCACTGCTTCTTTTCCAGTTTACCGGACCTATTACAACGGAGGGATTGACTATTACTACAGGAAGTCCTTCCTTGGATGCGCGCCACACCTCCATTTCGGCCCTGAACTTACTGTATGAATACGCAGAGCGGTAATCATCAGGTTGCCATTCCACGTTTTCGTCAATAATGTTGCTTTCAAGATTCTTGCCAAGGGAGGAAACCGAACTAACGTAGCAGACTTTTTCAATGCCTACCTGGAGGCAGGCATTCATCAGATTGGCCGTCCCCTCGGTATTTACCTGAAGCATCAGTTCAGATTCGCCGGGATTGAATGACACCCTGGCAGCAGCATGATATACGTGTTTAACACCTTGCAGTGCATCAACAAGGGCATAATAGTCGGTAACATCTGCTTCAACCCATTCTATAAGATCAAGCTGTTGCTGTGCATCTTCCTTATAGAACCTGAAGATTCTTTCTGTTTCACTGATGTTTTTTCTATTTCTGTAAATTGCTCTGACAGGATAGCCCTTTTCAGTGAGAAGAAATAACAGATGTGAACCTACCAATCCTGTGCCGCCGCTTACTAATATCATAACCTCAGTTTAACTGTTTCAGAAATTGTTACTAAATTAGCAAATAAAATAATTCGGTTGTTCTAAAGTCGAAATTGATTAAACCCAGAATATATGTTTTCCGGAATAGTTGAAGAGGCTGCAACAGTTGTTGCATTGGAAAGGGAAGAGGGCAATCTACATATAAGCCTGAAGAGTTCGTTTACCAGCGAGCTTAAAATAGACCAGAGCGTAGCGCATAATGGAGTCTGTCTTACGGTTGTAAAGACTGTTGGCGATGTTTATACTGTTACAGCTATTGCCGAAACCTTACAAAAGTCAAATCTCGGTTTACTTTCAATAGGGGATAAGGTCAATCTTGAGCGTAGCATGCCAATGAATGGCCGCCTTGACGGCCATATAGTTCAAGGCCATGTCGATCAGACTGCTGTTTGTACCGAAGTAAAGGAAGCTGATGGAAGCTGGTATTTTACTTTTAGATACGACTTTGATAAAGCTAAGGCAGAACAGGGATATATGACTGTTGAGAAAGGCTCAGTTTGCGTGAACGGTGTTAGCCTGACAGTGGTAAACAGCCGTATAGACAGCTTCTCAGTTGCGATAATTCCCTATACTTATTGCCATACCAATTTCCATCAAATCAAACCGGGTACTGTTGTTAACCTGGAATTTGATATAGTAGGGAAATACATTAGCCGGATTATGGCTCTCAGGAATTCCTGAGAGTTTAATCAAGCCTCCTGTGCTTTACATATTTCACTTTAAACACAGGGTTGGCTGCTGCCACATTATTATATAGTACTACCCTGTTAAAATTGAATTGCGAGGAAGGAAGCTGAAGGTATAGAACAGGTACTTCAACTTTTCCTAAAGCCGCATCTTCAAAAAATGCCTGATTAAGTTTGAATGTATAGCTAAGGCTACTTTCATCAAAGGCAGCAGCAGAGGTTATAAACATTGCAACTTCATCGCCATCACTATCTATATAGGTGGGATTTTTCATTATTCCCCTGCTGTCCTTCATTTTTATCTGTAGTACATTGCTGGCCGGGGTAAACAGCCCGTCAACTTTCGTAAGTGTATCAGCCGTGAAAATCAGATCTACTCCACTTATGCCTATTTGTAAGTCTCCTGAGTTATTTTTCAAGGAATCCTTCCACTCATATATTAAAGAGCTGATATCAAATTCAGCATAACTGCCGGCCAGTCCCTGGATCATCAACATCGAAGCATCAGTCGTTCCGGTTACAATAGAACCAGAGAATGTATGAGAGTACCTGTTGAAGAATCTTGAAGAACGATCTATAACGAATTCGTAGTTATATTTTTTTATAGAGTCATTGGTAACCTGCTTGTGGTAATACAAAACCAGTTTCGCATCCCTGTTATAGAGGTTAAACAGCAGTAGAGATCCTGCTGATGAAGGATTTAAAGGAGTTGTTATATAAAGACCATTAAAGGCTTCCTTGAAAAGCTCATCACTGCTTAGCTGTTCAGATGTCAGGTTGAATAGCTTGTTGGCAACTTCGTCAGCAAGTCTTATTTCCATCGGATATAGACCTTGTAACGTATTCCATATTGAGTCAGTCAGGGTATCGCCAATTCCACCGTGTACAGTATATTCCTTCTCTGCAAGCAGATTGGCATAGTATTTACCCATTATTTCAAAGTCGTTATAGTATCTGGCTTCGGAAGATGCTTTTTCGAGTTTCTCGCTTAACTCATATACCTGTAACTTTTGTTTGGCATCCAATTTTCCAAACCAGTCCTGATAGAAATATGGAAGTCGGAGAATTACCGAGTCAGGAAACATTTTCTCTTGTGCAGGGGCTTTTGTATCCGGATCATAATAGAAAGGATCAATACCTGCTTTCGATAATGAAAACTCTGTAACAAAGTCGGCCTTTACAGGACCAAAGATAGGATCGCTGAAATATCCAAGGATAGCAGTAGCTCCGCTCGAGTGACTGTCAGTAATAACCCTGTCGGGTATCACATTTTTGGCATAAAAGGCTTTACTGATACTATTACCCTGAATGATATCCGATTTGGGCAATGTATCAAGCCCTATATTTGCAGGGTCATTATTACAAGAAGAGAAAAAAGCAGGCAACAGGCTTAATGCTGCCAGTTTGATAAGCCCAGACATTTTGTTTGACATATAGTCTTGTTAGTTTTATTGATTTAGTCTCCTGTCTCCGCTCTAACAACTTACAACGCGTCGTAAAAATCATTGTAAGCATCAACATAATCTTCTTCTCCCTGGTAGTCAAGGAATGGTTTGCCGCATTCCTTTGCGTATTTCTCAACATCAGGATCCACTATACTACTGGCCTTTATAACGCCATCAGACATATTTATTGCCAGTTTGCTCAGGCTTGCATATGTTGGGTCCTCAAGCAATTTCAGGTCCTTCTCCGAAACTCCCATGGCTTTAATTTTTGCTTTGATCCCCTTATCCAAAGGCTGTGTAAAAGCATCATTGTATAGAGTGTATACAACTTTGGCCTTTGAAAAGAAAGGGTCATCATGCATGGTCTTCTTGATAAGAACCGGCGCAAGTGCAGTGAACCATCCATTACAATGAACTACATCAGGGGCCCATCTAAGTTTCTTGATTGTCTCCAAAACCCCACGGGCAAAGAATAAGGCACGTTCATCGTTATCTGCAAATTCAGTGCCATCATCGTCTGCTGTCGTGTATTTCCTTTGAAAATAGTCATCGTTATCAATGAAGTAAACCTGCATTCTTGCAGCTTGAAGTGAAGCAACTTTTATAATGAGTGGGTGATCGGTATCATTTATAATAAGGTTCATTCCCGAAAGGCGAATTACTTCGTGAAGTTGATTTCTTCTTTCATTTATGGAACCAAAGCGCGGCATAAAGGTTCTGATCTCTTTGCCCCTTTCCTGGATCCCCTGCGGAAGATTGCGTGCCAGTACTGATTGCTCGTTTTCTGGAAGGAAAGGAGTAATTTCCTGGGAGATAAATAGGACTTTGCTTTTTTCCATTGTACTATAAAAAAATGTAAGTTTCTGACAAAAGTACAAAAAATATGCTACTAAAACAAAGCCTGTTATCCTTGTGTCTGCTTGCTTATTACCGTATATTTGGCACGAGGGGTTCGATTTTTGGTTTTTTTTAATGTCTAATTTTTATTGTTTGGTATTTATTCCTTTATTTTGCCGCGTTTTTCTTTTTGATTGTTAATGGAAATAATTACAACTTCATCTTCAATCTCTTCAAAGGTTGAAGAGTTAAAAACGGCAGGGAAAACAATCGGCTTTGTTCCCACTATGGGAGCCTTGCATGAAGGTCACCTCTCGCTTGTAAGAATAGCATCCGGCCATTGCGATGTTGTTGTTGTAAGTGTTTTTGTTAACCCTACCCAGTTTAATGATCCAAAAGATCTGGAACGTTATCCTCGTGACCTTCAAAAGGATGCGAAGTTACTTTCAGAAACGCGCTGTGAACTTATTTTCGCACCGACTGTTCAGGATATATACCCCGAACCCGATACCAGGGTATTTGATTTCGGGTTGATTGACAAGGTGATGGAAGGAAAGTACAGACCGGGTCATTTTAACGGGGTTGCGCAGGTAGTCAGCAGGTTGTTTGATATTGTTAAACCCCACAAGGCATTTTTTGGGGAAAAAGATTTCCAACAACTTGCGGTGATCAGGGAGATGGTAAGGCAGTTGAAGTTGGAGGTGGAGATCGTTGCCTGCCCTATAGTCAGGGAAGCTGACGGACTTGCCATGAGTTCCAGAAATCTGCTTTTGAACGAAAAGCAGAGAAATAGTGCGCCTTTTATTGCGCGAACATTATTTGAATCTTGTAAATTTGCCGCAACTCATAATGTTGGGGATACGGTAAAATATGTTATTGATAGTGTCGATGCTACACCGGAGTTGAAGACTGAGTATTTTTCAATTGTTGATGGAAATACACTTCAGGAGGTGTCTTCATGGGATGAAAGCGATTATATTGTGGGATGTATTGCAGTGCATACCGGTGAGATAAGACTTATTGATAATGTTGTTTACAAAAAAGCTTAATCATGCTTATCCACGTTGTTAAATCTAAGTTGCATAACGTAACTGTAACGGAGGCAAATCTCAACTATGTCGGTAGTATTACTATCGATGAGGAGCTGATGGAAGCCGCCAATATTTTCGAGAACGAAAAGGTTCAGGTGGTTAATAATAACAATGGTGAGAGAATTGAGACCTACGTTATTAAGGGCGAGAGAGGTTCCGGAGTAATATGCCTGAATGGCGCTGCAGCTCGTAAGGTTGCAGTAGGTGATGTTGTAATAATTATCACCTATGCTATAATTCCGGTTGATGAGGCTAAGGGACACAAGCCTATCTTTGTCTTTCCCGACACGGCTACCAACAGGCTTATCTAAAGGCCTGCTGTCTTTCTTTGAATTGAGGAAGGCGCGATGTTTTCATAGAGAAGGGTTAAAACTAATAAGCTTTAACTGAACCATCATGATGGTGCAGTTAAAGCTCTTTTTATGTCCATACCTGATCACCATACCTCATTCACAAGTCTGAAACTATTTGTAAATTGCAGGAGAGATAAACTTACTTAATAGATGGCCAAGACTAAAACTGTATATATCTGTAGTAACTGTGGTACTGAATCTCCCAAGTGGATAGGAAAATGCTTTTCTTGTGGTGAGTGGAATACTTTTGTTGAAGAGGTCGTTCAGACCGGAAAGAATAGTCTGAGGTCGCAGCCTTTGCCAGGTGAGATAACCAGGGCAACGCCACTCCCGGTAAGCGGAATAGATACACAACGTCTGCCCAGGATTGACACAGGTATTGAGGAATTAAACAGGGTGCTTGGAGGTGGGATGGTTCCCGGATCACTTATTCTTTTGGGTGGCGAACCGGGTATAGGGAAGTCAACCCTTGTCCTGCAAATGGCACTGAGACTAAGTAGGTATAAGGTGCTATATGTATCAGGTGAGGAAAGTCCGGGGCAAATCAAACTAAGGGCTGACCGTCTCTTGCCTGATCATGGAGACCATTGCCTGATATTATGCGAAACATCGGTTGAGCAGATTATCGCTCATATATATAATGAGAAACCTGACATTCTGATAATTGATTCAATCCAAACACTTGAAAGGGAAGGTGTAGAATCAGCTCCGGGAAGTGTTACCCAGGTACGAGAATCATCTGCTGCTATTCTTAGGGTTGCTAAGGAGCAAAACCTACCGGTTTTGCTCATTGGACACATCAACAAGGAAGGCAGTCTGGCCGGTCCCAAGGTACTTGAGCACATGGTGGATGTTGTGCTGCAATTTGAAGGCGACCGTCATTATATGTATCGCATCATCCGATCAGTAAAGAACCGTTTTGGTTCAACTTCGGAGATAGGAATTTTTGAGATGGAAAGCGGAGGGTTGAGGGAGGTAACCAATCCCAGCGAAATGCTGCTTGCCCATCAGGATGAGGAAATGAGCGGAATAGCGATCTGTGCTGCCTTGGAGGGGGTTCGTCCATTTCTGATAGAGGTTCAGGCATTGGCAAGTACTGCAGCCTATGGTACGCCACAAAGATCATCAACTGGGTTTGACTTGCGCAGACTTAATATGTTACTGGCTGTACTTGAAAAGCGTGCCGGGTTCAAACTGGCTGCAAAGGATGTCTTCCTTAATATTGCAGGTGGGCTGAAGGTAACCGACCCTGCAATTGACCTGGCTGTTGTGAGTGCCATTCTGTCATCCAATACAGATCTGCCTGTTTCGCGGGATCTTTGTCTGACAGGAGAGGTCGGTCTGTCAGGTGAGATAAGACCTGTAACCAGAATTGAGCAGCGTATTATTGAAGCCGAAAAGCTGGGTTTTAAAACGATAATAATCCCTCGTTATAACAAGGGGATTAACTTCAACAAGTTTGAGATACGTATACAGCAGTGCGGCAAAATAGAAGAGGCATTCCGGAGCTTATTCAGCTGATCCGGAATGCCTCATATTTTTGTTGCCTCAATGCCTGCCTTTATAAATTATCGCATTCTATGGCAGAACCTTTCGCAGTAATAAATTGATTGTTAATATAGTTCGTCACCCATTACTGTTTCAATCTCAATCTCTTCTTCTGATACCGGTACATACTCATCAGGACAGAAAAGATTTATGTTGAACCCTGCCGGTGCCTCGAAGCTATCTTCAAGAGAGTAGGGCAGCTCCGGATTATTATATGCCGGGGTCATGTATAAGGCCCAGATTGGAAGGGCAAGATTTGCACCCTGTCCCAAAGAAATATTATCGAAGTGAATATCTCTTTCTTCACCACCAACCCAAACCCCGGTCACCAGGTTAGGTGTAACACCAATAAACCAACCGTCTGAATTATTTTGTGTGGTACCGGTCTTTCCGCCAATGCTTCCTTTGAGTCCGTATTTTAATCTAAGACGTACCCCCGTTCCCGTATTGACTACACCCTGAAGCAGGTTAATCATCAGATAGGCATTATGTTCGTTGATGGCTTCATTTTTCTTTGGAGTGAAGCTCTCAATCACGTTGCCGTAGCGGTCTTCTATTCTTGTCACAAATAGAGGTTCAACATGTACTCCTTTGTTTGCATATGTTGCATATGCTGCCACCATTTCCCTGAGAGTGAAGTCTGGTGTACCCAATGCCAGAGCGGGAACTGGGTCCATTGGACTTCTGATTCCAAGAGTACGGCATATTCTTACAACAGCCTCGGGATTGTACTGCTTCATAATCCAGGCTGTAATATTATTGTTGGATTGAGCCAGACCCCACTTAAGTGATACCATCTCCCCGGATCTCTTGTCCGACGAGTTACGCGGTGTCCATGTATCACCTGTTGGCAGATAGAAAGTCTGAGGGACATTTGGTACCAGATCGCATGGTGTCAGACCTTCCTGCATTGCCAGAGTATAGACAAAGGGTTTGATTGTTGAACCGACCTGACGTTTACCGTCAGTTGCCATGTCGTATTTGAAGTGCTTATAATTGATACCACCGACATAAGCTTTTACATGGCCGGTAAGCGGATCCATCGAAAAGAGACTTGACCTTAGGAAGCTCTTGTAATAATGGATAGAGTCAAGAGGTGTCATTATAGTGTCTATCTCTCCCTTGTAGGAGAAAACCCGCATTTTAACAGGCGACTTGAATGCCTTCATTATTGAGTCCTCAGATACACCCAGGCTTTTGAGTATTCTATAACGATCAGTCTGTTGAATTGCTCTCCTTATTATTCCTGAATATTGTTCCTGTGAGATATGCTGTGTATATGGAGCTCGTGCACGACCTCTCTTTTCGGTGGTGAACTTGGGTTGGATGTCTGTGGACATGTGCTCTATTACTGCCTGTTCGGCATATGACTGAAGTCTTGAATCAATGGTTGTATATATTTTCAGACCATCACGGTAAATGTCATAGATAGAGCCGTCTCCCTTAAGTCGTTTATTGACCCAACCATAGAGAGGATTAGTAGCCCATTCTATACTGTCTTCCTTAAATTTCTGCATCTGCCATGAAGCGTAATGCTCACGCGCAGGCTCCTTGGCTGTAAGCGTAACTCTTAGATACTCCCTGAAATATGGCGCCAAACCGCCAACATGGTCAGAACGGTTAAAGTTGATTACCATAGGAAGATTCTTAAGTGAGTCATACTCAGCTCTTGTAAGGTACTTGGTTTTCATCATCTGATTTAGTACCACGTTGCGTCGTTGTTGGGTAAGTTCCGGCCTTCTTACAGGGTTATATAATGATGGGTTTTTCAGCATACCTATCAAAACTGCAGCCTCTTCAATTTTGAGAGAGTCAGGATAGGTATTGAAAAAGGTTGAGGCAGCAGACTTTATACCATAGGCGTCATAGATGAAAGGTGCCTTATTGAGATACATTGTTAAAATCTCTTCCTTGGTGTAGCTTCTTTCCAGTTTTACTGCAATAACCCATTCCTTAAGTTTTTGCATGCCGCGTTCCAGCTTACTCTTGGCCGGGGTATGAAAGAGCAGCTTGGCAAGCTGCTGGGTAATTGTAGAACCACCACCCGAACTCTCTTCCCTGAGCAATACAGTCTTGACCAGTACCCGCATAAGCCCTCTTCCGTCAATACCTGAATGGTCATAAAACCGTTTGTCCTCAGTTGCGATAAGGGCGTTAATTACATTTGGAGATATTTCATCATATTCAACGCGGCTCCTGTTTTCAAGAAAGAATCTTCCCAGCAGTACTCCGTCGGCAGCATATATTTCAGTCGCCAGATTGCTTTCCGGATTCTCGAGTTCCTCAAAACTTGGCATAAAGCCCAGAGCCCCGGCTGATATCAGAAAGAACAGAAGTACCAGAAATAATACTCCGGCAATAAAGGTGCCGTACATATATTTCACTATCTTCTTTACTCTTGGTGTATTTTCTTTCATGTTTATTGAGTAATAGATTTTCCGGGGTAAATTTATGAAAATATAGGGCTATATTTTATTTTCCTAAGGTAAAGATAAGTTTTTGCATCCTTGTACGTTCATTTTGTTTATACAGGGAGCTTAGATTTATTTTAGGCCATAGTAATTAATATTTTATAAATTTGCCCGGCGGAATCTGCTGATTCCGCTCATGTAATAATGCCTAGCTGCAATGGAGCAAAAAGGAAAAGGGAAGGGGAAGAACCTTCTGATTGTGGAGTCACCATCAAAGGCCAAGACAATTGAAAAATTTCTTGGTGAAGATTTCGTAGTTAAGTCTAGTTACGGCCATATTCGTGATTTGTCCAAGAAAGATTACGGAATTGACATTGAGAAGAATTTTGAGCCTCAGTATGTAGTGGCCCCGGAAAAGAAGGAGTTGGTAAAGGAACTGAAGACCCTTGTGAATAAATCGGATACGGTATGGCTTGCTTCCGATGAGGACCGTGAAGGAGAGGCGATAGCCTGGCACCTTGCTGAAGTTTTGGAGTTGAAGCCCGATAAGACACGGCGCATTGTATTCCATGAGATTACGAAGCCGGCTATACTTAACGCCATACAAACTCCCAGAAATATTGACAGGAATCTTGTTGATGCCCAGCAGGCCAGACGGGTGCTTGACCGTCTGGTAGGCTTTGAACTATCTCCGGTACTCTGGAGGAAGGTTAAGCCATCGTTGTCGGCAGGAAGGGTTCAGTCTGTGGCCGTTCGTCTGTTGGTTGAACGTGAGAGGGAGATTTTTAGTTTCCAGTCTGAGTCCTCTTTCAGAGTGACAGCCAAATTTATGGTAACAGTCGAGGATGGACGCACTCATGAATTTAAGGCAGAGCTCAACAAGCGATTTAAGACCGAGAAGGAAGCAGAGGAATTCCTGGAGCACTGTAAGAAGGCTTCATTTGAAGTTGATGAGGTGGTTCGCAAGCCTCTTGTCAAATCGCCTGCGGCACCTTTTACAACATCTACTCTTCAACAGGAAGCATCACGCAAGCTTGGCTTTTCAGTAGGGCAAACCATGTCTATTGCCCAACGTCTGTATGAAGAGGGAAAGATTACCTACATGCGTACCGACTCTGTCAATCTTTCCGATTTTGCAATCAGGTTGGCTGCTGATCAAATCAGGAAGGAAATGGGAGAGGAGTATGTAAAGACCCGTAAATACAAGACTACTTCCAAAGGTGCCCAGGAGGCTCACGAGGCAATCCGTCCCACATATCTCGATAAACCTTCGATTAGTGGTACAGCAGCTGAGCAGCGTTTGTACGACCTGATCTACAAACGTACTATTGCATCTCAGATGAGTGATGCGAAAATCGAGAAGACAAATGTAAATATTAAGGTCAGTGGCTCGCCATTTGTTTTCCAGGCATCGGGAGAGGTAATATTATTTGATGGTTTTCTGAAAGTATATATTGAGTCGACCGATCATGAGAGGGAGGATGAGGAAGCACCAGGTTTCCTCCCGGCCATGAAAAAGGGGGATAAGCTTGAACGTGGAATGCTGGAGGCTAAGGAGCGCTGGTCGCAAAAACCTCCCCGTTATTCAGAGGCAAGCCTGGTTCGCAAGCTTGAAGAGCTTGGCATAGGTCGACCCTCGACCTATGCTCCTACTATCAGTACGATACAGCAAAGAGGTTATGTTGTCAGAGAGGACCGCGAAGGGACTCCCCGACAGGTCCGTTCTCTTACCCTTAAGGGAGAAAAGATTACTGCAAAGACACTTACAGAGATTACAGGAAGCGAGAGATCCAAGCTTTTCCCAACTGATATCGCGATGGTCGTGAATGACTTCCTTGTAAGATATTTCCCAGATATAGTAAACTATGACTTTACTGCTAAGGTTGAGAAGGAATTTGACAGCATAGCAGCAGGGGAATTGAAATGGAATGACTCAATAGCCCGGTTTTATCAAGTCTTCCACCAGAAAGTGGAGGAGACACTTGAGAAGTCAGAACGCAATAGCGGTGAACGGGTGTTGGGTACCGATCCGCGCACTGGTAAGACCGTGTCTGTAAGGATTGGACGTTATGGTCCGATGGCTCAGCTGGGTGATGGCAATGAAGGGGATGACAAACCAGTCTTTGCCAGCCTTGTAAAGGGTCAACATATTGAAACCATCACTCTTGAGGAGGCCCTCAAATTATTTGAGTTACCCCGAACCCTAGGAGAATATGAAGGTAAAACCGTTGTGGTGGGGGTAGGACGCTTTGGCCCTTACATAAGACATGATGGTAAGTTCACCTCTCTTAAGAAAGGAGTCGATGACCCACTGGAGATTTCTATTGAGAGGGCTATTGAATTAATTGAAGAAAAAAGGGAAAAAGACAATAATAGGATAATTAGGACGTTTGAAGAAGAACCGGAATTGCAAATTCTCAATGGAAGATGGGGGCCTTATATTAGCTTTAACAATGCTAACTACAAGATCCCCAAAGGTACAGAGGCTTCGCAATTGACACTAGAGGATTGTCGGAAGATAGTATCTGAGGGTGATGCCAAATCTGGAGGCAAGAAGGAAGCAAAGTCAAAAGCCAAGACAAAGGCAAAGACAAGTGCTAAACCCAAAGCAAGGACGAAGAAAAAGTAAAGGGTATAGATGTGGACCATTATTTTGAGCCATATAAAAAGAACGGTAACGCAGCAATAGCAGGTATCCCATTAGGAGAAAGCCTTGCTGGCAAGGTGTCTTTTTACAAGGGTCAGAGTGACTGGTTTAAGGATACGTCTTTTAGTGTTGTACTAATTGGAGCAGGTGAGGCACGCAACTCTGCAGACAACAAAGATTGTGGCTCAGCTCCAGACTTGATAAGGAAATATTTGTATTCGCTTGCTGCACCAGCTGGTTGTCCTATGATAGGAGATGCCGGTAATTTGAGAGGTAGCAGTCTGAATGACAGGTATCTTGCTCTTGAGGAGGCTGTAGCTTGGTTTATCGAACATGGCAAAAGCGTGATTGTGCTCGGAGGGAGTCAGGACCTTTCCCTGCCAATGACAAAAGGCTTAATCTCCGGAAGTGGAAATAAATCGATAAATCTATCAGTTGGCGATGCGATGCTTGATATAGATACCGAGGATGATGATTTCTCTTCGCGGACCTGGTTGGGTTACCTGATTAGTGAATTTGATAAGGCAATAGAGGATGTTACAGTTTTCGGTATTCAGAGTTATCTTACAGCGGTTTCTCAACTTGACTTCCTTAGTTCACGTTTTTATGAATACGTAAGGCTGGGGGATATCAGGGGGGGAAATCTTCATCGTGTAGAGCCTTTGATTCGTGATGCTAATGTTTTGAGTCTTGACTATAGGATGATGAGGTATCAGCCTCAGTTTGGCAATGACCTTATTAGTAGTCATGGTATTGAACCGTTTGAGATGTGCAGGATACTTCGTTATGCAGGTCTCTGTCATAATGTAAGAATTACAGGAATTTTTGAAATGCCTGTAGGCGATAGTGGAGACAATAATGCCATGTTAGCTGGTCAGCTTGTATGGCATTTTCTGGATGGATTTGCTGGAAGAGCTGCGGATCAGCCCGATGAAGCATCAGGCACTTACAGGAAGTATGTGGTTCCTGTTGAGGCCTTTGACGAGCAGTTGTATTTTTGTCGCAATACCTCTAATGACAGATGGTGGGTTAAATCTCCAGCTCCTGATAACAAATGGATATCATGTGGTCGGGAAGACTATAGGGCAGCATTAAGGAATGAGCCTCCACCCAGATGGTGGCGGATGTTTGTAAAGCATTCTACAATTACAAAAGAAGATAAAAAAAATAACCCTACCCCGGATAAAAAATGTAACCTTTAAAGAATAAGTTTACGTATATGGAATTAGTGTCCAAAATCAAGTACAGTAGCGGTTTAAAGGTGCATTTGATTGCTTTACGGAAGTTCTTTTTTCGTGACGTGAAATATGCAGCTAAAGGTAGCTGTTCCTATTTAAAATTGTTGTGTACTGGTTCTTTTGTGTTTTTTATTTTATTTTGCACGAATTACGAGGCATTGGCACAATATGAACCTCAGTTTAGTCAGAATATGTTTAGCAGGGTTGTATACAATCCTGCGTTTGCTGGAAGCACCGGCAGAACTAATCTGACTGCACTGGACAGGAGCCAATGGGTAGGTATGGATGATGCTCCCAGAACAACGGTTTTCGGGGGTGATATGGGGATGAATATTTTGGGCAGTAAAAGTGGTGTGGGGCTGATAGTAATGAATGATGTTGCCGGTTTTGCAAATACGCTCACAGTCAGTGGTCTTGTTTCCAGACATTACTTTTTGGATGAGTCTTTACTGAGTATTGGGGCGAGTGTAGGTTTTGTAAACAGTGCCTTTGACGGTACAAAACTGGTGTTCAGACCATCAGATAGTAATTATCATTCAGAAACAGATCCTGTAGTGTCTAAAAGTAAGCAGACGGCGATAACGCCGGATGCGGGATTTGGTGTGAGTTTTATTCACCCTGACTTTTATGCCGGCATATCTTTTTTACATTTATTTGCTCCAAATGCAAACTTTAATGATCAGCTCAACGTATATATTCCACGTTCTTTTTTCCTCACGGCTGGCTATTTCTATCAGTTTATAGAGAATCCGATAGAGCTAAGGCCTTCAATATTAGTAAAGAAGAGTGGGCCTGCCTGGCAGACAGATATGAATGTAAAACTATACTGGCAGGACAGGTACTGGGGAGGAGTGACATACAGGCTTGAGGAAGCCTGGGCAGTGATGGCAGGGTTTGAGCTTTCTAATGGAATAAGGGTTGGTTATTGTTATGATATAAGCAACTCTGACCTGAGTAGAGCGGGTAGCAACGGTACCCATGAAATAATGTTAGGGTATTCATTTGATCTCTCCCTTGAAAAGAGAGATAAGCGATATAAGAGTGTTAGGTTTTTGTAAACAAATAAGAAATTGACTATAACAGTACTGATTAAGAATATTCGAAGACTATGAAAAAAGTACTTGCCCTTGGTATCGTTTTACTCACGATTTTATCCGGTTGTGGGAATGCCGGAAATGGAGAGCTCGTTGGAGTTTCTCGTCGTGGATCATTCTATGAGCCTGATCCTTTCGGAATGGTTTTCATTCCACAAGGAAGTTTTAATATGGGCTTGAATGACCAGGACCTGTCAAATTCAATGACGACCCAAACTCGAACCTTGTCTATCCCCTCATTCTGGATGGATGAGACTGAGATCACAAACAGTGAGTATCGCCAGTTTGTATATTGGGTACGTGACAGTATAGCTCGCCGTATGCTGGGTGAGCAATTCGAGGAAGAGTTTCTCTTCACCGAGGATGAATTTGGAAATCCGCTAGATGTTCCTTTGATTAACTGGAAATCCAGATTAGAATGGGACAACGAGGAGTATGCTGAGATCCTTGAAGAACTTTTCCTGCCTGAGAATGAAAGATTCTTCAACAGGAAAGAGATTGACACACGTAAGCTGAACTATGATTACGAGTGGGTTGATCTGCAACAAGCTGCAAAGCGTACTAATCGTTATAATTTTGAAACAAACTCATACGAAGGAGAAGTTGCAAATCAGTTTGGGGAAATTATTCCTATAAATGATCGCTCAGCTTTCATCCTAAAGGATAGGGTAAATGTATATCCTGACACATTGGTTTGGATAGCAGACTTTACTTATTCATTTAATGAGCCTTGGACTGAAATGTATTTCTGGCACCCTGGCTTTGATGAATATCCTGTAGTGGGTGTTACCTGGAAGCAGGCTAATGCTTTTTGCGTATGGCGTTCTCAGTTGCTGAACAACTTCCTGACATCTAAGGGTCAGCCTCCGGTAATGGATTATCGTCTGCCAACCGAGTATGAATGGGAGTATGCTGCACGTGGCGGACTGAGTAACAATATTTACCCATGGGGTGGCCTTTATACACGTAATGATAAAGGATGCTTCCTGGCCAACTTCAAGCCTTTGAGGGGTAGGTACGGAGATGATGGTGGTATGTATACGATGAATGTGGCCTCTTTTCATCCAAATGATTTCGGATTGTATGATATGGCAGGTAATGTTGCAGAGTGGACTTCAAGTGCTTTTGATGAATCTTCACCAGTGTTTATGCACGATATCAGCCCAACCTATCAGTACAATGCACTGCCCGGTGACCATCATGTAATGAAGCGTAAGGTGATCCGTGGAGGTTCATGGAAGGATATTGCACTTTTCCTTCAAAACAGCACACGCACATATGAATACCAGGATTCAGCCAAGTCCTATATTGGATTCAGGTGTATCCGCGATTATATTGGAAATTAACTTAATTCGCCCACACTAAAAGATTTAAAGTCATGAGTGGAAGTGGTTTTTTTGCTAGCCCCCTCTATAAGAAGATTATGGCCAAGGTATATGGCATTGGTGCCTCTGTTGCTATCCTTGGTGCATTATGGAAAATTCTTCACCTTCCGGGTGCTAGTTATATGTTGATTGCCGGTCTGGGAACAGAGGCAGTAATATTTTTTCTTTCAGCTTTTGAGCCTCCGCATGAAATGCCTGACTGGAGTCTGGTATTCCCTGAACTTGTTGGACTGGAACCACGATACAATGTAGGTGGTGGCGGCGGCGGTGGAAGTGAATTGGCTGCATTGATACAGTCAGGTTCCATAGATGCTTCAACAGTTGAGCAATTAGGTCAGGGTCTGAAGAAACTGTCGGACACAGCCAGTGGGCTTTCCCAGTTGAATGATGCCAGTCTAGCCACTCAGGCTTATCTTGAGACTATGAAGTCGGCTGCAAAAAGTGTGGGTGATCTGTCTACGGTTCAGGCAAACCTGGGTCAATCTGCTGAAGTCCTTGCCGGAAGTTATCAATCAACAGCTAAGATCGTTGCTGAAAGTGGTGCTAAGTTCTCTGAGGAACTTACTAAGACTGGAAGCGGCTTTATAGAAACAATTAAGTCAACAGGTGAGAACCTTGTTAAATCATATCAGGCAATAGGCGAATCTATGAGCCAACAGGTGAATAAGATAGCTTCTGATGGACAAAAGTATACTGAGGGCCTTGCTGAAGCAAATCAAAAGTTGGCTTCTTTGAATTCTGCTTATGAACTTCAACTTTCCAGCATCAATGCACAGGTTAGTTCATCACAGGAACTTGCCCATAGTCTTACTGAGATTAGCAAGCATCTAAACCAGTCTGTTGCTGATACCCAACTATACAAGCAGGAGGTTGCCAACCTGTCTAAGACTCTTAGTGAGCTTAATACAATTTATGGCAACATGTTGAGCGCGATGAGTGGGGGCGGTAAATAAACAGATTATTTTAAAACCTAAAGGAGAATAGAATATGTCTGGTGGTAACTGTCCTGAAACGCCGCGGCAAAAAATGATAGGCATGATGTATCTCATGCTGACTGCTATGCTTGCCTTGAACGTATCAGGTGAATTATTGAATGCATTTCTTCTGGTTGATCGAAGTATTCTTCAGGCCAAGGAATCAGTAGAGAGAAAAAATGCTTCCTTGTATGATGATTTTTATCAGGCTCATGCTACCAACCCAAGTAAGGTGGAGACAAGTCTGCAGAAGAGTCTTCAGATTAAGGAGAAGGCAGATGCTCTGGTAAGCCATATTGACAGTTTGAAATACTTATTTGTAAGAACTGCCGATGGTCCTGAAGCCACGCCAGAGAATTATGCGTCGGTAAGTAATCAGGATATTGCCGCCCAGTTGATGATAACTGAAAGGAATGCTGCCAGGAGTAAGGAGTTGAAGGGGATGATAGATGAGTACCGGGAACTCCTGAAGAGTTTTGTTGATGATGACAAGTTTAGGGATAATATTGAAAAGGTTCTTTCAACAAAGGATCCTGAGCATAATCCTGACAACAGGTCTTGGGAGAGTGAAAAGTTTGAACACATCCCGATGGCTGCTTCTATGGCAATATTAAGCCAGATCCAGACATCAGTTAGAAATATGGAATCGGATGTTGTAAACAGGCTATTTATTGGTATAGATGAGGATGCATTCAAGTTTAATTCCATTGAAGCGTTGGTTTTACAGCGTTCGGATTATGTGATTCAAGGTGATGAATATTATGCAGAGATTATGGTTGCTGGTCGTGATACGACCCAGCCCCCTATTGTAACAATCAACGGCACAGAGTTGCAGACTATTGGTGGTCGTGGTATTTACAGGGTGCCTGCATCCAATGTAGGTGAGAAGTCATGGGAAGGTGATGTTATAATTAAAGGTCCTGATGGTACAGACCGTCATTTTCCAATTCAGGGTAAATACCTGGTTTCTGCTCCCAATGTTGTGATTTCTCCGACAAAGATGAACGTATTCTACGAGGGTATTGAGAACCCGGTTGAAATATCAGTTCCAGGTATCCCGAGTGAGAATCTAAATGTTACTATAAACACCGGTAAGATTACCCGTAGAGGTGGTGGTTATATTGTAGAACCGGCCCCCGGTACCGCAGGACGTGAAGCTGTGATTTCTGTTTCTGCTAAGGTAAATGGCACTACTGCACGTAACCTTGGAAAGAAGAATTTTCGTATCCGTAGGATACCTGACCCGGTTGCAAAGGTTAATAATCAGAGGGATGGTGCAATTCCTAAAGCTTTGTTACTAGCACAGCTTGGAGTTGTTGCAGATATGGAAGACTTTGAGTTTGACCTTCAATTTAAAGTTACTGAGTTTACTGTGGCAATCCTAAGGAATGGTTACCTGGTTGATGCCAAGTCGAACAATAACTTGTTTACGCAGGAGCAGAAAGATATGATGCGATCCTTGTCCAGAGGACAGAGAGTTATGATTCAGGATATTCAGGCGATGGGACCAGACGGACGTCGTCGCTCATTAGGATCAATTACTTTGGTCATTGACTAATTTGAATAAGGAAATATTTAAACAATACAACGATGAGAAAACAGTGGATTTATTTCATAGGCCTGGTGGTTTTGGGTGTTGCGTTATCAGTTAGTGATAGCTCTGCGCAGCGTACTTCCAAACCAATAGACAATATTGTGGAAAAGGAACATGTTAGTAATAAGAAACCGGTGCCTTATCCATCCCTACGTGAAGCTGACATTCTATGGTCAAAGAGGGTTTGGAGAATCATTGACCTTAGAGAAAGGATGAATCTTCCATTGTATTATCCTATAACTCCTAAGGATGATCGTTACAGTCTTATCAGTATACTACTTTACGGAATCCAACATGAGGGTCTTCCTGTGTACTCAATAAATGATGATGAGTTTAAAATACCTATCAGCTATGAGATGGTAAATGAGAGAATGGGGGCTACTGATGAAGTAAGTGAAATTTTCAACCCCGAAACCAATTTATACGAAGAGGTAACCTATACCCGTGAAGTTCGTGTTGAAGAAGTGAAGCAAATAATGGTTAAGGAGGTGTGGTTCTTCGATCGTAACTACTCACGTATGGACGTTCGTATCATTGGTCTTTGCCCAATTCGTGAATATGTTGACGAAAACGGTGAGGTAGTAAGGCGTCAGACTTTCTGGATTAACTATCCTGAAGCCAGAAACCTGTTGGCACGTTATGAAGTGTTTAATGCAGGAAATGATGCTCAACGTCGTTCGTTCGATGATATCTTTATCAAACGTTACTTTGGTAGCTACATAGTACAGGAAGCCAATATGTATGACAACCGCAGCATTGAAAGTTATGCAGTAGGTGTAGATGCAAGATTGGAGTCAGAAAGAATCAAGAATGAGATCTTCAACTTCGAACATGATCTCTGGGAGTTCTAATTTGTTTTCTCGATGTTGTATGAGATAAAAAAAACCGGGCTTTTGCCCGGTTTTTTGTTTTTTGCTACAGCACCTTGTCTCCGAATTCGGTCTTTATATCATTTGTAAACTGCCTGATCTGTTGTTCACTGTCTTTGGGGCATATTAGCAAGGCTTCGCCTGAGTCCACTACAATATAGTCTTTTAGGCCTTTTATAACTGCGACCTTTGAGGTAGGTATGTTGATAATGCTGCCTGATGTTTCGTAAAGCAGAACATCGCCACTTATTAATGCATTCTTGTCTTTGTCGAGGTTGGAGTAGTCATAAAGAGAGGACCATGTCCCAAGGTCTGACCAACCGAAGCTGACAGTCTGGACATAGACATTTTGAGCTTTCTCCATCACACCGTAGTCGATTGAGATGTTTTGACAATCTACATAGATGTCATTTAGGGCTTGTGTCTCTGAAGGCTTGCCAATTTCACTGTCGAGTTTTCTGAACAATGACTGTATGTCTGGCAGGCTTTCAGCGAAAGCCTTGTCGATGGATTCAAGTCTCCATAGGAAGATTCCACTGTTCCAGAAAAACTCTCCACTTTCGTAAAATACCCTTGCAAGTTCTGCATTGGGTTTCTCAGTAAAGGTTTTTACCTTAAAAAATGAAGGATGTTCATTTTTCAGACCATTGCCCACCTGTATATAGCCGTAACCCGTTTCGGGTCTGTGAGGTTTGATACCCAGCGTAAGGAGAGCCTGATTGTTTTCTACAAACTCGAGGCCTCTTTGAATAGAAGCCAGGAAGTTTTGTTCATCTATTATTAAATGGTCGGCCGGGCTAACGATGATATTTGCATCCTTTTCCCTGCTTCGTATCCATGAATTAGCATAGGCAATACATGGTGCTGTATTACGACGGAAGGGTTCCTTTAGTACCTGAGAAGGGGAAATCTCGGGTAATTGCTCAAGTACTTTGGATCCATATTCGGAACTGGTAACAATAAGAAAATTCTCCGGTTTACAAATAGGGATAAATCTCTCAAAAGTTTGCCTGAGCAAACTTTTACCTGTACCCAGGATGTCAAGAAACTGCTTTGGAGTGGAGCTTTTGCTTAATGGCCAGAATCGGCTCCCGACTCCTCCGGCCATAATTACACAATAAGTGTTATTCCTCATTTTACTTGTTTTATTTGGTAATATTGTATTTTATGTAACGAAATTACTAATATTTGTAATGTGCTTGGTACTTTTGCCGTATCATTTCCGTAAAATGGAACCTCAAGTTTTAAGCCAGGTTTTCTTTAAATATACGAAATATGAATTTTCTTTTTCATCTGGGGCGTTATGCTTTGTTTCTCAGTAATGTGTTTCGCCGTCCTGAGAAGCATCGTATCTTCCTGAAGCAGATTGGCAAGGAGATGGAGATACTTGGCCTCAGTTCGGTGGGTATAGTTGTGATAATCTCCTTTTTTATGGGTGCTGTTATTACCCTTCAGCTTGCATACAATCTTGAGATTCCGATTATACCTAAGTATACGCTTGGTGTGGGTGCTCGTGACACAATGTTGCTTGAATTTTCAAGTACTGTAGTTTCACTTATCCTGGCAGGCAAAGTTGGTTCTCATATAGCCTCGCAGATCGGAACAATGAGGGTTACTGAGCAGATAGATGCGCTGGATGTGATGGGGATTAATTCTGCCGGGTATCTTGTATTACCCAAGGTCATTGGTATGATTCTGATGATGCCGGTACTTGTGGTTATTAGTATGGGAGTAGGGATTTTTGGAGGATGGGTGGCCGGTACTACTGCAGATGTAGTTACCTCGGCAGATTTTATTTATGGATTGCAATATGCCTTTGTTCCCTTCTATATTACTTATGCTCTAATCAAATCAACGGTCTTTGCTTTTCTAATCACAACAATAGCCGGATATTGGGGATATTATACTTTGGGCGGATCTCTTGAGGTGGGGCAAAGCAGCACCAAGGCTGTTGTAGTTAGCAGCATACAAATATTACTTTTCAATCTTGTTCTTACTCAATTGATGCTGGCATGATAGAGGCGGTTAATATAAACAAATCATTCGACGGCAAGGTCGTACTAAAGGATATAAATGCAGTTTTCAGGGCAGGAAGCACTAACCTGATAATAGGTCAGAGCGGTTCTGGGAAAACAGTGTTGCTTAAATCACTTGTTGGTCTGCATAAGCCCGATACTGGTTCGGTGTATTACAATAAGAGAAACTTCACAGCAATGTCAGATAAGGAAAGAGGTGATCTTAGGAAGGAGATTGGCATGCTTTTTCAGGGGTCGGCACTTTTTGACTCAATGACAGTGGAGGAGAATGTACGCTTTCCTCTCGATATGTTTACCGAAATGAGTTTGGAGGAAAGAAGGGAAAGGGCAAATTTTTGTCTTAACAGGGTCAATCTGATTAATGTCAACCACCTTTATCCTTCTGAGATAAGTGGAGGTATGCAAAAACGTGTGGCAATTGCACGGGCAATTGCCTTGAATCCCCGTTATCTTTTTTGCGATGAGCCCAACTCCGGTCTTGATCCCCGGACTGCCATAGTGATTGATGAACTGATACATGAGATTACCAAGGAGTATAATATAACCACTATAATAAATACCCATGATATGAACTCTGTTTTGGGTATTGGGGAGAATATTATTTTTATTTACAACGGAGAGAAGTACTGGGAAGGATCTAAGGAAGAAATACTGCACAGCGAGAATAAGGAACTTAACGACTTTATTTTTGCTTCAAAATTTTTCAAAACAATAAGGGACAGACTATAAATCGCTAGTGATAAGGTTGATAATTAGAGAGAATAAAAACAGCCCCGATAGGCAGATCGGGGCTGTTGTTTTTATGCTTAGTTATGCACTTTACCAGGTTACTTATCAAGTGATGGAGTTTCCACGAGCATTGTCCCATACAAAGGATTCACGAGAGACATCACTGGCTTAGATATAATGCCGGAACTTTTCAGACTTACAGTTTTAAGTGTTTCTTCACTGATTGTACCTGTGTAAATATGTTCAAGTGCAGCAGCAAGGAAGTGTTCTTCCGGATCACCGAGGTCAGCGTTGTAATAATTATCCTTCATTTCAAAATCAGGCTTCATGCCGCTTAGATAATCAATACTGCTGTTTGCATTATCACTTTCCATTACAATGGGTTGAATAGCCCATGAGTGTCTGCGTTTTTCTGGTTCGATGTCGTTATCGCTAATTGTGATCGAACCATGGTATTTGCCATAGGTGGTTTCTCCAATCTGGATGACTTCCATATAGGGTTCAAGGCCATAGATAATAATCTCACTTGCTGAAGCTGTTCCTCCTGTAGTAAGGATATATACTCTGTCAAGATCAAGGTTAGAAGCCTTGTCTACTTTGAAAAGCAGGGTGTCATTGATTGATTTAAGGAGGAAATTGAATTTTTGATACATAAGAACTTCACCATTAACGGAGGCCGGTGCAATCATAGATGCAAGTTTCTGAGCTGAGGATACATAACCGCCACCGTTGTACCGTAGGTCCAAAACAAGGTCAGTCACTCCTGCTGCCTTAAACTGTTGGAAAACACTTGCAAGGTGGTCATCATAGTTTGCAATAAAGCTGGTATAGGCAAGATAACCGGTTTTATGTCCGCCCTCCTCGATAATGTTAGTAGCCACTATTGGGTTCTGAACGAGGTTTTCCTTGTCTTTCACTGTAACCTTGGGAGAAAGCTCGACTATCTCTCCCTGGACGATAGTACCAAGAGTAATAACTTTTTCTTCAAGGCTTAACAACGTTATGTAGTTCTGATCGTCTAAAATCTGGTCATTAATCTTGTATATCATATCTCCCCGCTTCAGTCCGGCCTCGCTTGCCGGAGAGTTGGCGTACACATACTCTACGAAAACAATAATCTGCTTGGAACCCTGTTCGAAGTAATATGGCTGTACTGAATACCCGGGGCTTTTTACAACCCCATCAAAATACTTCTCTAATTCCTCAACATCGTCAGTAATAAAAGAGTATCTGTCCTCAGGTTGCTTTATTAGTTTATAAAAGTACATTTCAGGATTGGTCTCTGTACGATAGTCTATTTTTGGCATATCCAGATTCCAGTAGTAATAGATATTCATATTCGTATATATGAAACCGTTGATCTCAACAATGTCGACTTCCTGACTATTATTGTCCTTTTTGGGGACTTCGTCATCTTCACATGAAACCATCGTAAACAAGATGGTTGCTGCCAATGTCATGTGTAATATCCTGAGTTTTGAAAATGCCTTCATAATATTGGCTTATTAGCAATTGGTTTATAACAATGATTTTCAAATATACGTAATCGAGATATAAATGTGCTATTTGATGCATACGGGTAGCATGTTTTGATTTTTCTTTAATTGATTGCAAAAAATATTCCATGATTATATGATTGATTAGTAGAATCTTGATTTGCGGGGCATAAAATCTTCACAAAATTTAGTCAGGAAATATTTGGAGGGGATAGAATAATGCGTATTTTTGCACCCGCTTTGCAGATGGCAAGGCGCTTAGTGAATAGAATAACGATCTTTGAAAATATTGATGCAATACCTAAAAAGAAAAGACAGGAAAGCGTAATTCCTTTGAGGAAGATTAGAATTGAGCCCAGATAATATTTTTAAAAACTTTTCATACAACGAAGAGTTTGATCCTGGCTCAGGATGAACGCTAGCGACAGGCTTAACACATGCAAGTCGAGGGGTAACAGGGTAGCAATACCGCTGACGACCGGCGCACGGGTGAGTAACGCGTATGCAACCTGCCTATAACTGGGGAATAGCTCCCTGAAAGGGGAATTAACACCGCATAACACTATTGATTCGCATGGATTAGTAGTTAAATGTAGCGATACAGGTTATAGATGGGCATGCGTGACATTAGCTAGTTGGTGAGGTAACGGCTCACCAAGGCTACGATGTCTAGGGGTTCTGAGAGGAAGGTCCCCCACACTGGTACTGAGACACGGACCAGACTCCTACGGGAGGCAGCAGTGAGGAATATTGGTCAATGGGCGCAAGCCTGAACCAGCCATGTCGCGTGCAGGAAGACTGCCCTATGGGTTGTAAACTGCTTTTATAGTAGAAGAAACACATCTACGTGTAGATGTCTGCCAGTATACTATGAATAAGCATCGGCTAACTCCGTGCCAGCAGCCGCGGTAATACGGAGGATGCAAGCGTTATCCGGATTTATTGGGTTTAAAGGGTGCGTAGGCGGGACTGTAAGTCAGGGGTGAAATACTGCAGCTTAACTGTAGCATTGCCTTTGAAACTGCCGTTCTTGAGTACAGTTGAGGTAGGCGGAATGTGGTGTGTAGCGGTGAAATGCATAGATATACCACAGAACGCCGATTGCGAAGGCAGCTTACTAAGCTGTTACTGACGCTGAGGCACGAAAGCGTGGGGATCAAACAGGATTAGATACCCTGGTAGTCCACGCTGTAAACGATGATTACTGGTTGTTAGCGATATATAGCTAGTGACTGAGCGAAAGCATTAAGTAATCCACCTGGGGAGTACGTCGGCAACGATGAAACTCAAAGGAATTGACGGGGGCCCGCACAAGCGGAGGAACATGTGGTTTAATTCGATGATACGCGAGGAACCTTACCTGGGTTTAAATGGGGAGTGCCAGGTGTCGAAAGATGCTTTTCCTTCGGGACACTCTTCAAGGTGCTGCATGGTTGTCGTCAGCTCGTGCCGTGAGGTGTCGGGTTAAGTCCCATAACGAGCGCAACCCTTGCCGATAGTTGCCATCACGTAAAGGTGGGCACTCTATCGGGACTGCCGGTGTAAACCGTGAGGAAGGTGGGGATGACGTCAAATCAGCACGGCCCTTACATCCAGGGCTACACACGTGTTACAATGGCCAGTACAGAGGGCCGCTACCCCGCGAGGGGATGCCAATCTCGAAAGCTGGTCTCAGTTCGGATTGAAGTCTGGAACCCGACTTCATGAAGCCGGATTCGCTAGTAATCGCGCATCAGCCACGGCGCGGTGAATACGTTCCCGGGCCTTGTACACACCGCCCGTCAAGCCATGGGAGCCGGGGGTACCTGAAGTATGTAACCGCAAGGAGCGTACTAGGGTAAAACTGGTGACTGGGGCTAAGTCGTAACAAGGTAGCCGTACCGGAAGGTGTGGCTGGAATACCTCCTTTCTGGAGAGCTTAAGTAAAGATCTTCCTGAGAAAAAGCGAAGGAAATCAGCTTGAATGTCTTTTCTTATGGTATTGCATCATTATCATAACACTGCTCTACCGAGCACTACTCAGTCCTGTAGCTCAGTTGGTTAGAGCGCTACACTGATAATGTAGAGGTCCGCAGTTCAACTCTGCGCAGGACTACACAGCACAAAGTAAGAGTGCAGAACGATCATTGACATATTGAATTACAAGAGAAAGACTAGAGGAAAAAAATGCTAAAGCATTAAAGAAAGTAAAGAAGGGCGCACGGCGGATGCCTAGGCTCTCAGAGGCGAAGAAGGACGCGACAAGCTGCGAAAAGCTGCGGGGAGGTGCACATAACCTGTGATCCGCAGATCTCCGAATGGGGCAACCCACCAGGTTGAAGGCCTGGTATCCTGGAGCAATTCAGGAGGCAAACCCGTTGAACTGAAACATCTTAGTAGGCGGAGGAGAAGAAAACAAAAGTGATTCCCCCAGTAGCGGCGAGCGAAGCGGGAATAGCCCAAACCAATCTTGTTTAGGCAGGGTTGGGGTAGTAGGACTGCATAAAGATAATATTAATACGAAGTGGAAGCATCTGGAAAGTTGCATCATAGAGGGTTAAAGTCCCGTACACGTAAGTATGATATTACGAGCAGTATCCTGAGTAACGCGGGACACGAGGAATCTTGCGTGAATCTGCCGGGACCATCCGGTAAGGCTAAATACTCCTGAGAGACCGATAGTGAACCAGTACCGTGAGGGAAAGGTGAAAAGCACCCCTAACAGGGGAGTGAAATAGTACCTGAAACCGTGCGCTTACAAACTGTTGGAGCCCTTTATTGGGGTGACAGCGTGCCTTTTGCATAATGAGCCTACGAGTTATACCTTGCCAGCGAGGTTAAGTGTTGTTAGACACGGAGCCGAAGCGAAAGCGAGTCTTGAAAGGGCGCTAAGTTGGCAGGGATAGACGCGAAACCTAGTGATCTACCCATGGTCAGGTTGAAGTTTCGGTAACACGAAATGGAGGACCGAACCGGTAAACGTTGAAAAGTTTTCGGATGAACTGTGGGTAGGGGTGAAAGGCCAATCAAACTGGGAAATAGCTCGTACTCCCCGAAATGCATTTAGGTGCAGCCTCGATTAAGAGTTATCCAGAGGTAGAGCTACTGATAGGACGCGAGGGCTTCACCGCCTATCAAATCCTGACAAACTCCGAATGCTGGATAATGTTTTTCGAGAGTGAGGGCATGGGTGCTAAGGTCCGTGTCCGAGAGGGAAAGAACCCAGACCATCAGCTAAGGTCCCCAAATGTATGCTAAGTTGAAGAAAACGCGGTATGGTTGCAGAGACAGCTAGGATGTTGGCTTGGAAGCAGCCATTCATTTAAAGAGTGCGTAACAGCTCACTAGTCGAGCGACCGTGCATGGATAATAATCGGGCATCAAGCATACTACCGAAGCTATGGAATGATACTTAGGTATCATTGGTAGGGGAGCATTCCAGTCAGCGTCGAAGCAGTATCGTGAGGTATTGTGGAGCGTCTGGAAAAGCAAATGTAGGCATAAGTAACGATAATGGGGGTGAGAAACCCCCACGCCGAAAGACCAAGGATTCCTGATCAACGTTAATCGGATCAGGGTTAGTCGGGCCCTAACACGTACCCGTTAGGGGAAGTGGATGGCAAACAGGTTAATATTCCTGTACCCGTTATACAACAAAAGTGACGTATAAGAGAGATGTCTGGGTGCTGACGGAATAGCACGCTGAGCTTAGGTTTCGGCCGAAGCGAAGGCAAGCATCTTGTACCGAGAAAAGCGAGTATAACGGCTCGTACCGTAAACGGACACACGTAGTTGGGTTGAGTATACTAAGGCGCTCGAGTGATCCACGGCTAAGGAACTCGGCAAATTAACCCTGTAACTTCGGGAGAAAGGGTTCCTGTTAAGCGATTGACAGGACGCAGAGAAATGGCCCAGGCGACTGTTTAACAAAAACACATGGCTATGCAAAATCGAAAGATTAGGTATATGGCCTGACACCTGCCCGGTGCTGGAAGGTTAAGAGGAGATGTCAGGAGCAATCCAAAGCATTGAATTGAAGCCCCAGTAAACGGCGGCCGTAACTATAACGGTCCTAAGGTAGCGAAATTCCTTGTCGGGTAAGTTCCGACCTGCACGAATGGTGTAACGATCTGGGCACTGTCTCAGCCGTGAGCTCGGTGAAATTGTAATACCGGTGAAGATGCCGGTTACCCGCAACGGGACGGAAAGACCCCGTGAACCTTTACTGCAACTTAGCATTGATTTTGGGTAAGTTATGTGTAGGATAGGCCGGAGACTATGAAGTGGTGCCGCCAGGTATCATGGAGTCGCCGTTGAAATACGGCCCTTGACTTGCCTGAAGTCTAATCCCTCAGAGAGAGGGAGACATTGCTTGGTGGGTAGTTTGACTGGGGTGGTCGCCTCCAAAAGAGTAACGGAGGCTCCCAAAGGTACCCTCATGACGTTTGGCAATCGTCAGTAGAGTGTAATGGCACAAGGGTGCTTGACTGTGAGACCGACAAGTCGAACAGGTAGGAAACTAGGGCATAGTGATCCGGTGGTTCCGCATGGAAGGGCCATCGCTCAAAGGATAAAAGGTACTCCGGGGATAACAGGCTGATCGCCGCCAAGAGCTCACATCGACGCGGCGGTTTGGCACCTCGATGTCGGCTCGTCACATCCTGGGGCTGGAGAAGGTCCCAAGGGTTCGGCTGTTCGCCGATTAAAGTGGCACGCGAGCTGGGTTCAGAACGTCGTGAGACAGTTCGGTCCCTATCTGTTGTGGGCGCAGGAGATTTGAGAGACCCTGTCATTAGTACGAGAGGACCGTGATGGACAAACCTCTGGTGTATCAGTTGTACCGCCAGGTGCAGCGCTGAGTAGCTATGTTTGGAAGGGATAAGTGCTGAAAGCATCTAAGCACGAAGCCTGTCTCAAGATTAGATCTCCATATAAGGGGCGTTAAAGACTATGACGTTGATAGGCTGCAGGTATAAAGGTGGTAACATCAAAGCCGAGCAGTACTAATTACCCGAGACTTTCAGAGCTGGTATTTTAGTCTCAAGTCTTTATCTTGTAATCAATATGTTAAGATATCACTACGACGAAGGTTGTAGCAATGAACAAAGAGAGAGTACAAACTCTAAGATATTTAGGTGGCTATAGCGCAGGGGATCCACCTCTTCCCATACCGAACAGAGAAGTTAAGCCCTGCCGCGCCGATGGTACTGCGTAAAAACGGGAGAGTAGGTCGCCGCCCATCTTACAAGAGAGAGGCTGTCCGATAAAGGGCAGCCTCTTATTTTTTTACAAAAGCCGGCTCAGAGCAATCTGGACCGGCTTTTTTGTTGTATCCCCCTTTTATAAAGCTCGCATAATGTTAAAAAATGTCTTATTTAAGAATGTGACCCCATTCATTTGCATCCCCTGGCAAAAAACTGTATTGATTTTCAGTTTTGTTATGTTATTCAGGGGAGGCCTTGTCAAAATCAGGGGGTGAGACTAAAATCTGATAAAACATATTAGGAGTATTTGGATATTTAATTACTTTTGGCGCTTATAAATTCAACTCAATACTAACTTGTTAAATAACCTGAATGATGAAGAAAATTGCAGTTGTGCTGATGCTTGCAATGGGCTTGGGAACATCCATGGTAAGCGCTCAAAACTTACAGGTCCACTACGATATGGGAGAGGATCGTGGTTATGTGACTACTACTATCGAAATGTTTAAGCCCGACCAATGGGGTAGTACATTTTTCTTTGTAGATATGGATCATGATACTGATGCTGGAAATTCAGTTTCATTCTCCTACATGGAAATTGCCAGGGCTCTTAAATTTTGGGATTCTCCATTTGCCTTGCAAGCAGAGTATAACGGAGGAACCTATGTTAATAATGCATGGCTTGCTGGTGCACAATATACCTGGAACAGTGCTGACTTTTCTAAGATCTTTACTTTACAAGGTTTATATAAGTATATTGATGATGATGTAAATAATGCTTCATTTCAGTTAACCGGAGTCTGGACAATTCAATTGTTTAATAACGCTGTTACTTTCTCGGGTTTTGCCGATTTCTGGAAGGAAGAGAAATCATGGTTGGGTACAGACTTTGTTTTCCTGAGCGAACCCCAGTTGTGGTATAACTTTGGAGAGCATTTCTCAGCAGGTGGAGAAGTAGAATTGGCAAATAACTTTATTGTTGAGGGATTCCGCGTAAGCCCGACTTTGGCTGTTAAATGGACCTTCTAACTAATAATAGCGTAGATTATGCTGGAAAGATTCTTTAAATTAAAGGAAAACAATACCTCGATACGTACTGAGATCGTAGCTGGTATTACCACATTTATGACGATGGCCTATATTCTGGCCGTCAATCCAAGCATTCTGTCAGCAACAGGCATGGATGCTAATGCGCTCTTTACAGCCACTGCTTTGTCTGCTTTGTTTGGTACTCTTGTAATGGCACTTTGGGCTAAATTGCCCTTTGCACTTGCTCCAGGTATGGGACTTAATGCTTTCTTTGCATTTACTGTAGTTCTTGCTATGGGCCACAGCTGGCAGTTTGCTCTTACTGCTGTATTTCTTGAAGGTATCATTTTTATTCTGATGAGCTTCTTTAATATAAGGGAAGCCATAGTTAATTCGATACCATTGAACCTCAAATATGCAATTTCAGCAGGTATTGGTTTGTTCATTGCCTTTATTGGCCTTCAGAATGCCGGTATCATTGTTGACAATAGTGCAACTTTGATTTCCTTGGGTAATATTGGTAACAGCGGAGCTCTTATTGCATTGGCAGGTCTGATTATTACCGGTGTACTGCTTGCATTGAAAGTTAAGGGAGCCCTTCTTATTGGGATTTTTGCCTCTACAATTATTGGAATTCCTTTTGGAGTTACTCAGCTTCCCGACAGTAGTTGGATAAGTTTGCCACCCTCCATTTCTCCAATTTTTATGAAAATACAATTCTCAGAGATATTCTCAACAGACATGCTGGTTGTAGTAATTACCTTCCTGTTTGTTGATATCTTTGATACAGTAGGAACACTTGTTGGAGTAACTTCTAAGGCAGGTATGCTTGAAAAGGACGGAAAAGTACCTAGAGCAAAGCAAGCTCTTATGGCTGATGCTATTGGTACTACATTTGGTGCAGTTATGGGTACTTCAACTGTTACTACCTATGTTGAAAGTGCTTCAGGTGTTGCTGAAGGAGGTAGAACTGGACTTACTGCTCTTAGCACTGCAGGTATGTTTGCACTTGCCCTGTTTCTGGCTCCAATCTTCCTGATGGTTCCAGGTGCAGCTACTGCTCCTGCACTTATTCTTGTGGGATCTTTCATGGCAGCTTCTATTGTTAAGATCAATTTTGAAGACTATACTGAATCAATACCTGCATTCCTTGCAGTTATCATGATGCCTCTTGCGTACAGTATTGCTGAAGGTATAGTATTCGGTATGCTTTCATATGTAATACTGAAGCTTCTGACTGGAAGAACAAAGGAAATTTCAGTTGTTATGTATATACTGGCAGTATTATTTATAATAAAGTTCTTTGTCTAAGGATCATTGTTTTAAAGATAACGGAGGTTGTCCAATAAAGGGCAACCTCTTTTTTTTGTCTTTATCCTGAAGAAAGGGGAAATTGCAGCGTTTTAAATGGTTTAGAAGCCAGGATTAAGTTTGTGCTGGATTAATTTTTTCTATCTTTGCTTTTCATTATAATTTAACTTTTCCTAAATATTAATTAGTCATAGTTATAATTCTGATAATTAGAGTCTTCTGTTTCTATTGCCGATAAAACTGATGTGAATTATGCTTAAAAAGATATTTTTTTTAGTAAGCTTAATATTATTGATTTCTCCTCTTGTAACTGATTCTGTTTTTGGCCAGCAAAACCTTAGTGGTTATGATCTTTCAAGAGTCAAGTCATCTGATATTAGTGATAGCCAGCTGAAACAGTATATAGAAAAGGCTGAGCAGCAGGGAGTCTCAATTAATGATGCATTTAACATGGCCAGGGCCAGAGGCCTTTCACCTTCTGTGGCTAATGAGTTGATGCAAAGGGTTGAGCAAGTTAGAAAAGCCCAGACTCCGGTTGGACCACAGGTTGAATTACTTCGTAGTGTTTCGCCAATGCTTACCGCAAGGGATAGTGCCGTTGTTGATTCAGTAGAGATAGAAGTTGAAGAAGGACCGCAGATCTTTGGCAGTAGTCTTTTCAAGGAAGGATATACATCATTTGAGCCATATATGAATATTCCTACACCGGTCAATTACGTGTTAGGTGCAGGGGATGAGATAGTAATAGATATCTGGGGAGCAGCATCTAATTTTTACCAGCTTCAGGTAAGTCCTGAAGGTAGTATTACAATTGAAAATGTTGGTCCTGTTTATGTACATGGTTTGACTATTGAAGAGGCGAGTTCAAGGATAATTGGAAAGCTCAAACAATTATACGGTGGGCTAAAACCTGGAGCCCCTGACCAAAGTACTTTTGCGAGGGTTACTCTGGGGCGTGTTAGGAGCATTCAGGTGACTATTATAGGCGAGGTAGTCAGACCAGGAACTTATACAGTACCATCGCTGGCTACTGTGTTTAACGTGCTTTATAATGCCGGTGGGCCCAATGATATTGGATCATATAGACAAATAGAAGTCCTCCGTAACAATACTATTGTCTCAACATTTGACCTTTATGACCTACTGCTAAATGGAGATCAGTCTGCCAATATCAGGCTAAATGACCAGGATGTGATAAGAGTTGCAACAGTTAAGTCCAGAGTAGAAACAAGAGGACAGGTTCGTCGTCCTGCACTGTATGAGCTTAACAAAGTCGAGACATTAGCAGATCTTGTTGAATACAGTGGTGGTTTTACCGACTCTGCATATACACGTCAGGTAAGAATAATAAGGAATACTGAGAAGGAAAAAATGCTGGTTTCTGTTTCTAGAGATAATTATAATGAATTCCAATTACTTAACGGTGATATTGTAGAGGCTGATAAATTGCTTGACAGGTTTGTCAATAGGGTGACTATTGAAGGTGCTGTTTGGAGACCGGCGGACTATGAGCTCACTGAAGGGTTGACTTTGTCACAGCTGATTAGTTTGGCAGAAGGGTTAAGACCTGACGCATTTCGTAGCAGGGGTATTATTAACAGGCTTAGCCCTGATTACGACTATGTAGTAGAATCTTTCGATGTTGAGAAGGTTGTAAAAGGGGAGTATGACATCAAACTTGAGCCCGAAGATCATGTAATTATAAAGAGCATACATGAGGTACGTGAAGAAAGGACCGTATATATACAGGGCGAAGTCCTTATGCCTGGTACCTATCAATTCAGGGATGGAATGACTCTGGAGGATTTGATACTGACTGCCAATGGATTCAAGATGTCTGCATCCGAGGCACGTATTGAAGTCAACAGGAGGGTTTTTGGTGAAGCAGCCCCTTCAAAACGTGGCAGCAGTATGGCAGAAGTCTTTGTGTTTGGTGTAGATCGTAAGCTTGCTATTAGTGATGAGGCAAAGGCTTTCAGAGTAGAAGCTTTTGATAAGGTATATGTAAGGCAGCGTCCGGATTATCAGATGCAACAGAGTGTTGTTGTAGAAGGAGAAGTATTATATCCCGGTGAATATGTACTTAGCGACAGGAAGGAAAGGATTTCGGATATTATAAAACGTGTGGGAGGGCTGACTGAGGAAGCATATGTTGCAGGAGCTACTCTGATACGTAAGACCAAGGAGATAGAAAGGGCAGAAACAGAAATTCAGCTAAGTATTGGAGAGTTGTTTCAAGTAAAAAAGAAGAACGAAATAACAATAGGAATTGACCTTGAGAAGATTCTTGCCAGACCAGGTAGTCATCATGATATATATCTGAGTCCCGGTGATGTGTTAAGAATTCCCGGAGCATTACAGACCGTTAAAGTTAGCGGTGGCGTTCTACGTGAGACTGAGATCAGGTATGATGAAGGCAAGAACCTTAAATACTATGTAAGGAGCTCCGGAGGCTTTGCTCAAAATGCTCGGAGAAACAGGGCTTATGTTGTATATGCCAATGGAGCTGTTGATTCAAAGAGCAGATTCCTTTTGTTCGGAATCAATCCTAAAGTAGAACCGGGCTCTGAGATTGTTATTCCTTTGAAGCCTGAGCAGGAACCAATGACCCGTGGAGAAAGGATATCTATTCTTAGTGCCATTGTGTCAATGTCGGCTGTTGTAATTACAGCGATTAGCCGATTTTAGTTAATTCTCATATAAGACAAGCATGAGTAGCAAAGCAGATAACGGCATAAAGAATCTTCCCCCGATAGTCAAGGAGGATGAGATAGATCTTGTAGCCCTATCCATACATATTTGGGAAGGTAGGATGTATATCGCAAAGGTTTGTGCCGTTTTTATAGTTCTGGGACTTTTTTTAGCAATAGCTAGTCCGGTTAAATACCAGGCAGGTGTTAAACTCATCCCTGAGAGTAGCAAAGGTTTTAATCTTGGAGCATTAGGTGGACTTGCAGCTCAGTTTGGTTTCGGAGGAGCATCAGCACTAAATACAGAGAGTGGTACTATCCCAACTGATTATTATCCTGAGATAATAAAGAGCGTACCTTATTTAACCAGGTTGATGAGGGAACCTTTTGAAGTAAATGGAATCGGACAGGTCACCCTTTATGAATACTACCATGATTATATGGGTAAGTCGCTTATTGGGGCTGTAGCAAAATACACAGTTGGACTTCCGGGAGTTATAAAGAAGGCTTTTGCCGGAGATGAAGAAGTTTTAGTGTTGCAGGGAGATAGTGGTGTAACAGTTCTCAGCATGACCAAAAAGGAACGCGAGGTCCTTGAATGGCTTCAGGAGAACCTGACACTTTCAATAAGCAAGGAGATTGGCATGATAAGCATAACGACTGAAATGCCTACAGCTGAACTAGCTGCCCAGGTAGCCTCACATGCTGCAAAGTTGCTTAGTGACTATGCTGTTAGTTATAAGACAGAAAAGGTGAAGGAGGATTTGCGCTTCATCGAGGAAAGGTACAAGGAAGCTGAAGAGAGATTTGGGCAATCCCAGAGAGCTCTTGCCCGCTTCAGGGACAGCAACCATGGCAATCTTACATCACTTGCCCGCACAGAGGAGCAGCGTCTGCAAAGCGATTATGACCTTGCGTTTGGCCTGTACAACTCATTGGCATCACAATATGAACAAGCCAGAATAAAACTTCAGGAAGAGACTCCGGTAGTTAAGATTATAGAGCCTGCCATTGTGCCAGATGAGAAGAGCTCTCCAAAGCGAAAGATGATAATGGTGGTTTCCGTATTTCTTGGATGCTTTGTAGGTATAGGATTGCTTTTTGGTAAAAAGATCTGGGGTAATTTCAGGGAACAGTTTAGGTCTTATGAAACAATAGTATCTGAGGAAGATTAACTGAGAGAAGATGACTGAGACAAGGATTAAACATATTGCGTGTATAGGGGCCGGTTATGTAGGTGGTCCCACTATGGCGGTTATAGCCCAGAAATGCCCGGATATCAAAGTGACAGTAGTTGATATCAGTCGCGAGCGTATAGCTGAGTGGAACGACTCAAATTTGGATAACTTGCCAATTTATGAACCTGGTCTTAAGGAGGTCGTGGCTGAGGCAAGAGGTCGTAACCTGTTCTTCTGTACAGACGTGGAGGGAGCTATCAGGGAGGCAGATATGATATTCATTTCTGTTAATACCCCTACCAAGACCTATGGTGTGGGCAAGGGTATGGCAGCTGATCTGAAATACGTTGAATTGTGTGCAAGGCAAATTGCGAATGTAGCAACAGGAAATAAGATAGTTGTTGAGAAATCAACCCTACCTGTTCGCACGGCGCAAAGTATTCGTACCATCCTTGATGCTGAAAGCAATGGGCTGCAGTTTCAGGTTCTTTCCAACCCTGAATTCCTTGCAGAAGGAACTGCTGTGAGTGATTTGCTTAATCCCGACAGAGTATTGATTGGAGGCTCTGAGGAGGAAGGGGGACAGGCTGCCGTCAGGGCCCTTGTAGAAATATATGCCCGTTGGGTTGACAGAAGTAAGATTCTGACGACAAATATCTGGTCCAGTGAATTGTCAAAATTGACTGCAAATGCATTTCTGGCACAGAGGGTGTCATCAATAAACGCTATTTCCGCTCTTTGCGAGAAGAGCGGAGCTGATGTCGATGAGATTGCCAGGGCAATTGGAATGGACAGCAGGATAGGTCCCAAATTTCTTAAGGCTTCCGTAGGTTTTGGCGGTAGTTGTTTCCAAAAAGATATACTAAATCTGGTATATATAGCAAGAAGTTATGGTCTGACTGAAGTGGCAGATTACTGGGAGCAGGTAATCAGTATGAATGATTACCAGAAGAGACGTTTTGCAGAGAATATTGTCAATAGACTGTTTAATACTGTAAGCGGTAAAAAGATTGCCATAATGGGTTGGGCTTTCAAGAAAGATACAAACGACACCAGGGAGAGTGCTGCTATTTACGTTGCAGATTACCTTCTAAATGAGCAGGCAGAGCTGTGGGTCTATGATCCCAAAGTGAAGGCTGAGAGAGTTTATGCCGACCTTGATTATTTGAACACCAGAGGTGAGGATGAGAATCGTAAACTCGTTAAGGTAGTAAGGGATCCATATGAAGCTATGCAAGGGGCACATGCTGTCGCAGTTCTTACCGAATGGGATGAATTCAAGGCCTATGACTGGCAGAGAGTATACGATGATATGAAGAAGCCAGCATTCTTGTTTGATGGGAGAAACATTCTCGACAGAAATAAGGTTAAAGCATTAGGGTTTGAGTTTGAGGCAATTGGTTATAGAAGCTGAGTACTTGTTTATATCAACTCGCTAGACCATAAGGTTCAGTAATAAAGATATTTAGGCACTGCTTTCATGATGAAGGCAGTGCTTTTTGTTGTTTTATATGTTGGCATTTGTTGATAGTGTTCCAAAAAATGGAAAACGCCCGCTTAATGGGATTTGATAAATGTTAAATAGTGTTTTGGAAGCTTTGTATGGTACGCATTCTCAGAGGTAGGGATGTTTTTAGAATGTGTTGAATTCTGATGACTTGAAGTAGATGACAATTTTCTTTTTTGACAACTTTCGGCATCGTGGCAAGAGGTCAACAAGGTATAAATGAATTAGATAAGATTTTGAAATGGGAAACTTTGGGCTTTGTTAATAAGTTTTCGTTTGCCAAAATGGATTCTTGAGTTAACTTGCAGATGCCAATTTACAAACAGAAAAAAAATATTAACCTTCATCCCATCAGAGGATTGATTAACTAAAAGGAAATGGAAGTATCAGCGATGCAAAAGAAGAAAGACAAGGTAACGGGGAAGACTTATACCCATGACGAGGCTTTTTCTGCAGCTTTGGATTATTTTAAGGGAGATGAGCTGGCTGCCCGGGTATGGGTAAATAAATATGCCCTCAAGGATTCTGATGGCAATATATATGAGCTTACTCCTGATGATATGCATTGGCGTATGGCCCGGGAAATTGCACGAATTGAGGAGCGCTATCCCAATCCTATGAAGGTAGAGGAGATCTACGAGCTGTTTCGCAACTTTACTTACATTATTCCTCAGGGTGGTCCGATGTCAGGGATAGGTAATAATTACCAGATTGCTTCATTGTCAAACTGTTTTGTAATAGGAAATGATAGCAACTCTGATTCTTATGGTGGTATCCTTAAAGTAGATCAGGAGCAGGTTCAATTGATGAAACGTCGCGGAGGTGTTGGGCATGATCTGTCTCATATTCGCCCCAAGGGTTCACCTGTAAAGAACTCTGCTCTCACATCAACAGGCCTGGTACCATTTATGGAGAGATATTCAAACTCAACCCGTGAGGTTGCTCAGGATGGACGTCGTGGTGCACTTATGTTGAGCGTTTCTATAAAGCACCCTGATTCCGAGAAGTTTATCGATGCAAAAATGGAGCAGGGTAAGGTCACAGGAGCAAATATCTCTGTTAAGATTGATGACGAGTTTATGCGCTCTGTTGTTGAACAGACCAGATATATTCAGCAATATCCTATTGAAGCAGAAGAGCCAAAGTATAAGAAGGAAATCAATGCACTGGAATTGTGGAACAAGATAATCCACAATGCATGGAAATCTGCAGAGCCAGGTGTATTGTTCTGGGATACAATTATCAGGGAATCTGTACCTGATTGTTATTCTGATCTTGGTTACAAGACTGTAAGTACCAATCCATGTGGAGAGATCCCACTCTGTCCATATGACAGTTGCCGTTTGATTGCCGTTAACCTTTATTCTTATGTTGAGAATCCATTCAGACCTGAGGCGAAGTTCAATTTTGAACTGTTCCGTAAACATGTTGGAGCTGCTCAACGCATAATGGATGATATAATTGATCTGGAGCTTGAGAAGATAGATGCAATTATAGAGAAGATAGATGCAGACCCTGAATCTGAAGAGATCAAAGCAGTAGAAAGAAATCTTTGGGTCAATATACGCAATAAGGCAGTTGAAGGGCGTCGTACCGGTGTTGGTATCACAGGAGAAGGTGATATGCTGGCCGGGCTTGGATTGCGTTATGGAAGCGATGATGCAATAGACTTTTCAGTAGAGGTGCATAAGACTCTTGCTTTAGCGGCATATTCCTCGTCTGTGGATCTGGCTGCAGAAAGAGGTGCATTCCCAATCTATGACACTGAACGTGAAAAGAACAATCCATTTATTCAACGTTTGAGAAATGCTGATCCTGATTTGTATGAACGTATGAGTGTTCATGGACGCAGGAATATCGCTCTTCTCACTATTGCTCCTACAGGCACGACTTCGTTGATGACCCAGACTACAAGTGGTATCGAACCTGTATTCATGCCTGTATATAAGAGGCGTCGTAAGGTAAATCCAAATGACCCGCAGGTAAGGGTTGACTTTATTGATGAAGTAGGAGACAGTTGGGAAGAGTACATTGTTTTCCACCATAAATTCTTAACATGGATGGAGGCCAATGGCTATGATACAAGCAAGAACTATTCAAGCGAGGAACTGGATGGACTTGTAAAGCAGTCTCCCTATTACAAGGCTACCAGCAATGATGTTGACTGGCTAAGCAAAGTGCGTATGCAAGGCAGAGTACAAAAATGGGTTGACCACAGCATTAGTGTTACAATTAACCTGCCAAGCGATGTAAGTGAGGAACTTGTTGGTCAGCTCTATGTTGAGGCATGGAAGAGCGGATGCAAGGGAGTTACTGTGTACCGTGATGGTTCAAGAGCAGGAGTACTTGTATCCAACAACAGCGAGAAGAAGAAAGAAGATTCTTCACGCTTCCCAACCAAGCGTCCACAGGTGCTTGAAGCAGAAGTTGTAAGATTCCAGAACAACAAGGAGAAATGGATTGCTTTTGTAGGATTGCTTGATGGTCGTCCTTACGAGATTTTTACAGGTCTTGCAGATGACGAGGACGGATTACTTCTTCCCAAGAGCGTAACAGTGGGTAGTATCATTAAGAACTATGAGGAAGATGGGACATCACGTTATGACTTCCAATATGTAAATAAGCGCGGTTACAAGACCACGATTGAAGGTCTGTCTTACAAATTCAATAAGGAATTCTGGAACTATGCAAAACTGATTTCAGGTGTATTGCGTAACGGTATGCCTATCGAAGACGTGATAAATCTGGTAAGTGGTTTGCAGCTCGATAATGAGAATATCAACAATTGGAAAAACGGTGTTGAAAGAGCTCTTAAGAAATATGTTCCGGATGGAACTAAGGCAAAGAAATGCCACTGCTCTAGTTGTGGATCAGACAACCTTGTTTATCAGGAAGGCTGTTTGATATGTCAGGACTGTGGAGTTTCTAAATGTGGATGATGCTTTTTTTTAGTTTTCTCATAAAAACCGGCTGTCTGCCACCTGCAGACAGCCGGTTTTTATTATCTGCTGATAGTAATCTTTTTCCTTACTACATCACCCTGAGTTGTAATCTCAATAATGTAGATACCGGGATGCAGGTCACCAACACTTACTCTTTCGGCAAGTCCACCAGATTTCATGTCTTTAACCATCTGTCCATTGCTGTTGTATAGGCTTAACCTTGCAATTGGGGATGAACTCACAATATCAACGTAATCTCTTGCGGGTATTGGATATACATTTATTGCTACAGTTGCCTGATTATCTTTTATTCCTGTTGTGATTCTTAAGCCTTCAACCACGATATTGTCAAATCGATTGTTGCCTGAACTGCCTGATGCCTGACTTCCGGCAAACTCAATCTTAAGGGCAAATTCCTCATTGTCTTTTACCCCTTCAACATTGCTGAAATCGAGTGACACTACTCTGAAATCATCCTCTGGGATAATAAGTCCTGTGGCAAAGAGTATCCATTCAGCATCTGCGGCTGTGCGGTAATACACATTCTGTTGCTGAGCACCCTTGCTGGTTCGAGTGGTTGCATAGCTAATTCTAATCTCTTCAAATCCGGTGGTGGGGATTAAGATCTCAAGGTGACGGGTATCCGAAGGATTGCGTGCACGAATTGCAAGTCCTGCTTCAACACTTTCTTTGCTGTTGAGAGAGCTTCCCTCATCTACGTCATCCAAATAGCCAGCACCTGTACCCAGGTAGGAAAGACTCCCTTTTATTTCCGTAATACTTATATCTGCGGGAATTATATCCTGATTGCCCGATATTAGGTCGTTGAAATGCCAGTAGTGAAGGAGACTGATTTGTGCTTCTTTGAAATGGGCAAATACCTCTACAGCACCATTGACATCATAAACCACTGTCCTGTCATAGAATTTGGAGTTGTTTATAACCCAGTGTGAGAATCGGTATCCCGGCTGATCAATAGCTGTCAGGGTTATGGGAACACTCTTAAAATAGTTTCCTGACCATGGATATGGACTTGCCGGATAAGGGATTCCTGGAAGTCTGCTGTCAATTAAAAGGCTGTTAATCTTAACAAGTCCTCCATCACCAACTCGGTTGACTGTCACTGCATTTGTTCCGCTCAGATTAAACTGTGATTGAGTATGTGAGATTACATATGGTGTGCGCTTATCTCCGAAATTTTTGATAGAGGATCCTGTGTCAGTGCCATCCATCCATCTCTGGTAATGTTCGTTCCTTGAAGATGACAGACGGGCATTGAACTCATCAACTTTCTTGCGGATATATTGAGGGCGGAAACCACTATTAAGCTGATCGGCCACAGCATTTATAAATTTGTTCTTAAAATCAGTATTTCTAAGCAGGCGCTTGAAAATTATTGAAGACGGATCTGTTGCCTCATTAATTACCCTTGAAAGCGCATTTTTTGCATGGTCTTCTGACCAGATACTCATTCCGAAATCAGTATCAAAGAGCATCCATCTCCAGCGTCCGTCATGACCTTTGGGCAGCTCAGGGCTATAGGTGCCATTTCTATACCTCCAGAATGTTGAATTATTTTGTGGCCAGTCAGTGTTGTAGAAATATATCTGGGCAGCATAATAGTGCGCCAGGTTATCTACATCAACTCTTTCGTATAGCCATTGGTAATGCTGGCTATTGGCCGGGTCATTATTTTGTGCGTAAGCAACAATAGCTAAGAAGTTGTCACGGTCTTCAGGATAACCTTCGTCAATTGTTGCGAACGTTTCTAATAATGCTATGTCGTCAGAAGGTAAGCTATAGTGACTGGCTACATAATGCTGGTCGAAGCGCTCGCGGATATTTATAATTCCCCAGTATTCTCCATTTAGAAAGTGTACTACAGGATTGTAGCCCATCACATCAACTGGGAGGTGGCTAGCAAGGCTCTGCATAAGGGCATCCCTGTACAAAGTAAGATAATAATCATTACCTGAATTTCTAAGCAACAAACGTCTGAAACTTTCAATATGTATGGTACTGTCACCTCTGGCTGGAAGTTCTCCAAAGAAGGGGTAGTTCATTGTATTTCCTGATCCATACTCAGTTCTGGCATAGAGGCGAAGTGATTTGCGGTAAAAGCCCCTGCTGTAGCCACCATGGATTCGAAGTCCTACTTTATGCCTGAAAGCAGGATCTCCATTTGTTGGGAAATACTCAAAATGAGACCTTCTTTCCCAGGCATCACCCCTTTGGTTGTAGTTTGCCGGGCGGCTTTCGTTCCATTGTTCCCCAGGGTTTGCTGCTGCCCAGTCGTCAGCGTACTTACCGGGCACATAGATACCATTGTAGTAGTCAAAGAGGTTTGCCTCATCAGTAGTAATTGAAACCACAGGAAGATCATAACGATTGCGTCCCTTGTCGGTAATAAAATAGGTGTGGGTCTCGGAAAACAATGAGAGGGCATTCTCTTTTACTGCCTTTGCCTTAATGACAGTCCCCATGAATATTTTCTGAGAAGAGGGCAGGCGAGGTGTGTTTGCATAATAAGTGTTGATGCCTGCTATCTGATATGCATCATTGCTCCTATCCCTTATGTTAACAGGTTCTTCATACACATAGGTTCTGGATGAGCGCTCCAGAAGGCTGCCCCATGGATAACTGTTTTTATATCTGTAAGTAGTACCTCCCAGATTTGCAGGATCTGGTTCAGAACCATCCACCGTGTAATAGATTACCGCTTCTGGATCATCTGTGTTAAGTACAAGATCGAAAGGCTCGGTATAGAATCCTCCAGGTTTGGAGAATGTAATACTTCCGTTGAACAATTCCCTGTAGCCCTGGTCTGAATTTGCACTTCCTGGAGTAGGTATGTTGAAATAGAAGAATCCTTCCTGACCGTCCATGGACCCATAACTGACATCAGAGGGTAGTGCAACTCCTGGCACATAGTGTACCGGTTCACCCTGTGCATTGCTAATCAGAAGAGTCTCACCATCAGCCGATATTGAGAAAGTGGTGTGCAGCTCGGCCGGAGCCAGGTAGAACTGGTCTGCAGGCATAGGTTGCTGAAGTGTTCCGTCAGGAAGTTGCCAGCCTACTGATAGGTGGTCACCACCACCTTCTTCTTTCATAAGTGCCTGCATGAAGTAATACTTACCCTCTTCCAGAAGGATTGCACCGGATTTCTGTGAGGCGTATTTGTTCCATTCCCTGCTGTTGGTCCATTCAGGTACTTCAGCAATTAGGGCCACTTTGTGTGGATCCTCATCAGAACTTAAATAGAGTCGGCTATTATCATCACCTGAGATCCAGAAATAATAGGTGCCAGTCTGGGGAGCCTTCAAAAGGCCGTAGACCCTTTGACCATAGTTGTCATCTATATTTACCCCTGTCTCAAAAAGATCAGTAAGTATTTCTGTGCTGGATGGCATTCCGGGATAACTTGAACTGCTAATAAGGTCGTTAACAGATGTTCCAGTTATACCCTTGTAGACTTGCTGTCTTAATCCGTTAACAAGCGTCCCTTGTGCCGGCTTCCGGTCTTTGCCGGAAGCCCATACCAACATAAATTCACCCGGCTGCAGAATGCATGCTGGGAAGGTCCATTTAAATGGATTATTTTCATTGTCTGTCAGACCCCATCCTTCAATATCAACAGGGTTGTCGGAGATATTTCTTATTTCAATCCAGTCGGAAAACTCCCCATCTTCATCTACGATAGTGACAGAATTGGATGACATAAACTCTGATATCACTACTGGAGGAAGGTCCTGTGCAACAGCCGGGACGAGGATGCAAAGAAAAGGAAGGAGGGATAGAATACTGATTAGTCTTGCAAGGTAGATTTCTTTCATAATAGGTGAATGTGTTATAAGTGTTTAAATTTAGTATTTATTTGTTAGTAAACCTGAGAAATGGCAAGGGAGATAACTTGTCGGGTAACTCTATTTGTTACCTTTGCAGGTATTAATAAGATAAGTAATGGATACAGTTAGAGTAAGGTTTGCACCAAGTCCGACAGGTCCTCTTCATATTGGAGGAGTTCGTACAGCTTTGTTCAACTATCTGCTGGCAAAGAAATATGGCGGTACTTTTATTCTGAGGATAGAAGATACTGACAGTACACGTTTTGTTCCGGGTGCAGAGGAATATATAAATGAGTCACTCAAGTGGCTGGGTATTAAGGTTGATGAGGGAGTATTAGAAGGAGGCCCTTACGGACCATATAAGCAAAGTGAGCGCAGAGAGATCTACAAGCAGTATGCTGACATGCTTTTTGAAAATGGCTGGGCATATTATGCCTTCGATACACCTGAGGAACTTAATGCTCTACGTGAAAAGGCTGAAGCTGAGGGTAAGACTTTTGCCTATGATGTAACTACAAGAGGAAGTCTGAAAAACTCGCTTAATATGAGCAAAGCAGAGCTTGAAGCAAAACTGAGTTCCGGTGAACCTTATGTAATGCGTTTTAAAATACCCGAAGATGTTGAAGTCGAGGCCAATGACCTGATACGCGGAAAGGTAGTGTTCCATACCAATATCCTTGATGATAAAGTTTTGTATAAGTCTGCCGATGAACTACCAACTTATCACCTTGCCAATGTTGTGGATGACCATCTGATGAAGGTAACTCATGTGATCAGGGGAGAAGAATGGCTTCCTTCCTTGCCTTTGCATATTCTTATGTACAGAGCATTTGGCTGGGAGGATACAATGCCTGCATTTGCGCACTTGCCATTGATACTGAAGCCAAGCGGTAAGGGGAAGCTGAGTAAGAGGGATGGTGACAAGGAAGGATTTCCGGTTTTTCCGCTGGAATATACTTCGCCTTCAGGCGAAATATCCTCAGGTTACAGGGAATCGGGTTATTTCCCCGAGGCTGTTGTAAATCTCCTTGCATTGCTTGGATGGAACCCGGGAACGGAGCAGGAGATTTTCTCAATGGAGGAGCTGGCAGAGATATTCTCTCTTGAAAGGGTAAATAAAGCTGGGGCGCGTTTTGATCCGGCCAAGGCCAGGTGGTTTAACCAACAGTATCTGATAAAAAAGAGTGACGGAGAATTGGCCGGACTGTTTATGCCATATTTGAAAAACAGAGGCATTGAGACTGATTTGGCCTTTGTAGAAAAGGTAGTGGCCTTGGTTAAGGAAAGGGTACATTTTGTTGCTGAATTATGGGAGCAATCTTTCTTTTTCTTTGAGGCTCCGGTTGGATATGATGAAAAGGTGGTGCAAAAGCGCTGGAAAGGTGAAGTACCTGGACTAATCGCGGAGTTGAGGGGACTATTTGCATCAGAGGCTAATTGGGATGCAGAGGAACTTAAGCATAAGACATCTGCCTTGCTGGAGGCAAAAGGCCTTGGTTTTGGAGCGGTTGCAAATGCCCTGCGTCTTGCTATGACAGGTGGTGCGTTTGGACCGGATCTCTTCACCATAATTGGTATGCTTGGCAAGGATGAGGTTTTGCGTCGTCTTGACAATGCAGTTGCCAAACTGGGATATGAGGCCGTTTAGATGGAATAAAGCCGGAAAGACTTGTAGTTGTCAGCAGTATAAGTGTTGTAATATCAGTATATAACAATAGGTATTACACAAAGGAGCTTTTTTAGATAGGTAGATTCTGAATGGATAGAAAATAAAAAGGGTGTCTCTGCTGAGGCACCCTTTTATGTTGGAGGTCGGTGGCGGATTCGAACCGCCGTACACGGTTTTGCAGACCGTTGCCTAACCCCTCGGCCAACCGACCATGGGAGCGCAAAAATAGATAAAGTTTTATTTCCACGCAAGGAGAAGCCCTATAATGGAGCTTTTTTTTCTTTCTCCAGAGTAAGGCTGACGCATTTCATCTGGCCTCCCATTGGCGGGTTCATCTTGGAAACCTTTATCTTAGCATAGGTTAATGACGGGAAGTTATCAAACAAGTTGTCGATAATCCTTCCCGTCACATGTTCTAGGAGGTTGGAGCTTACCATCATTTCTTTCTTTACAGCTTCGTAAATCCTTACGTAGTTGACTGTGTCCTGTATCCTGTCACTGTGCCTCGCATGTGAAATATCATGCTTAATTGTGACGTTTACGACAAACTTATTGCCCACCACTTTCTCCTCAGTAAAGCAGCCGTGATAGGCGTAAAACACCATTTCTTCAAGTTCTATAGTTGCAATTTGGTTTTCCATCCTCCCGGTGTAAATAGTTTATTCAACTATGCTAAGTTCCTCAATTAAGTTAGTAGCCCCTGCAAATTTGTCGATTATAAAGAGCACGTAGCGAATATCCACGTTGATACATCTTTGCAACTCGGGCTCGAAAGCTATATCCCCACTCATTGCCTCCCAGTTACCGTCGAAGGCCAGACCTACAAGTTCACCCTTTCCGTTAATCACCGGACTTCCTGAATTACCTCCGGTGATATCAAGGTCATTAATATAGTTTACATATAATTTGCCGTCAGCAGCAGCGTAACGACCGAAATCAGCGTTATTATACAATTCCTTGAGCTTTTCGGGAACGATAAACTCGAAGTTGTTTGGGTCTTCCTTTTCCATTACACCCTTTAGTGTAGTGTAATATTTGTAAATAACACCATCTCTTGGTTCATAGTCACCTACCTTACCGTAGGTTAGTCTAAGAGTAAAGTTTGCATCCGGGTAAAGGCTCTTTTCAGGATTCATTTCCATCAAACCTGCCATGAATAGTCTGTTGGCATTTTCTACCCGATCTGCTGAGTTATTATTAAGTTTTAAAATCTCTTCATTCTGTTGCATTGCTGATAGAGCTACAGTATAGATTGGATCAGCCTGCAAAGCTTTCAATGTAGGTTTTTCAAGGAAGTCCAGATAGGTATCCTTGTTCACGAAGAGAGAGCCCTTGAATAGTTTTGCGGCAAATAAGTCGAAATCTCCCTTGTACTTCTTTTCCACATCTTTGAAGAAAGAAGGATAGTACTTAGGATCAATATCAGCTTTGTATCTCCTCATCATTGCAGCAAAGACTTTCTGGTCTGTTGCAGCATCATAGTTTTTAAAGAAATCCTCAGCATTCTCACGCAAAGCATCGGTGACGCTTTTTATTGTTTTTTCCTTATTGTCTTTTAGAGCCTTTTCAAGTCTTTCTGCATTATAGGCAAAGCTCAGGATCTCGGTGCCACTCCTCATAGTTTCCCTAAAAGTAATAGCAGCTTTGTAAACATCCTTGCGGGTAGTATACGCTTCTTCAAGCTCTTTAAGGAGCTTACCGTATTTGGCTGTTCGTTCCTCAGATGCAGCAACCCATTCAGCGAATTCTGCTTCAAGAGCTCTTTTCTTGTCAATAACCTTAAGGTCCTTCAAACCCTTATTCATTCCAATACTATTCTTCCAGTAGTTGGAGCTGCGTGCATACTTACTTGCATATTGTAGTTTAATCTTTGGGTCAGCAGCCATGGCTTCAGCCAGTATTTCAAGCTTATCACCCCTTACTGTAATAAGAGCATTATTGTAAATCTCCATACGCTCCTCTATTCCCCAGGAAGGAAGATAACGGTCGGTTGATCCAGGGAATCCCATTATCATGTTGAAGTCGCCAGGTTGGTATCCTTTTAGAGAGACCGGAAGGTGATGGATGGGTTGGTATGGAATATTGTCGGGTGAATAGTCTGCCGGGTTTCCATTGACATCAGAATACACCCTGAACAGTGAGAAGTCTCCGGTATGACGAGGCCAAACCCAGTTGTCGGTATCATGGCCAAATTTGCCAATGGAAACCGGCGGTGCTCCCACGAAGCGAACATCCCTGAATTCCTGTGTGATAATCAGGTAGTAACGATTACCGGCAAAGAATGGCTTTACCTGCGCTTTTTCAAAACTGTCTCCTCCCTGCTCTGCCACAATAGCTTTAATGGCATTGTCAATGGTTGTATTCCTGGCATCAAAACTCATATCTGGTTTGACCTCCGCAAGAACCTTTTCAGTCACCTCTTTAATTTCTTTAATAAAGGTGACTTTGAGGCCCGGAGCAGGTAGCTCATCTTTAAAAGATGATGCCCAGAAGCCGTTCTCAAGGTAGTTGTGGTCAAGTGAACTCAATTGTTGAATCTGCTCATATCCACAGTGGTGATTGGTAAGTACAAGACCTTTGTTAGAAATGAGAGATCCGGTACAACCGCCCCCGAAGATCACGATTGCATCTTTCAGGCTTGACTCGTTGATGCTATAGATTTGCTCAGCTGTAAGTTCAAGCCCCATGCTCTGCATGGTCTCAATATTAAGCTCCTTGATAAGGGGAAGGAGCCACATGCCTTCATCTGCCTTGAGCTTGGGTGTAATTAGTAGGGTAAGGATCAGAATTGCAGCAATAAGCTTTTTCATTTGAATTATTTGAATAATTATATGTATGTAAATTATCTATAAGGATAAACTTAGTTGTTTGTCTTCCAGTCTGAAGCTGAGGCGATGCAGCGGGCTGATCCCATATACAGCAATCGCATCTCTATGTTTCTGGGTTGGGTAACCCTTATTTTGATCCCACTGGTAAACAGGGTATTTCTGGTGTTGTTCAAGCATATATTCGTCGCGGTGGGTCTTGGCAAGAACAGATGCAGCTGCTATACTTTGGAAAAGTGAGTCTCCTTTGACTATGCAATGGTGTGGAATATTATTATATTCTTTAAATCTGTTACCGTCAATGAGTAACAGCTGAGGCTCCTGCTTCAGCTGGCGTATAGCCAGATGCATGGCCTTGATGGCAGCATTGAGAATGTTGATTCTGTCAATTTCTTGGTTATCCACCATAGCAACTCCCCAGCTCAAGGCTTCAGATTCAATTACTTTACGCAACAAGGTGCGTTGGCGGTGTGTCAATTGTTTTGAGTCATTTAGCAGGGGGTGGTTGAAATCGCGGGGGAGTATTACAGCAGCAGCAAAAACGGGACCAGCCAGGCATCCACGGCCAGCTTCATCACAGCCGGCCTCCACAAGATCCGGACTAAAACTATTTTTTAATACTTTATTCCCAGACTTTCTCATTTCTCCCGGTAGATAAGCTCCATCACTGTCTGTCCGACGGCTTTAAGTGTATTACGATCAATGTTGTCCATTGTATCGTCATGTGTGTGCCAGTATGCTCCAAAGCCTGTCCTGGAAGTCGGATCATATTGTATAATATCGACACAGGGGAAGCCTCTGAGACGGTTTACATAAACATGATCATCAGTAATCATTCCTCCTTTTCCAAATACAAAAGTACCCCCGTAACCCAGATCTCTGGCGATATTCCAGATACGATCAACCCAGCGCAAGGCCGTTTGTTCGCTATATTGTTCTCTGTAAAAAAGAGCATTCTTTGCACCAACCATATCGAGCAGTACTCCAAAGCGGGCGTAGTAGTTCTTTTTGTGAGGATTCTTGCCCCAATACTGGCTTCCTAAGCACCAGGAGTCAGGTTGATAAGGCAGAGACCTGTGGTCCGGCTGACCGTAATCCTCTGCATCGAAAAGAATTATGTCTATACCCGGATTTGTCGGGTAAGCTGCCAGATGGCGTGCTATTTCAAGCAATACTCCTACGCCACTGGCTCCATCGTTAGCTCCTTCAATAGGAATGTCACGTTTTGTCGGATCCGGATCATGATCAGCAAATGGACGAGAATCCCAGTGCGCAAAAAGCATGACTCGGCTGCTCTTTTCTGGCTGGAACTCTCCAATGATGTTGCGAATCTTCAGTCTAGTACCATCGAAGGCACTAACTTCAGCTTCCTGGATGGTCACCTTCGCACCAAAAGACTCCAACTTACTGGCAATGTATTCGGAGCATTCAAGATGAGCCTTTGTGTTGGGAACCCTTGGTCCAAAACTTACCTGGTCGGCAATGTATTGGTATGCTGAGTCGGCAATAAAATCAGGGGTAGTTGTTGATATATCTTCTGTTGCTTCAACCTGACCGTTGCCAGTACTGCCTTTAAGGCTGCAAGAAGTGTACAATACTGTTGTACAAGCTAATATTGAAAAGATTCTGAGCATCCGTTGCAGGTTTATCTGTTAAATTCCCAGCTCACACCGTCCTTCCCATCTCTGACAACTATACCCATATCTGCGAGTTTGTCGCGTATCATATCTGAGGTCGCCCAGTCCTTGTTGCTTCTTGCAGCTTTGCGGAGCTCGAGCAATAGATCCATCAGACCTTCAATGGTTTCGGTTGATTCACCTGATGCAGCTTCCTCTGACTTAAGTCCAAGGATATCGAAAACCATCGTGTGTATTAATTCCCTGAATAATGCAAGGTCCTCAGCGGTAAAGGACAGCTTTCCATCAACAGCTGAGTTGATTGCCTTGACAGCATCAAACAGGTGAGCGATAAGTATGGGAGTGTTGAGATCGTCGTTGAGTGCAGTATAACAATCTTTTCTGAAGCTAGCAACATCATAATCGCTGTTGCCTCCTGGTCTGATCCTGTCGATTGCTGCCACTGCATCAAGCAGGCGCTTGACTCCCTTATCGGCAGCACGTAGTGCATCATTTGAGAAGTCAACCGTGCTACGGTAGTGAGCCTGCAGGATAAAGAATCGTATAGTCATAGGAGAGTAAGCCTGATCAAGCAGCTTGTGACTACCTGAGAAGAACTCGTCAAGAGTAATGAAATTACCCAATGACTTACCCATCTTCTGTCCATTGATAGTTATCATATTATTGTGCATCCAGTAGCGAGCCGGCCCCTGTCCGTTGGCAGCCGTAGCCTGAGCTATTTCGCATTCGTGGTGAGGGAATAAAAGGTCCATGCCACCACCGTGAATATCAAACTGCTCGCCCAGATAGCGGGTGCTCATTGCAGTACATTCCAGATGCCAGCCCGGGAAGCCGTCGCTGAAACGCGACGGCCATCTCATAATGTGAGTTGGCGAAGCCTTTTTCCAGAGGGCAAAGTCAAAACTGTTTTTCTTACCTGACTGACCTTCAAGTTCGCGTGTGGTACTAAACAGCTCCTCTAATACGCGGCCAGATAGTTTTCCGTAATTATAGTCTTTATGGTAACGTTCGACGTCAAAGTAAACCGAACCTTCGCTCTCGTATGCATAGCCCTTTCCCAGGAGGGTATCAACCAATTGCAGTTGTTCGATAATATGACCTGAAGCCCTTGGTTCTATGGAAGGATCCTTAACGTTCAGAAGATGCATGGCATCGTGGTACCTTGAGGTAAAGTACTGTACCACTTCCATGGGTTCCATTTGCTCAAGTCTGGCTTTTTTTGCGATCTTATCCTCGCCTTCATCAGCGTCGTTCTCAAGGTGCCCCACGTCAGTAATGTTTCGAACGTAGCGAACTTTGTAACCGAGATGAGACAGGTATCTGAAAAGGATATCGAAGGTGATTGCAGGACGTGCATGACCCAGGTGTGCATCTCCATAGACAGTCGGGCCGCATACATAAAGTCCGACGTGAGGAGGATTTATGGGTTTAAATATCTCTTTTTCCCTTGAAAGGGTATTGAAAATCTTCAACTCTAAGGAACTCATAAAATGACTGTTTATAAAGAACTGCTAAAATACTAAATTTTAGTTTTGTAGCCTTAGGCTTTTAGCCTAAAGTCTTGGCAATTCATAAACAGCATTCCTTTTGATCTGGAGCTTTTATTGCGCAGTACCCTCAATTTCCCGTCCTGATTTAATTCTGACAAGTTTGCCGTTTTCATAAACCCTTATCTGTCTGAGGACACCACTACTGTCATAGATGAATTCCTCTCCATCGTATAATATGCCTTCACGGTAATATCCCTTTTGATAGATGCGTCCATCCAGTCTGTAGGCAGTGTGGTATCCGGTTCCATGGAATGGTGATACTATACGGTCGGGTTCACGTTCATTTGATTCAGGCAGAACTGATGGTTTGGTATCTGTGCTTTCAAAGCTTCCGTTTTCGTAATTCCTGATAGCCTGCAGTTTTCCTGAAGAGTCATATACTTCAACCTTGCCGTCAATGGCCCCGTCCTGCCACTTGCCCCTGAACTTGATAGTTCCGTCCGCATAGTAGTATTTCTGTTCACCCTCACGTTTCCCCCAGTCATTGTAATGAAATTCATAAGCGGGTTTTCCTCCGGGATGGTAGAGTCGGTAGTCGCCTACCCAGAAAGCCTCCTTCCAGATTCCTTCTTCCCAAAGAGAGCCGTCGGGGAAGTAAAACTTTGCAGGACCGTTGGCTACACCATCTTTGAAGGTGATTTCATACTTGACGGTGCCATCCGGATAGAAAGCCTTCCATATACCTTCCTTCTTTCCGGAACGATATTCTCCCTCTTCGGTAAGTTGTCCTTCTTTATTGAAGTATTGCCATTTTCCTGTCTTCTGACCGGAAGCATCAAGAGAATTTTGTCCACCGACGTTTATATACACTGCAAATGTCAGCACTAATACCACTATTGCCGGTCTGAATATTTGGGCTCCTGAATACTTGTACATAAGGCCTTTTATATAATACAGAAAAGCGTAATCTTATTATAGCTTAAACATTTAAAGCATCAATAAGGTTACGCTTCCCCCTATAATTTGGACACCCGAACTTTACTCTTCCTTGTTGCTGATTTTTGCCCAGGTATCTTTAAGTCCTACAGTCTTGTTAAATACAAGCATATCAGGTTTGGAGCCGGGATCAACGGAGAAATACCCTAGGCGCTGGAACTGGAAATGTTCCAAAGGCTTGGCTTCAGCAAGCATGGGTTCCAGTTTGCAGTGATTTAGAACTTTTAAAGAGTCAGGATTCAGAAATTCTTTGAAATCCTTGTCTTTATGTCCATCTGGTTCCGGATCGAGGAAGAGTCTATCATAGAGTCTTACCTCTGCATCTATTGCATGTCTTGCAGATACCCAGTGGAGGGTCGCCTTGACCTTTCGTGCAGATCCTTCAGAACCACTACGGCTTTCCGGATCGTAGGTACAGTAAATCTCAGTTATATTACCTTGGTCATCCTTCTTGAAACCTTCGCACTTTACTATGTACGCACTTTTCAGACGTACTTCCCTGTCTGGACCGAGCCTGAAGTACTTCTTTGGGGGATTTTCCATAAAGTCATCCCTTTCAATGTATAGCTCACGACAGAATGGAATTGTACGAGAGCCCATGGTTTCGTCTTCAGGATTATTGACAGTCTCGAGCATTTCAACCTGATCCTCAGGATAATTTGTGATTATCATTTTAATCGGATCAAGCACTGCATTTACCCTTGTAGCTTTCTTGTTTAGATCTTCCCTTACGCAGTGTTCCAGGAGTGCTATATCTATTACATTGTCACGCTTTGCAACTCCCACCTTTTCGGCAAACATCCTGACAGATTCCGGAGTATAGCCTCGGCGACGTAAGCCGGAAATAGTTGGCATACGGGGATCATCCCAACCTGATACTACTTTCAGTTGCACAAGTTCGAGCAGCTTACGCTTGCTCATAACAGTATAATTGATATTAAGACGGGCAAACTCAATTTGTCTTGTTCTAACCTCCGGAGTGGGCTCGCCTTCCAGTATCTTGTCGAGGAACCAGTCATATAGAGGTCTGTGTACGGCAAACTCAAGGGTACAAAGTGAGTGTGTGATACCTTCGATAAAGTCGCTTTGCCCATGGGTGTAATCATACATAGGGTAGATACACCATTTGTCACCGGTGCGGTGGTGGCTCTTGTGGATGATCCTGTACATGATGGGGTCACGCATATGCATATTTGGAGAAGCCATATCTATTTTGGCCCTCAAAATCATCTCCCCTTCCTTAAACTCACCCTTTCTCATTCTTTCGAAGAGTTCAAGGTTCTCTTCAACTGAACGATTCCTATAGGGACTTTCCTGACCAGGTTCGGTAGGAGTACCTTTCTGGGCAGCTATCTCTTCGGCTGAAAGTTGGCATACATAGGCGTATCCCTTCTTAATAAGTTTGATAGCCCATTCATAAAGCTGCTCAAAATAATCGGATGCATATTTTGGTTCATCAGCCCATTGAAATCCTAACCACTGAATGTCTTCCTTGATTGATTCTATGTATTCTACGTCTTCCTTGACAGGGTTGGTGTCGTCAAAACGTAAATTACACTTAGCATTGTAGCGCTCCGCTATGCCAAAATTGAGGCATATAGCCTTGGCATGCCCTATATGTAGATAGCCGTTGGGCTCAGGTGGAAAACGTGTAAGAATTTTACCTCCGTTACGACCCATTGCCAGGTCCTTCTCTATTTCTTCAATTACGAAATTGCTCCTGATATCTTCACCAGGCATCGTACTGGATTCCATACTCATATCCTTCTGGTATTTACAAAACTACAAAAATATAAGTTTTTAACAGCATTGTTCATTTTTCGAGGCAAAATATGCGATACTCGGCAAGCTTATTGTATTTTTGGCGTGTATCAAATGAAAGAACGAAAAGATGCACTTATTCTATAATTTGGGAATAGCATTATTTGATTTGGCAGTAAGCCTTGCAGCACCTTTTAGTAAAAGGGCTGCTCTACTGGTAAAGGGAAGAAAGACTGTGTGGGATACCCTTGGGGGAGTCTCTCTTGAAGGTGATGTAATATGGGTGCACTGTGCTTCTCTTGGCGAATTTGAACAGGGAAGGCCGTTGATTGAAGCCATCAGGAAAAAGAATCCTTCATACAAGATAGTTCTCAGCTTTTATTCTCCTTCAGGCTATGAAGTCAGAAAGAACTACAAGGAAGCTGATGTCGTTTGTTACCTGCCATCAGATACCAGAGCCAATGCAAAAAGATTTATCAGTACAGTTAATCCGCGGATGGTTTTCTTTGTGAAGTATGAGTATTGGTACAACTATTTCAGGGAGTTGAAAGAAGTGGGGACTCCTCTTTATCTTGTGTCAGCAATATTCCGTAAGGATCAGATCTTTTTCAAATGGTACGGTGGCTGGTTCAGGAAAATACTGAACAATGTTAAGTGTTTTTATATTCAGGATGAGAAATCTGCCGCCCTCCTTGATGGGATTGGCATTAAGGCATATATAGTTGCCGGAGATACCCGTTTTGACAGGGTTGCTGCCATTGCAGCAGCAGCCAACCCAATTCCTGTAGTTGAAAATTTTGCCACAGGGGCAAAAGTACTTGTTGCCGGTAGCACATGGCCTGCTGACGAACAGATAATAGCAAGCTATATTAATAATTCAGCTAAGGACGTAAAGCTAATTATTGCTCCTCATATGGTGGATGAGTCACATGTTCAGCAGCTTGAGAGGCGTTTTGCCCTTCCTGTTTGCCGTTACACCAAAGTTAAGGGAGAGATCGGAGCTGATGTCAGGGTACTTATAATTGATACCATAGGACTGCTTTCTGCAATATACAGATATGGAAGTGTGGCATATCTGGGAGGTGGCTTTGGCAAGGGCATACACAATACACTTGAAGCAGCTACTTATGGTATGCCTGTGATTTTCGGACCACGTCACCTTAAGTTCAAAGAAGCTATAGATCTCAAAGAAAAGGGCGCAGGTTTTTCTATTAATGACAGTGTGGAGTTTGGTAATCTTATGGAAAGATTATGGGATGATGAGAATAAAGATTATCTGAAGAAATCTGGGGAAGCTGCACTAGAATATGTACAAAGTATGTGCGGTGCTACAGAAGAAATTCTCAAACTGATAGATTAGTGCAAATAAAGTATGAGAATTTCATTTTTATAACTATTTGATTATTTTTACGATACTATCTAATAGATACCGGACTATGATTCGCCCCTTTACTATGCTGCGCATCTCAGTCATTGTTGTTTTATCAGTAGTTGGGGTACAACTTACATCTGCAGCTGATGAAAAAAAGCTTGCAGACCTTGTTGAGTTAGTGGTAGAGGCGATAGATGTCAATGCAGCTGAAGCAAGGAAACTAATAAACAGGATTGAAGACCTGGAAGGATATAATCCAGATCTTCTTGCTGCGTATGCAGCTTTCTACAGAGGCGAACTGGAGTATTCCCTAAGTAATTGGAGTGAAGCTTCCCAACAGTATTCTCGTGCAATTGAGTTTTACAGGAATGTAAATGATACAGCAAGGCTAAGCGCAGCGTATAACAATCTTGGACTGGTTAAATACTATCAGGGAGATTTTGACGAATCTATTGAGAACTTTTCCCAATCACTTAAGCTAGAGCTTGAGATTAACAACTCATACGGCATTGCTCAGTGTTACCAGAATATGGCCATAGTTTTTTCTCATGGTGAGCAGTTTGCCAAATCACTCGACCTGTATCAAAAAGCCCTTGATGTTTATCTCAAAGAACAGGAATGGGAGGAGGTTGCGAGCGTCTATAATAATATTGCAGCAGTATATGCAGAATATGGTCAACTCGATGAGGCAGCTGCCAATTATGAAAAGGCTCTGGAGTATTACAGAAGGGAGCGGAATAATGCGATGGAGGCCAGAGTGCTTAGTAATATCGGTTCCTTAAAGATGAGGCAGGAGAAGTATGATGAGGCAGGAAGGATACTTGAACGGGCATTGGTAATCAATAAAGCAGAGGGAGACCGTTTTGCAGAAGTTAATACCTATTCTATGTTAGGAGACAATTATGCAAAGAAGGGGGAGTATCTTCAGTCCATCTACCTATACAAAAAGGCTGAAGGCCTGGCTGTGCAGTACGAAATGAAGGAGTTGCTGCTAAATCTTCTGAATTCTGAATATTTGGTTTACAAGCAGATTGAGCAATATGATAGTGCCCTCGTTAATTTCGAGAGATATATTGCACTGAGGGACAAGATGCTTAAGGATAACCCGGACTATGCAAAAGGGGTTATGGATATGGAACTGGAGCGACAGATTAAGGAGAGAGACCATAGAATTAAGAAGGCTATTATGAGGGAAAGATTATTTTGGAGTCTTATTATTTTAGTTTCTGTCTCCGCAGTAATTGCTTTTGCGTCAGCCTACCAAAGAAGACGCCGACTATTGCAACAGAAGAATGTGGAAGAGCTGAAAAAGGAGCTAATGAAGGAAAAGTGTAATCCCGATCTGATGCTGAGCTCTCTTAAGAATGTAAAACAGTGTATCGAAGTGGGTGATAGTGAAAGGGCTGTTGATCAGCTGGATATGATAGCACGTCATATAGAACAGGTGCTGAAATTCTCCGGGCAGGAGCTGATACCTCTAAGTATGGAGATAGATTACCTTAGGTCTTTCCTGAGGGTCCAGGATCAGATGCTTGGAAAGCCTATAGAACACAGAATAGAGAGTAATGTTATGCAGAATGCCGGAGCAATTCTTGTACCCTCGATGATATCACAGCCATTTTTGGAGAATGCCCTTGCTGATATAATGGCCTTTAGGTCTCAGGATAAGATCAAATTTGATATTGCATTTATGAGACGGGGAAATGCTTTGGAGGTAATAATTGAGGACAATGGTGCCGAAGGAAATTGCCATTATGCTTGTAAGTCCCTGGAAGAAAAATACAGGAATATGGGAATCGCAGTATCCTTTAGTCACATTTACAAGGGAAAAGGATTAAAAAACAGGCCGACGGATTTTGGGTATATACGCAGTGAAGAGCGCTATGATGGAAAGGTAAAAACGGGACATCGTGTTTGTTTCAACCTGCCGTTGATGATGCAATAAACTGCCAGGTCTCAGGCTTTTCATGATATTTTGGACTTCATTATTTCCTGCCGAAGTCGGCAGGAATCTCTCCCCATCGTTTTGTTTCCCATTTGAGCAGCGGTTGATCCCAACTATTATGAGCAAGCCATTCTTCAGCCCTCCTGATCACTTCAAATAGCTTTTTTGTTTTTTCGTTTACCGCTAGTTTGGTTTTGCATTTTCCTGCCTTTATCCAGCCTATAGCAATTTGTGAATCACTGTAAATGGGGATGTTTAGGTTATGTTGTTTTTGAAAAGCAAGGCCGTGAACAATTCCAAGAAACTCTCCAATATTGTTGGTTCCAAGTTCGATCTTGAAGTTAAACCATTCCTGTCTGCTTCCGACATGCACCCCACGATATTCCATAACTCCGGGGTTGCCGCTACATGCTGCGTCAACGGCCAATGCATCCTGAATAGGAGATTCAAAACCCGAGAGTTTAACGGCCTTTGGCTTTGAACTGCGTGACGATCCAAAAGCTTCCTCAGCTTCGGCAAGAGTGTTGAACTTCTTGTACCTGGCACCGGGGAAGCCTATGATTCTTTTCCTACAGTCGTTCCAGCTGTCGTAGATACCTGGTTCGGCACCTACCCACACTACATAATAAGGCATAGTTGAAGTTATTCTACAACCCTTTGAAATGATCTATCATTTCGACAAGCAGGGAAGCAAAGTTTGACATAAAGAGCCTTATTGACATAGCCATAAGGATTATGCCGAAAAATTTCTTGAGTACATATACACCACCGGCACCTGCAATATGCTTGATTTTATCGGTATAGTGAAGCACGAAAAATACCACGACTATATTCAGAAATAATGCAACAATAATTGTTGACAGGGCAAACTCAGCACGCAAGGCCAGCAGGGTCGTAAATGAACCTGCTCCGGCTATAAGCGGGAATGCAATAGGAACTATGGATGCACCTGTAGGGGAGTCGTGTTTGAAGATTTGAACCCCTAGTATCATCTCAATGGCCATAATCATAAGTATCAATGAACCGGCAATTGCAAATGATGATAAGTCAACCCCAAATAGTCCAAGGAGAGCCTCTCCCAGGAACAGAAAAACAATAAGTATGATAAAGGAAACAGGGGCTGCCTTCCATGCATCAATTCTACCTCCCTTATCACGGATATCAAGCACAATCGGTATAGAACCGAGAATATCGATTACGGCAAACAAAACAATGAAGGCCGATAACATTTCAATAAAATCAAAATCTAGCATATAATCAAATTTTCCCTAAATTGAGCGATTCGTAATTTCACCTGCCCCCGTCGTCTCACTTGATTTCAAAAAAACGGAAATTTTCTCAGAGGTAGGCTTCTTTCGTGTACTTTTTCAACGAAAATTCAGTTCTGTTTTTCACTCAAACCGAACTTTATCGCATTTTCTATGGGTCTGGACATAAGTCTCCCATTACCACTACGGGTTTACAATCCTGAGGTATGTTGTTCTGCCTTATGCAAACTGAATTTTCGGCGGTGACTGACACCGTTCCCATAACTCTTCAATATTTATCGTTTCATAAATTACTCTGGTGACATTCAGGACAATACTCCTTGCCCTTGAGGTTATCTTGACAGCAAAATCAATAAGCTTTCTTCTGAATGTATTAGGATATACGGTTACCGGAATAACCTCTGCGGTAACATCTTGTTTGTATGCTTCGAAAATAAAGTGTGTAACTACCAGCATAAAATAATAGGCTCTGTTCATTCCAAAGGATTTAAAAGGAAGTTGTTCTCTGGTAGCAAGCTCTTTAATGCTACGATGTATCAACTCGTCGGCTCCTCTTTGGTGTGATTTTCGTATGATGGTATCAGCTTTAAACCACTCATCTCCACCGGATGCCCGAAGCCTTTTGTCAGCGACAGGACAGTTCCCGATATTGGTATAGATGACGCTGTCAGGCTTACCAAATTCCATTACGTACTGCCCGGTATCATCCCGGTGCAATCTGGTAAAAAAGCAACGACGAAACTTGGACCAGGATTTCAACTTGCTGGCAAATTCCGCAAATTGCCAGACTGCTTTATTTTTAGTGATTTTGCCCAAAGTGTCAATGGGTAAAGCCTTTACATATTCAGTAACATCATTGTACAATTTTCCTGTTGTAATGTAATGTATATTAAGCTCTTGCTCGAATATCTCGTACGCTTTCTGATCCGCAAACCCACTATCGGCGCACACCACAATAGGGACTTCTTTGGAGTATCTCTTGCGTATCAGATTTACTATAGAGCGTACCCTGTCGGTGTAATCTGATCCATGATTGGAATGAGCACTTCCTTTTCTAAAGGTCACGTCTATCAGAAACGAGCCCCAGCATATATGAAGTGGCTGAAACCCTTTCTTACGCTTGTAAGTGACCTCGCAACCTTCGCGTTTCGCAGCATCGTCATTATCCAAAACCATGGTGTCAATGCCCAGTTCTATAACTTTGGGTTTGGATATGTGAAGCCTCCAGATAAACAGTTCATTAAGTATCTTATTGAATACCGAGTTTGAAATAACGGACAGCTTCCCAAAAAAACGTTTGACCTGGTGAGAAGAGGCCAATTGGTCGGTCTTGCATTCAAGCAAACATGCATATCCTTCATCCTTTTTACTTTGATCAAAACTGCTTATGGCCATATTTGTGCCATCTATAAAAAATGCAACAATCTGTTTTACAAACTGTTGAAGCTGCAAGCCTTTGCTGTTTCCAGTAAGCAGAGAAGAAACATTACGCGATATTAGCCCATATAAGCCAATTTGCTCAGTGTAGCGAAGAAATAAAGGGAGCCCTCCACGACCAGAAATTTTATTGGTTGTAATGCCGATTTTTGTTATCTTCGTACTCATAAAAGATAGTCTTGTGCACCTAAATGGTGAAGTGTTGTTTTTTTATTTTAATACCTCTAAAATACACATTATCAAGGTTATAAGCAAGCTATCTTTTATTTTTTTTTGTATAAATCGCTCAATATAGGTTTTCGTCAAAAGTAATAAATCAGTATCGGATGGAGGTTGTAATAATTAAAATTTACATATTCGTTTTCTTGTCATAATTTTACCAAATGGTCAAGTTCCTTAATTCACTTTGCCGCATTGTCAGTAAATCCATGTACCTCATGAGAAATAACCTGTTGATTTTATTTTCATTGTTTTCACTTACAACTCATGCAGTTGGTAAGCTGAATGTTCAGGGTAAGCTTGCAACATATTCCATGATAGTTTCGGGAGAAACCACCCCATTATGGCTATATGCCGGGCAGGAGGGAAGGTGGGGTATATCAGGTAAGGCTCCCTTTCTTGGCATTGCCTCTTTCAAGGGGGATTTTCATGTTGGTCACAATATCTCAGTTTGCGGTCATCTGGAAGCTGATTATAACAGCAAACATTTCGGGGGCTATCTTCATGGCTATTCACTTGGCATTGACTGGAAATTTCTAAGCCTTAAGGCAGGTCGCCATGTTTTTAGCCCAGTTTTCGAACACGGTTATAAGGGAAGCGGTTCATTTTTGTATGGCTCTAATGCCAGACCAGTTGATCGAATAACCATAGGTATTCCGGAGTATACCAAGCTTCCGGGAGTACTCAGACGAATCGAGATAAAAGGTGAGGTGAGCCATGGCTTCATGGATGATGAGTACAGGGGTGCTGTCAAGTTCCACAGAGATGTAATGTTACATGAGAAATATGCCTATGTCAGATGGGATGGTGGAAAGTTGAAGCCCTATGCAGGATTGAACCATTCTGTTTTGATGGGTGGCTACTATTCTAACGGCGAGAAAATTCCTATCGATTTTTGGAACTCGATCTTTGCTAAAGGGTCAAGTAAGTTGGGTGGAGGTGAAATGACAAATGCCGCTGGAGCCCATATGGGTTTATACGACATTGGGGTGTATTATTCGAATGAGAATGGGGAGTATCGCTTTTATTATCAGATGCCATTTGCTGATGGTTCGGGGATGAAGCCCTTTGTCAGGAACAGGGATCAGATAGCAGGTCTTACATGGACTTCTTCGAAAAAAGGCCTTATTAGTGCTCTGACTATCGAATGGGTTAATACAGTATATCAGTCTGGCAAAGGCATGCCTGATGCATACTTTCATTACACTGATGAGAATGGCAATGTAAGGCCATTTCTGGTTGTATTGTATCAACTTGAAGATCCTGCATTCAGAGAAGATGTTATGAGGAAGCTTGGAGTTGAAAATCCTGGATCTTATACAAAAGAGGAGGTAGAGAAGTATCTAAAGGAAAATACGAATTATGGATATAGATTTGGAGGAAGGGATTGGTACATGAATAACGGACTTTATCCCGCTGGATGGACTCACTATGGTATGGTTATGGGGTCTCCATTTATTCTGTCCTATTCTCAGATTGCTCATTTAGAGCCTGAACTTGGAGCACGGGAAACATATTACCAGCTGGTAGGCGACCGTTTTCGCGCTATTCATATTGGAGCTGCAGGTGATTTTAGCGATGAGGTATCGTGGGATCTTATGATGAGTATTACACGCAACTACGGTTCTTATGTACATCAGTACACTGGACGTTATACATGGGTTGAAACTCCCAGTTACTTTTTCAAAGGAGGAAAGGATCAGTTTTATGGAAGTATGGGTATGGAATGGAGTCCATCAAAGTTGAATGGATTGAGCATTCATGGAATGCTTGGCGTTGATGTTGGAGCGCTTTCAAAATCTCTGGGTGTATCTGTAGGATTGATAAAACAATTCAGATAGGCTTATGTGAAAAACACTTAAAATTTCATGTACTAAGTCGTGTTTATAAACTATCTTCGTGCAAGCTAAACGGAATTCAGGATGCTCAAAGAAAAAGCAAAGACAATCAATGCTATTTCTACAATGGCAGATGTTGTTCTGGCCCTTATCAGTTTTAATATTGCGCTGTATTTTGAGTATGGGAAAATATCAATACTTCACCAGAAGGATAGCGTAATATTACAGTTGCTTATAATAATTTTTTGGACTCTTCTTTCAAATGGGTTTGGGACAAATGTATTATATCGTTCCAGACCGTATTCAATGGTTCTGTTAAGTTGCTTAGGCCTTTCGGTTGTAGGTACAATTTTACTTGTTGTATCAGCCTGGGCATTCAATCTTTTCTATCTGGGTGTTGGACTTTTCCTTGTCTTTGCACTGTTTGATCTTGTTTTAACCTTCCTCTTTAAGACTTTTATTTATTACTTACTCAAGAGGGTAAGACGAAAGGGTTATAACTACCTGAATGTATTGCTTATCGGAGATAAATCGGCTGCTTCTCTTATTCGTCAGCTGACAGGTCATCCGGAATGGGGCTATAAAATTGTAGCTATAATTGGAGATGGCTCTGCACATATGAGTTTTCCAGATGTGGCTCCAGTGCTGGATGAAGGTACTGATCTGGAACAGCTTCTCAGAGACAAGACAATTGATGAGGTCATAGTCTGCAAGGAAGCCCTTGATCCAAGGTTATTGGAGACCTATGTTCAGATATGCTCTGAGATAGGTGTTGTTTTCAGACTTTATTCTCCTTTCTTTACAATGCTTGCCAACAAAACGCAGCTGCATTATCTTGGAACATCGCCCTTACTTACAATCTCAAATACACCGGTAAACTATCTGTCTTTACGTCTGAAAGATATTTTCGACAGAGTGTTTTCTGCCATTGTACTAGTCGTTCTGTCACCTTTGTTTGTGATTATTGGGCTGGCTATCAAGATTGATTCCAAAGGTCCGATTTTTTTCAGTCAGAAAAGGGTAGGACTAAGGGGGCGTCGATTTATGCTCCATAAATTTCGTACTATGGTGGCAAATGCTGAAGAGCTTAAAGATAGTCTGAAAGAAAAGAATGAGATGGATGGCCCTGTTTTCAAGATGACAGATGATCCAAGAATTACTAAAGTGGGCCATTTCCTTCGTAAGACAAGCCTGGATGAATTACCTCAGTTTTATAATGTGTTGATGGGTGAAATGTCAATAGTTGGACCAAGGCCTCCTATACCAGATGAGGTCAAGGAATATGAGAGATGGCAGTTGAGGAGGTTATCCATGAAACCCGGCATTACGTGTATCTGGCAGGTGTCAGGCAGGAATAATATTCCATTCGACGAGTGGATGAAGATGGATCTGGAGTATATAGATAACTGGTCGTTGAAACTGGATTTTGTTCTATTCTTTAAGACGATCAGAACAATGTTTAGAGGGGACGGGAAATAATAGTTTACGTGTAGAAAACAGAGACAATGTTGAAGGTCAGATTGTATTTATCAATACTAATAGTTGCTTTATCAGTTACAGCCTGTAACAGATACAAAGTGCCCAAAGGATATCCACGGCCTAAGGAAATGGCAGAGATTCTGGCAGATATACATATGGCGGATGCTACTCTGATTTATATGCCGGGGTACAGAATTTCTGGAAACTCAGATATTAGCGGGTCATATAAGTATGTACTTGAAAAGCATGGACTAACGACGGCTGAGTTTGATACCATCCGTCGATGGTATGTTTCTAACCCTCAGCTATATGATAAAGTCTATGAGATGGTGATTGAGAGACTCAGTCAGGCAGAGGCAGATGTGAAGATTCTTATGGAGAGGGAAAGGTTGGCTCTGGAGCAGGCATTGAATGAGGCAGAGAAATTGAAGAATGGAAACCTTTGGCAGGGTTCATCAAGTATTAAGATTAGTAACCTTGATACTTTAGCTACGGGTCATCTTTTCAGGATTGATGTTGATACGCTTAATCTGGCAGGTGCAATACGCTTTAGTGCAGGATACAAGTTTCTTCATGACGATGAGAGCCGTAATACTAGGATAATGCTTTCTGCCTTTTACAATGACAGTGTCGCTGATACTGTATACAAGAGTATTGATATCTCATTTCAAAGACGAGTTGCTGAGCTTATGCTTAAGCTTAAGAATGATACTTTTCCAAAGTACATTGAAGGGAATCTTTTGTTACAGGATTCTTTAAACAAGGCCTCTGTTGAGATTGATGAAATCAGCATAAAAGTTGTCCGTGACAGTCTGAAACTACAGAATAAGGGCACTCGTGCAGACGAGTTGCAAATGGTAACAGAAGAAGTACAAATACAATAATACTCTCCTGATGAAGAGGCGGATGCTTGGATCACATTTTGCCCTCATGGAAGGTGGGCAAATGCTTGCGTGGCCTATTCTTACAATAGACGATGAGGGGCGGATTCTTTCTGTGGATAGTGGAGGCACCGGACTTAGGGAAAGGCCCGGACTAGAATGGTATGGAGGTCTTCTTATCCCGGGGTTAATAGATATTGTAGGTGTTGAACTATTTGATTATGAAAAAAGAAATCTCAACGCTCATTTTGCAGGAGGAACGGTAGCACTTGGTCGTTACGGTGCAGATGGGGATCCGAGTTTCCCGCTTTCAATTCCGGGTATTGATTCAGACCTACATCCGGTAATTACAAGGACCAGAGATAATTATTCAGTACCTGTGTTTTCAAGAATAAAGGACTATTGCTTAAGCTATAATCAGGCTGACTGGATCGGGTTGCTGTCACTTTCAAGTGACAAGGCTGGCGGTCTGGCAGGATTGAAAGAGCTTGGAGCAATAAGGGAGGGGAATAAATGTGGAATTATAAATATAAGTGGAGCTGATCTGATTCATATGAAAGCGACAGCCCAGATGACACTAAAGTGGCTGGTAATGCCATAAAAAAGGCTGCCCTGAGGCAGCCTTTTGATTGTATCATTATTGGTCTTATTATCCGCGGATAGCTTTGATACCTGGAAGTTCTTTGCCTTCAAGGTATTCCAGAAGAGCGCCACCAGCAGTAGAGATATAGCTAACTCCGTCAGCAAAGCCGAATTTGTTAACACAGGCTACAGAGTCACCACCTCCAACGAGAGAGAAGGCACCCTTCTTGGTAGCAGCTACGATAGCCTCACCAACTGCCTTTGAACCTTCAGCAAACTTGTCCATTTCGAATACACCTACGGGACCATTCCAAAGGATAGTAGCAGAGTTTTCAATAATCTCCTTCATTTCCTTGATAGATTCAGGACCTGCATCTAGACCCAGCCATCCATCAGGGATATTGCTGGATTCGCAGATTTGAGTGTTGGCGTCTGCAGCAAACTTATCAGCAGCAATTATGTCATTAGCCATGTAGATCTTAACACCCTTCTCAGCAGCCTTCTTTTCAAGGTCAAGAGCTAGTTGGATGTACTCGTCTTCGCAAAGAGAAGAACCGATTTTACCGCCATGAGCCTTGTAAAATGTGAAGGTCATACCACCACCAAGGATAAGGTTATCAACCTTGTCAAGCAGGTTTTCGATAATTGTGATTTTTGAAGAAACCTTTGCTCCACCCATGATAGCAGTAAATGGACGCTTAGGATTCTTAATAACTTTGTCGAGGCTTTCAACTTCGCTTTCGATCAGGTAACCGAACATCTTATTGTCAGCATCGAAATAATCTGCAATGATTGCAGTAGAGGCGTGGGCACGGTGAGCAGTACCGAAAGCATCATTTACATATACATCAGCCAGAGAAGCAAGGGTCTTTGAAAATTCTTTTTGCTTTTCCTTCATTTCAGCCTTTGCAGCCTTCTTTTCGTCTTCGCTTGCATCGTCAGCAAGTTTTGGCTTACCTTCTTCTTCGAGGTGGAAGCGGAGGTTTTCGAGCAGCAGAACCTGACCTGGCTTCAGGGCAGCTGCCTTTGCTTTTGCATCAGGGCCAACGCAGTCAGTAGCAAAAATTACTTCTGTACCTATTACCTTTGCCATGTGAGCCTGAATATGCTTAAGAGAAAAGTCGCTGTTGAACTTACCCTTTGGACGGCCAAGGTGTGACATGATGATGGCAGAACCTCCATCTTGCAGTATCTTGCTGATTGTAGGAACTGCAGCGCGAATGCGGGTATCGTCGGTGACCTGAAACTCGGCATTTAGCGGAACATTAAAGTCCACGCGTACAATAGCTTTTTTGCCGGCAAAATTGTATGCATCAATCTTTGACATATAATATTAATTTATAGGATTTTAAAATCGAGCCGTAAAGATACAAAAATATTAAAGCGCCGCTATGATATTGTATTATCTAGTCTTTTCTTTTTAGGATTTTTACATAAGTATCGGCCCTGGAGTGATATTTTATTACCTTTGGTTGAAATGGCATATTATTAATTTCAGGATAGTATATGGGACAAGAAAAAGAAAAGCGGGCAAATCGACCTGCACTTAGGGAGGAAATACTGGATGTATTTAATGCTAATCCCAAAAGGTCCTTAAACTATAAGCAGGTATCTGCAGCGATGGGTTTGACCAAGAAAAGCAGTCGTCAACTTGTTGAGATGCTTTTGCTTGAAATGACTGAGGAGGGTATATTGAGTGAGGTTGTACCCGGGAAGTACAAGCTACTTTCTTTAGCAGCTCAGATTACCGGTACTGTGGATATGACGGCTGCAGGTTCGGCTTATATAGTACCCGATGAAGGCGGAGAGGATATATTTGTGTCACAGGCTAACCTTAATGGAGCTTTGCATGGGGACAAAGTCAAGGTACTGCTGTTTGCCCGTAAGAAGCGTCGCCAGTTGGAGGGAGAGATCGTTGAGATAATAAAGAGAAAGAGAGAGCTCTTTGTCGGTCAGCTTCAGGTTAGTGAACATTTTGCATTCCTGGTTTGTGACTGGAAGGTAATCAATAGAGATATTTTCATTCCAAAGAACAAACTCAAGGGTGCCGTCAACGGCCAGAAGGCCGTTGTACGGATAGTCGAATGGCCTGTAGGTGCCAAGAATCCGGTTGGTGAGGTCGTTGATGTATTGGGGGACGTAGGAGATAATGATGCTGAAATGCACGCCATCCTTGCCGAATTCAATCTTCCATATTCATATCCGGAAGAAGCAATTGTGGCAGCGGAAAAGATCCCCGATGCAATAACAAAGGAGGAGATAGCAAAGCGAAGAGATTTCAGAAATGTCACCACCTTCACTATAGACCCGGTAGATGCAAAGGACTTTGATGATGCCCTTTCTATTCAGCAACTAGGTGAAGATTTGTGGGAGATTGGAGTTCACATCGCTGATGTGACTCATTATGTAAAGCCCGACTCGGTGATAGATAATGAGGCCTATGAAAGGGCAACCTCTGTGTATCTAGTTGACCGTACTGTACCTATGCTGCCCGAACGTCTTAGCAATTACCTTTGCTCACTCCGTCCAGGAGAGGACAAGCTTTGCTTTTCTGCAGTATTCAAGATGAATGGCCATGGGCATGTTCAGGAGTCATGGATAGGAAGGACTATAATACATTCCGACAAGAGGTTTACCTATGAAGAGGCACAGCTTGTTATTGAAACAGGCGAGGGGCCTTTTGCAGAAGAACTGAAGGTGCTTAACTCTATTGCAAAAGAACTTCGGGCTGGACGATATCGTAAAGGCGCAATCAATTTTGAAAGGGTAGAGGTCAGATTCCAGCTTGACGAGAAAGGCAAACCAATATCAGTGTACTTCAAAGAGTCCAAGGAGGCTAACAATCTTATCGAGGAATTTATGCTTATGGCCAACAAGCGTGTGGCTGAGTTGATAGCAACAAACGAACTTGAGAAGAATAAGAAAAGTGAGCCCAAGACCTTTGTGTATCGTATTCATGATGTACCTGATACAGATAAATTCGAAGCTTTTGCTAAATTTGTCAGGAAATTTGGACTGGATGCTAATCCGGAACCAAAGGAAAGCCTCAGTCAGGCATTGAACCGATTGTTGAAGTCGGTAAAGGGTCGTAGTGAGCAGAATATAGTTGAAACACTGGCTGTGAGGACAATGGCCAAGGCTGTTTATTCAACCCGTAATATTGGTCATTATGGACTTGCTTTCAGGCATTATTCACATTTTACGTCTCCAATTCGACGCTATCCTGATATGATGGCGCATCGTTTGTTGCAGAGATATATGGATGGAGATAAGAGTGTGCCGGCTGACAAGTATGAGGAAATGTGCGAGCATTGTTCAGAGATGGAGCAGCGTGCTGCAGATGCTGAACGTGCATCAATAAAATACAAACAGGTAGAATTCCTTAAGGATCGTGTGGGTGAAGTGTTTGATGGAGTGATTTCGGGAGTTAGTGAGTGGGGTGTTTACGTTGAATTGGTTGACAGCAAATGTGAGGGTTTGATTCCTGTCAGGGAGCTAGATGATGATTATTATACCTTTGATGAGGAAAATTACATGCTGGTCGGAAGACGATATAAACGTAAGTTCCAGCTTGGCGACGCAGTAAAGATTCAAGTACTTAAGGCTAATCTTGAAAAACGTCAGCTAGACTTTACGTTAGCACCTTAATCAGTCTGATGACTCGTATTATTGATAAAACACGCTGTTAGAGAGCGTTTACGAAACAATTTTCAAACTTGCGTGTTATAAAGTAAAAAATTGAAATATGAGTTTGGAAAGCAGTTCACTTACACCTTCACAGGATGCTAACAGGAGTGCCATTCTTGATGCAGCCAGGGATTTGTTTGCACGTTATGGTTTCAAGAAAACCACGATGGAAGACATTGCAATGGCTCTTAGAAAGGGAAAAAGTTCTCTTTATTACTATTTCAAAAATAAGGAGGATATTTTCCAGGCTGTAATTGATTCTGAGTCTGAAATCCTCTTCAAGAAACTGAAGGAGGTCGTGGACTCGGATTTAAGCCCAAAGGATAAGCTGCGTAATTATGTAATAGTCCGTATGCAGACAATTAGTCAGCTTGCCAATTACCAGAAGGTATTAAAGGAAGATTTTTACGGGGAGTACAACTTTCTGGGTGCAAATAGGAAGAAAGGAGAGTCTGTCGAAGAGGCCTATCTGAAGACCATTCTTGAAGTCGGAGTTCGCAACGGAGTCTTTAACATCAGGGATATACAACTTGGTGCAATGAGTATTGCTGTTGTACTGCGTGGACTTGAAATTCCCCTTTTCAGAGGATCCACAAGTGTTCAGGATTTGAGTGGCCAGTTGGACAACATCTTAAACATTTTCTTTTACGGTTTAGTAAAGAATTAAGAGGTAAAAAGATATGCCGGTTAACATTCCTGATTCTCTACCTGCAAAATCACTTTTGGAGGCGGAGAATGTATTTGTTATGAGTCAGAGTCGTGCGCAGTCGCAGGACATTAGACCATTGAAAATACTTATATTGAATCTGATGCCGTTGAAAAGCGTAACGGAGGCTCATCTGCTCAGGGTATTGTCAAATTCCCCCTTGCAGGTAGAGGTTGAACTTATGATGGCATCTTCGCATGCACATAAACATACCTCTCAGGAACATTTACTGGCGTTTTATAAGACCTTTGATGAGGTTAAAACCCGATACTTTGACGGTTTGATAATCACAGGAGCTCCTGTTGAGCTGATGGAATTTGAGGCAGTTAATTACTGGAAGGAACTCTGTGAAATAATGGAGTGGAGCAAGCAGCATGTTACTTCAACATTCCATATCTGTTGGGGAGCACAGGCCGGTCTCTATTATCATTATGGTATCAAAAAGTATGAATTGCATAAGAAGATGTTCGGGGTCTTCAGTCATAGTGTGGAAGTGCCTACCGAACCTCTGCTTAGGGGTTTTGACGATTGGTACTATGCTCCACACTCAAGATATACAGAGGTTCGTGCTGACGAAATAAGGAATACGAAAGGATTGGTTATCTTAAGTGAATCGCCTGAAGCAGGAGTATATATAGTTGTATCAGAGGATAGAAAGCAGATATTTGTAACAGGTCACCCTGAATATGATCGTAATACTCTTGCCGAGGAATACTGGAGGGATGTAAACAAGGGAATGGAGATTGCAGTGCCAGAGAATTATTACAGCAATGACAACCCAGAAGGTGAGCCTGCTGTAAACTGGCGAGGTCATGCCCACCTGTTATATTCCAACTGGTTAAATTATTACGTATATCAGCTGACTCCCTACAAGTTCAATCACGAACATTAAGGACTAGCGAAGAGAAAAACGCACTGTTTTCAGGTGAAAGCCATCAGCGAATATATCGCAGATGTATTCGCCTGATTGTAGTTCACCTGCATCAGCATTATAGAAGATGCATACATCTACTTCTTCACCACCATATTCTATAGATCTTTTTGCAGAATAGTTGATGTCTGAATCCTCAAATCTGAACCTGTCGTCCAGGGAGTGGGTAAGTAATTGGCCGTCAGGTCTTTCGATACGAAGATAGAAATCTTTCATACCCACAGGTGAAGTCACGTTCTTTAGAACGGTGAAACAGACTCTGATTTTTGTTACCCTGTTGGCGCGGTCGCTTTTGCGTTCAGAGGCGGTAAGTCCCGTTACCTCAGTATTTGTAACATCAAGTCTGCTGGCGATAGTAACCTTCTGTTCAAGCTCTGCCTTAACCTCTTCCAACTGTTTATATGAACTTTGAATCTGGTTGTATCTTCTCCTGTGCTCAAGGTTCTCCTGTGTTAGTTCCTGATTACGGGCGTTTAGAGAATCAATCTGTACAATATAGGATCTTAATACACCTCTGAGAGTTGATAGTTCTTTCTGGTACTCTCTGATTTTAGCAGTATTCGTAGCCTTTACTGTCTTTATCTCTTCAATAAGCTGAGCTACCCTGTCCCTTTCTATTTGCAGGAGATAATTGATAGAGTCATTGTCGCTTTGAAGAGAGTCGTAATTCATAACCAGGCTCTGATATTCTTCTGTCAGAATATCCTTTTCCTCATTCAGATTCTCAACAATAGTGTTAAGTTGCCTGTTTTGAAAAATAAATAACAGGGAAATCACAACCAGCAGTATTCCGGCAGTTATTGCAGCTGCAATCAGCTTCCTGTTTTTATTGGGTGTAGTGTTATTTGACGTTTCCATAATTTCCTGCATTATACAGGACAAAAATATCACATTTTGCCTTTCGGGCAATATTAAGGTATGATTTATGCTTACTGTCTATATGTTTTAAGTTCTGAATTAATAAAGTTTTTACCTTTGTTACTTTAAAATGATATAAAACTGCAGGTTGGATGAAACTGAAACAGTGGTTTAGACATATGTTGTTATTCAGATATAGAGGGCTGGTTCAGCTTGGGCTGTTTTTGACCTTGATTATTGGGTTTTGGGGTTGTGCAAGTACTGGCATGCCTACTGGGGGACCAAAGGATGAAGAGCCACCCTATATGGTTAAGTCAATACCTGCAGCTAATTCTCTGAGTTTTCTTGGAGATGAGATCAGAATTGAATTTAACGAAATAATCCAGGTCTCAGACATTTTTCAAAAGCTGATGGTGTCACCACCAGTCAACAAGCAGCCTGCTGTTACCACCCGCGGTAAGACCATGATTGTTAAGTTTCAGGAAGATCTTCAACCCAATGCAACCTACACACTTGATTTTGCTGATGCAATCAAGGACAACAATGAAGGGAATGTCTTAGAGAATTTTGCATTTTCTTTCTCGACGGGAGACTACATTGATAGTATGGCTATTTCCGGCCATTTATTGGACGCATCAGACCTTTCTCCGGTAGCCAATGCTTTGGTAATGGTTTATTCCAATCATGCTGACTCGGCCTTTCGTACTCTTGTGCCCCTGCGGGTCACAAGAACTAATGCGGAAGGATATTTCTCGATAAAGAACCTGGCTCCAATTGGATATAAGTTGTATGCACTTGAGGATGCCAACAGAAATTACAAGTACGATCAGCCTGGTGAGAGGATAGCCTGGTATGATGAGATCATTACACCATACTATGGCTTTCATGAGAGGATTGACTCGGTAGGAAGTGACTCAGCTGTTGTGGTACAGGTACCTGCGTTTCTGCCAGATAGTTTGCGTCTCTTTATGTTTCAGGAGGATAATGTAGCCCCTTACCTGACAGATTATAAGCGTCCAGCTCGCAACAAGGCGGATCTGTATTTCAGCAGGCCAATGGATGTAAAGGCCGAAGTAAAGGTTGTAGGCAGAGAAGATGCTGATTTATTTATACTTGAGAATTCGCCGCGAAATGATAGCATTACAGTTTGGCTTAGGGATAGTGTATTGATTAATTCTGATTCATTGCTGTTGCATTTGAGATATCAGGTGCTTGACTCGCTTAAACAACCAGAATGGAAGAACGACACAATCAATGCTTTTTTTATTGACTATGGAGGAAGTCAGCGTGAAGGAAGAGGGCGTAAAAAGGATGATGAGCAGGTTGAACTCCCATCGCTAAGAGTTGATGGTATAAAGCCAACATTTGGGATACTTGACAGGTTGACACTGACCTTCCCTACTCCCTTGGATAAGGCAGACGGCAATGCAATAAGACTGTCTCAGGAGCTTGATAGCACCCTGGTTCCTGTTGATATCAGACTCGTAAAAGACAGCATCTATATACGACAATACGCAGTTGATTTTAAGCGCGAGGCCGGTTCTGCCTATGTAGTTGAAATAGATTCAGCAGCTTTTACAGATATTTATGGTGTATCAAACAAGCCTGTAAGGCAGCGTTTTACTGTAAGTGCTGCTGATACCTATGCTACACTGTATATAGAGGTAGCTCAGCCTGATAAATCCTGGGTACTTGAAGTGCTCGACAGGCAGGAGAATATTGTAAGGACTTCCAAAGTACCAACAAATGGCAAGATGGGATTTAGATATCTGAGGCCTGGAGATTACCTTATCAGAATTGTTGAGGACGTGAATGGTAATGGCAAGTGGGATGTTGGTGATTTTGAAAAAGGTATTCAGCCGGAGAAACTATATTACTATCCTGAATACATAAATGCCAGAGCAAACTGGGATCATTTCATAAACTTTGATCCTTCGACCTTTGATATTTATGACTTTGTTGCCAGAATGAGAAAGTCGCAGTCTTCAAGAAAAAAATAGCATTAAATATGGGGCGAACCAATATGACAAGAGTGCTCACAACGGTATTGCTATCGTTGTTATTGAGCCCTTCATTGCTAAAGGGTAATGGTAACTGCACTGTTACCAACTTCGTTTTTAAGGACGGAGAAAAAGTGACATATAATGCTGTTTACAACTGGGGTTTTATATGGTTAAATGCAGGTCTTGTAACATTCACCGTTGATTCAGTAAAAAAAGACAGCAAGCCTGCATATCATTTTAAAGCAGTAGGCGTAACCCACAAGGGTTACGACAAATTATTCATGGTCAGAGATACCTTTCAGTCTTTTGTAGATCCAATCAGTATGAAGCCCTTTGAATTTATAAGAAGTACTCAGGAGGGCTCTTATAAAGCATATGAATACTATTCATTTGATAAGGACAAGAGGAAGATAAATACTAAAATCAGCAAGGAAGGTGGAGCTCCTATTTACAAGACCATTGACTGGCCTGAGTGCGGTCTGGACATAGTAAGCCTTGTCTATTATGCCCGTAACCTGGATTTCTCAAAATATAAACCAGGAGATAAGATCCCTATAGTGATGATTGTTGATGGAGAGGTATTTGATCTCTATATCAGATACCTTGGGCGGGAAGAGATTAAGACCCGTGATGGCAGACGTTTTCGTTGTCTTAAGTTCACTCCCTTGCTAGTTGAGGGAACCATCTTTAATGCGGGTGAAGATATGACAGTATGGATGACTGATGATAATGCTCGTATTCCTATTCTGGTTGAGGCAAAGATTCTTGTCGGATCTGTGAAGGCTGTGTTTGTTGATGCACAAGGTCTGCGCAACCCAATCACTGCCGAGATCTTAGGCAAATAAGATTTACTGCTTCAGCGCAATGCTCTCAAGAGAGAGTGAATCTGGAAGTTCAAATCTGCTTTCAAATACTTCCTGTACAGGGGTGGATTTATTTGATTTTTTCTTTGGGCTTGTTTCGGACGATACCTTTGTGATGCAGATAAAGTTCTGGTAAAACTGAACCTGTTCAAAGTAGTTTAACTTGATAAATGTGGGACTCATAAGGTATTTTTTTACCCAGAAGTCAGAGTATAACCCTGAGTTCATGTTTTGAAGCCCTTTTATCTTCATATAATAATCCAGCAGTTCTTCTTCTGAGAATCTGTTACAAGTGAATTCGCGGAAAGATTTCAGAATAACCTGCATTTGCTGTTCGCCTTCCGGAAAGATTAAATCTCTCAGGTGACGCTGAGCTTTTTTCCTGATAAGATCCGGTATCATGTATCTGTATGCAACAATTGCAGTCAGGCATATCAGTGCACTGAGAGATAGTATCCAAACCTGCATAAGAACAGAATTAAAGTTGGTTTTTCAAATAACTGCATTCTTATATGGGAATACTGTGAAAATGTTACAGTGTTTTGACGAAAATATTAAATATTATGACGAGTACTTTCAGTTGTGAAATGTGTTGAATTTCAACAGGATGAAGTATTTGTGCCCATGGTGCTACAACCGTAATAGCCTTTCCAACAGTGAGCTAAGTGTAGCTGTGACAAATTCATCCTGACTAATGGCAAGATGTCTGGAAGAATGATATTGAGAAAGATACTCCTGTTCAGTCTGTCCGGGAGTTGGAATGATAATAGCTGATCTGCCCAGGTAATAGAGGTCCATAATTGTAGAGTACCCTGATCTGCATACTATGTAGGGAGTGCGTGTAAGCAAGGCTTTTAATTGTGCAGTCTCAAGATGAGGTGCCAGATCAGGTCCCTGGTCTGTTTTTACTATTTTGGGAGCTCCCTGTTCCGGTCTGCCTGTCAGAATAAGGCTTTTGCCGGAGTATGTAGAAAACTGCCTTATCATTATATCGAGTAGGATGGAGCGCTGTGGTTCGGGTCCCGAAACTATTCCTAGCAGTTCATATTCATTAGCAGATGTTGACTCCTGCTGGTTTTCGGACCGAAATATATCTGGTTTGTCGCAGTCGGTAAATCTTGACTGAGGTCCGATGAACCTTACGTTGTAGGGGAGGGGATAGCGATGAACCAATAAACCTGCGAGCGAGTCAGGCATTGGCAGGTCGGGTACCCAGCATTCATCAAAGGATTTTATCACAGTTTGGAATACCCAGGCTGCTATAGGTTCTGCCCACTTTAATAACCGCGGCATAATTGGGGCTAACTGATGAGTTATTAAGATATTTTTTATCCCGCCTTGCCTTACTCCATACCTGTTGTCTGAAATAATGCAATCTGCTTTATGTCTGGTTACAAGGGTTTTAGTGAAGCGTCGTTCCCGAAAGTACCAAAGAAGCAGGAGAGGCAGGTCTGCCAGCAGTCTTGGCACAAGATGGCTGCTTCGTGAATATCTTATCCGGGCACCTTCGAAGGTGTCGAGCTCAAGCTCCGGTACTTCGTTTATGAAGAGTGGCTTAAGCTGAGGAGAGCAGGCTACCACGACCTTGATACCCCTTGAGGTCAATATTCTGATGATGGGGATGCATCGTGTGGCATGTCCCAGTCCCCAGTCGAGCGGGCAAACAAGCACTTTAGTTGCCTGCAATTGGTATATGGGACTCTCTGTCATAGCTGCCTTATTCGGTTAGCTGAACCTTGATACCTTCCTTCTCTACCAGCGAAGCAATTTCTTTGAGACGCTTTCCTTCGACCTTCTGGAGAGTGTCCACAGGAGTATCTCTGGCTATGGAATAAACCATAACCTCACCCGGAGCGATGTATTTTATAAGCTTTAGCCATTCAGCTACTTCATGGTCGCTACTATTGTCAATTAGTTCCCCGTTGTAGTGGCCCTTAATAAAAAGGCTCTGTATTATCACCTTTCCATCAAAGCGTTTGAGATTTTCTACATAGGATTGAAGATTGAATTTCCCTGATGGTCGATCAAGCAGCTTTATTGTATTTTCCGATCCTGCATCAAGTTTCAGGATATTGTCATCTACCTTGAGCAGTGCATTGAATACACGCGGTGAACCAATCCTTGAGCCATTGGATAGTACCGCTATTTTTGCTGAAGGACAGTACTTATCTCTAAGTACACAAGTTGAATCGATGATTTCCGGAAAATCAGGATGAAGAGTTGGTTCACCGTTACCGGCAAAGGTCAGTACGTCCGGCAGCCGGCCGCTGCCGGACATCTCCTGGAGTTTAAGCTCCAGATATTTAGTGATTTCGTCTACCGTGGGTAATTCTGCTTTTGGTGCTCCTACATCGGGATTTAATCCGCATTCGCAATATAGGCAATCGAACGAGCATAGCTTCCTGTCGACCGGTAAGAGGTTAATTCCCAGTGAACAACCAAGTCTGCGACTGTTAACCGGTCCAAAGATTATTTCGCCGAATAGAAATGTGGGCATTTGCTTTTTTTTGAAGTCAAAGTTAGCAGTAATTTCATATCTTTGACTGGATAAAGGCAAGACAGAATGTTTTTTAAGGATATAGCTGGCCAACAGTTGATAAAGGATCATTTGTTGCGCAGTGTAAAGGAGGATCGCATAAGTCATGCCCAGCTTTTTGCGGGTGGTGAAGGCACTGGCTCCTTCCTGCTTGCACTTGCCTATGCTCAATATCTTAACTGTTTGAACAGGGGAGAGCACGATGCCTGTGGTACCTGCAGTTCCTGCGTCAAGGCATCTAAGATGGTGCACCCCGATATTCACTTTGTTTTTCCTGTGATCAAGGAGGGGAGTAAGGCAGTAAGTGACGACCGCATCAAGGAGTTCAGGGAGTTTGTACTTGAACGCCAGTACTTCAGTGCCGGACAGTGGTTTGACAGGATCTCAGATGGTAAGAAGTCGGGTGTGATCTATGACGATGAGAGCGCTGTGATACTCCGCAAGCTCTCTATGAAGAACTTTGAGGGTCGTTATAAGATTATGATAATATGGCTGCCCGAGCGCATGAATGTCAGTGGTGCGAATAAGTTGCTTAAGATCCTTGAGGAGCCACCGACAAGTACTGTTTTCCTGCTGGTTTCTGAGAATCCACAGTCTCTGCTTGCAACTATCCTTTCCCGTACACAAATGCTTAATGTTCCTCCAATTGAAACGGAGAGTCTTGTAGAGGCTTTGAAGCAGAAGTATGATTTTTCTGAGTCTGAGATAAATCTAGCTGCACGCCTGTCCAAAGGAAACTATGTAAGGGCAGTTGATTACCTTAGCTCATCCAGGGATCAGAGTGTTTTCTTTGAGATGTTCACAAGCCTTATGAGGTCTACTTACTCGCGCAAGGTGTTTGATATTATGAAATGGGTTGATGAGGTAGCACCTTTATCGCGCGACAAATTGAAGGCATTTATAGATTATGCTACAGGAATGCTGAGAGAAAGTTATATTTATAATTTCAGAAAACCTGAATTGGTGTATCTTAGTCCTGGCGAGGAAGACTTCGTAAGGAAGTTTTCCCCCTTTATTAATGACAATAATATTGAGGATATGACTGAAGAATTGAAATTGGCATATTCTCACATTGAACAAAATGGCAACGCCAGAATTGTATTGCTCGACATGGCGTTGAAGATGGTGATGATGTTCAAGTCATAAGTCTTTTATATCCCTTTACGGGAGAAAACAATATAAATCAGGGCCTTTCAAGCCCACAAATTGATGTAGCGTATGAGCGAACAAGATATAGTCGTAACAGGAAGCAAATGTGATTCCTGTGGTGACAGGTGTGGCAAGCTGGATGTTTTTGACTGGTTGGCGGATTTACCTGAAAGTGTTCAAAACTGCGATATTGTTGAAGTTCAGTTTAAGAACACCCGCAAGGGGTATTACAAGAATTCTGCACAACTAAAACTTGCCAAAGGTGATGTAGTGGCGGTGGAAGCATCGCCTGGTCATGACATTGGTATAGTAAGTCTGACTGGAGATTTGGTGCTGCTTCAGATGAAGAAGAACGGAGTTTCTCCGGATAATTATGAGTTTAAACGCGTCTATCGCAAGGCAAAGCAACTTGATATTGAGAAGTGGGAAGAAGCTAAGGGGCTTGAAAGAGAGACCATGCTGGAGTCCCGCCGAATTGCCCAGAACCTGGGACTTAATATGAAGATTGGGGATGTTGAATATCAAGGTGACAGGACAAAGGCGATTTTCTACTATATAGCCGATGAAAGGGTTGACTTCAGGGAACTTATCAAGGTTCTTGCCGATCGTTTCAAGGTAAGGATAGAGATGAGGCAAATCGGCGCCCGCCAGGAGGCAGGGCGCATAGGTGGTATCGGACCGTGTGGCAGGGAACTTTGCTGCTCAACCTGGATAACCAACTTCAAGTCAGTTAGCACTACTGCAGCCAGGTATCAGGAAATTTCACTTAATCCACAGAAGCTGGCCGGTCAATGTGGAAAGTTGAAGTGCTGCCTCAACTATGAACTTGATGCATATATAGAAGCACAGCAGGACTTCCCAGATACATCCACGCCTATTGACACACAGGATGGACTTTATTTCCACCTTAAGACAGATGTGTTTAAGCGTTTGATGTGGTACTGCTCTAGCAGGGACAGTGGAGGTTCTGGCAATATAGTAACCCTTTCTGTTGACAGCGTTAAAGAGTATCTCAAGCTAAACAAGAAAGGAATAAGAATCAAGGAGCTTGAAGCTGAGGTTGAAGTTAAGGAAAAGGGACCGAGCGAACCGGGATATGCAAACGTTATTGAAGAGGAAAGCCTAACTCGCTTCGACGATAAGGCAAAGAAGGGAAATAACAATAATAACAGGAGAAGAAAGAAGGCCCGCCGTACCGGTAAACCAAACAACAACAAGGGTATATCAAACAATGGTAATGACTAGGTTTTTATTGCTAGCACTGCTTGCTGTCTGCACTTCCTGTGCAGACAGGGTGATTTATTCGGAGTCTATTGATATAGACAAGACCGGATGGGATATTAATGACACCCTTTATTTTGATGTTGAGCTGACCGATACCATTTCCCTGCTTGATATCGGTATGACTATTACCCATACTGATGACTACCCTTATTCAAATATCTGGCTCTTCCTTGAGGTGAGCAGTGATAATGGTAGTCAGTTCACTGACACACTTAACTACATAATAGCTGAGAGTAGTGGTAAGTGGGTTGGTGCGAAAAAGGGTAAGAACTATGTTGTTAATATCTCATACAGGGATTATGTGAAAATGGCTCACACAGGGAATTACCGCTTTGCAATCAGACAAGGCATGCGAGAGGAGAAACTCAGAGGAGTAAGTAAACTGGAATTCCGTATCAACAAATCAGAGAAATAGTTTGGCCAGGAAGATGAATAAACTGGAGAAGTTTGCCGAGATGGACAAACTTCCCAACGTGATTCAGGCTGATTTCAGCGAAGTATTCAGGACGGATTACAAGTTAAAAGGCAGGTGGTCTGCTGAGTTTTTTGGCAACACCAATCCTGTTGTTTTGGAACTTGGTTGTGGCAGGGGAGAATATACTGTTGCGCTTGCCAGGAAATATCCGGACAAGAATTTTATTGGGGTGGACATCAAAGGGGCAAGAATGTACAATGGAGCAAGTACTGCGTACAAAGAGGGTCTAAGGAACGCTGCTTTTATCAGAAGCAGGATAGAGATGATAGGTTCTTTCTTTGCTCCATCAGAGATTGATGAGATTTGGCTGACCTTCCCCGATCCACAGATGCAAAAGACACGCAAGCGTCTTACCGCCTGCAGGTTTTTAGAGTTATATGCCAGATTCCTAAAGCCAGGAGGTATTATCCATCTTAAAACCGACAGTAACTTTATGTACATCTATACCCGTGAGCTGGTGCTCCATAATGGGTTGACAATGATTACGGATCAATCAGATCTATACAATTCCGGGTTTGAGGATGAGATACTGTCAGTGAGAACGTATTACGAGGAGCGTTTCCTTGGACAGGGTATGGCAATCAAGTATTTGAGTTTCAGACTTGACAACAAGAATACGCTTGTTGAGCCGCAGGTTGATATTCCCCGGGACAACTACCGAAACACAGGCAGAAGAGTTGCATTCGATGACCAGCAAGGATAAACCCAAAGATCAGGGCTTTTTTGATCTTGTATATGAGGTTGCTCGACTGATTCCAGAGGGCAGGGTAACTTCCTATGGAGCCATTGCTGTTGCAATTGGTTCCCCTGGTGCTGCTCGAATGGTGGGTTGGGCATTGAATAATCTTGGGCCAGGACTGGATGATGTCCCGGCCCACAGAGTTGTCAACCGCAACGGCATGCTTACAGGAAAACATGCCTTCAGGTCGGGGACCTCGATGGAGGAACTGCTACGTAGGGAGGGGATTGAGGTTGTCGATGACAAGGTTCAGTGCTTTGAGATGCTTTTCTGGGATCCAATTAAGGAGATTCCGAATCTGTAATAATCAGATTATTGCTATCCGTTTTTATTTTAGTATTTTTGCTACAGTTTTTAATTGGTTTAAATAAAACAACATGAGCTTTTATCCGAAGCTGGTGCTTGATGCTCTCAAGCATGTGGTTCACCCGGGCAAGGGCAAGGATATTGTCAGCCTGGAGATGGTAGAGGATGATATCCGCATTGATGGCAAGCGAATCAGTTTTTCCTTGCTTTTTGATCGCGCAAATGATCCCATGATAGGTCCCATTAAAAGTGCTGCCGAGAAGGCCATAGAGACCTATATTGGTGACGGTGTTGAGATCAAGGGTAATATTTATGTCAAGGTTAAGCCAAGGCAGGTAAAGAAGATCGAGGAGCCCCCTTTGAGCGGGATAAAGAATATTGTAGCTATCTCATCAGGTAAGGGAGGAGTTGGCAAATCTACTGTAAGCAGCAACCTTGCGGTTGCGCTTGCCCTTAAGGGATACAGTGTAGGTTTGCTTGATGCTGATATTTACGGGCCTTCTGTACCTAAGATGTTTGCTACCGAAGATGCACGTCCCTATGTAGAGAAGGTTGATGGAAAGGACAGGATTATCCCGGTAGAGAAATATGGTGTAAAACTGCTTAGTATAGGATATTTTGTCAATCCCACTGATGCTCTTGTATGGAGAGGGGCGATGGCAACCTCTGCAGTAAGGCAGCTGATAGCTGATGGTCTGTGGGGTGATTTGGATTATTTGCTGATAGACTTGCCTCCAGGCACAGGTGATATTCACCTGACCATAGTGCAGACAATTGCTTTGACAGGAGCTGTTGTAGTAAGTACACCTCAGGATGTTGCACTTGCTGATGCACGCAAGGGTATCAGTATGTTTCAGGGTAAACAGATAAATGTCCCGGTATTGGGACTTGTGGAGAATATGGCATGGTTTACCCCTGCTGAGCTGCCTGAGAACAGGTACTATATTTTTGGACAGGGAGGATGCAGGAAGCTGGCAGAGGAGACAGGCACACCGCTACTTGGAGAAATCCCGATAGTACAAAGTATCAGGGAGGGTGGAGATGAAGGTATGCCAGCAGCGCTTAATACTGATAGTATCACAGGAGTTGCATTCTCAAAACTAGCTGATGCAGTTGTTGAAGCAGTTGAGAAGCGCAACAGCCAGCTGCCACGTACGAAAATAGTTGAAGTTAACAGAAAATAAGAGGGGTATAGAGTAATGGATAATAGCGAGAAAGACATTGTTTTGAAGGAGGTGGCGGCTGCTCTGGATGAGATCCGTCCTTATCTGCAGGCTGATGGTGGTGATATCAACATCATTGATCTTACTGATGAGTGGATATTGAAGGTTCAGCTTATAGGTGCATGTGACGGTTGCCCAATGAGTATGCAGACCCTTCGCAATGGGGTTGAGATGGTTATCAGAACCAAGGTTCCGGTAGTTAGGGAAGTCGTTGCAGTATAAGTTGTGCTTAGAAAGCAGCAAGTAGCAGGCCTATGTCCTTGGATGGCAGTCCAAGGCTGTTACCTATATATTGGTTTGTTAGTATGCCTTTATACAGGTAGGTGCCATTGCTTACGCCCAGATCTTCCTTGACTAGCTGGTGAATACCCCCGGCATTTGCCATTTTGAGAATAATGGGTGCGATAATATTACTTAGTGCAATGGATGCGGTACGTGAAACCCTTGAAGCTACGTTTGGTGTCATATAGTGTATGACACCATTTTTGTTTATAAATGGTTTGTCAGGATCGTGAGAAGACGCTGCCATGGATTCAAAGCAGCGTCCGTCGCCAATGCTAAGATCCACTATCACAGATCCTGGTTTCATCTGTTCAATCTGCTCACAGGTTATATAGAAAGCTGTATCATTCTCAAAATAGCGTAGACTTGCCACCACGGCATCTGCAGACTTTAATGCCTTTGTAAGTACGTGGGGATGCAGCACAGAGGTAAACACTCGCTGGCCCAGATTACGTTCAAGTTCCCTGAGATTCTGATAGGAATTGTCGAACACCTTGATCTGGCAGCCCAGTCCAAGTGCAGCTCTTGCAGCAAATTCGCCTGCAGTGCCGGCTCCGATAATAACAACTTCAGTGGGCGAAACTCCGGTGATTCCACCAAGCAATACTCCCTTCCCTCCATGTGCCTTGCTAAGGTATTCGGATGCAATGCTGATAGCAGCATAACCTTCAATTTCACTCATGCTCTGAATTACAGGATAGCAACCCTCATTATCACGCATGAATTCATAGGCGACTGCATTAATCCGCCTGTTCATCATTTTGACAATAGACTCTCTGGTCTGCTTTGAAAATTGAAGGTAGGAGAGGATGACCTGATCATTTGTCATCATTTCTATTTCCTCCTCAGTCGGAGGGGAGATTTTAAGTATGATATCTGATCTGAATACTTCATCCTTACCACTTGCAACGATGGCCCCTGCTTCAGCAAAATCCCTATCAAAATAATTTGCCCTTTCACCAACACCAGACTCAATGACAACCTTGTGGCCATTCTCAACAAGCAATTCCACACCCTGAGGTGTTAACGACACCCTGTTTTCCGATTTGTCGGTATCCAGAGGTATCCCAATCGTAAGCGAGCGTTGTTTCCGACCCACCTCAAGCATCTCTTCACTGGTGATGTGCTGGGTATACCTGATTGCAATAAAAGATGCCCGTTTCTCGATGTTGGTCATGTTATTGAAGTCTTTAGATTACCCGAATATACAAAATTATTAAGAATGCCTTTCTAGAAAAAGCACATTAACTGGCCGGCATATCAGGGGGTAGTGTTATTGATCCTGATCTCTCTGGTACCATCGGGAAGGAGTTGGAGGTTAACGTTAATCCTTTCAAATGGGATATGATCTTCTGCCTTTTCGGGCCATTCAATAAGACAAATGTCACCCCCATAGAGGTATTCATCCGCACCTATATCAAAAAGCTCTTCAGGCTTTTTCATCCTGTACAGATCAAAGTGATATACGGGACGTCCGTCTTCGCATCTGTATTCATTTATAATTGCAAAAGAAGGACTACTGACAGGGTCAAGCACCTTCAGTTCCCTACAAACCTGTTTTATCAGGGTTGTTTTACCTGCCCCCATCTCACCGTAGAAAGCAGCTACCGGTTGTACATCGAGCAAGGCCACCAGAGCTCTGGCGGCCTCCCCAAGTTCTTCAGGTGTTTTTGCCGAAAAGATCATTACTCAAATAATTAGCATGTAAAACTAAGACTTTGGCTCCAGAACGACAAAAGGAACCATCATCTCTTCCATGGAAATACCTCCATGCTGGAATGTATCCTTGTAATAGTTTACATAGTAATTGTAGTTGTTGGGATAGGCAAAGAAAGTATTGCCGGTCGCAAAGATATAGGTTGTAGAAACGTTGGGCCTTGGCAGGAAGATCTGCTCGGGTTTCTTGACTTCATAGATTGACTTGTCGTCATAGGCAAGGTTCTTACCCTGTTTAAACCTGAGGTTGGTATTTACTGCTCTGTCGCCCACTACCTTGACGGGATCCTGTACTCGTATGGTTCCATGGTCGGTAGTCAGTATTATTTTTACTTTCTCCTGTGAAAGGCGCTTTAGGAGTTCGAACAACGGTGAGTGAAGGAACCATGAGCGGGTATGCGAACGGAAGGATGATTCATCAGTAATCAGTTCCTTAATCATCTTGAGTTCTGTACGTGCATGCGACAGCATGTCAATAAAGTTTATCACAACTACTGACAGATCATTTTCCCTGAAGCGTTTGTAATTGTCGAGAAGCTTCTTTCCTGAATCGGAATCGTTGATTTTCTCATACCATACCTTGAAAGGTTCCCTAACCCTTGCAATATAATCCTTTATTAGCTCTTCCTCATGTTGGTTTTTGCTTCCCTCTTCGTCATCCTCAACCCAGAGGTCAGGCCTGATTCTGGCTATATTGAGTGGAAGCAAACCTGAAAAGATAGCATTACGTGCAAACTGTGTAGCAGTAGGAAGGATGCTGAAATACAGCTCATCTTCTGCGAAACTGAAGAATGGAGCTATTTCCCTTTTAATTACCTCCCACTGGTCAAATCTGAAATTGTCTATAACTATCATTACAACCGGTCCGCCTTTTTTGAGCATGGGCAGGACCTTGCGCTTCATCATAGTGTGCGACATCATAGGTGCATCATCGCTGTTGAGCCAGTCGGAGTAATTTTCCTTTACAAAAACTGCAAAGCGTTTATTGGCTTCATTTTTTTGCATCAGCAGTACCTCGTTCATCGAGCTGTCGGTAAACTGCAGCTCAAGTTCCCAGAATACCAGTTGCCTGTACAATTCATACCACTCATTGTAGTTGAGCCTCTCATTGAGTCTCATTCCTATCCTTGAGAATACAGACTGATAATCAGTAGTGGCTTTTTTGCTGACAAGGCTGTGGCGACCCAGAATCTTTTTGATTGAGGAAAGAATCTGGTTTGGATTTACCGGTTTTATCAGATAATCGGCGATCTTGCTGCCAATAGCCTGATCCATAATCTCCTCTTCCTCGCTCTTGGTAACCATCACAACTGGCAGCGCAGGATTCTGCTCCTTGATTCTCATCAGTGTTCCAAGTCCGCTAAGTCCCGGCATATTTTCGTCTAGGAATACCAGACTATATGCTCCGCCTGAAAGCATATCTATTGCATCCCTGCCGTTGGTTGCTGTATCTACCGTAAAGCCCTTTTCTTCGAGAAACAGAAGGTGAGCCCTTAGGTGGTCTATTTCGTCATCAACCCACAGTAATCTGTACTTTTGTATATTTTCCATCCTCTTTCTGATTTTCGTTTTTACTAAGAAGACCGGGGTTGTTTAGTTTTGGGTTTCGTACAACACATCTATTATATAACCTCCACTTCCCGACAGGTAATTTTCTGTAAAGAAGTTCTGATATGCCTCCAGGTTTCCCGTTTTCAGAAGGACCTTGAGGTTGGTTTCAGATGCAGTCATTATCAGAGCTCTGTTGATATTACCTACATTCAGCAGGCGGGGATTGGAGCGAAGAGCATAGAAATAATCCATTGCTTCGCGGTTATTGTTGAATGAGCTTATGCTTATAAGTCTTTGACCATTTGGCAAGGTATGTGCCTCCAGCTCATAATCTGCAAGCAGGAAGCGATTGAAGTTGTAGTCTGCCAAATTGAAGATCAACCTGTTGATATTGGCATCAGCATCTACAACTACGAAAATGCTGTGAGTGGATGATGGCTCGAAAGAATACAGAGGTCCGAAGGCAGTTGAGCCAGGGTCGTCTGTACCGGCCAATCCAACACTTACGCTTGCATCCCCATAGGCAACAGGCCCGGCGACCGGTTGCATACCTTCATCGAGCATTGCAAGCCATTTTCCTGCCATCTTTCCTTCAGCACTTTCTGGATATTCTCCTGATAGTTCCTTCAGGTCTCTAACAAAACCATCCTTTTGTCCCAGTTTTCCGTTGCTGATTGCTGACAATAGTATTGCCTTACGTTCCAGGGATGGATCTGGATTGCCCTTTCTGATGTAAGATGTATGGGACAAAGCTTCTTCAAAGCCATTGCTCCTATATGCATTGTATGCATCCTCGTATCTAGTATATAGTTCCCTTGATGCCTCATAGAGCTTTGTGGCATATTCAGGATCTCTCACAAAAGGAGCATAGTATCCGTCTGGAAAGCGTCGCAACAATGATGAGCCCACAGTCTGTGCCTGTTGTTCATTATCTGCAGCAAGCTGTGCCCTATAGCTCCAGAACAAGGCCTGTTCTGCAAGTTCGTGATCAGGGTATTGGCTGAGCAGAGAAGATAGAAGCACGATGGCCTGTTCAGGCAGATTGAAATAATCCAGCAGAACAAGGGCTGCTTTGAAGTAGGCTTCACCTTTTAGCTTGTGAGAAGCTTCAATATCCTCTTTGGATCGGGGAATTGTTGATTTGAGCCTGTCTACACTTGGTAGCTCATCAGATTGTCCAAGAGCTCCGTCTGGAATAGTGCCTGCTCCGGGCGTGTCCTGCGGTCTTTCTCCCGGGTCACCTGGAAGAGCTGGTGGTTGTGAGAAGTCGGAAATTGCAACGGCACTCTTATCCGAGCGACGCCAGTTATCCTCAGCTGGTCTGCGACCCCAACGTCTTTCAAACTCCATTTTACCAAGGGTGACCATGGTAGGATTGTAGAAATACCATGCACCACGTCCGTCCTGACTACCATACATTTGGGATGACATGCTTCTTTGCAGCAGGGGATCGAAACCTGTATTATAATTTGAGCCTCCTCCACTTATATCCTTGTTGAGACGCGACTGTTTTTCAGCCTCCACATATGCTTCCAGATAGGAGATTAGTTCCTCATCAGTCATAGCTGCCAGCCGTTGCAGACTGTCCTGTGTATAAATAGTATTAAGATGGGCCGACAAGTTCTTCAGTCCCTTGTGTCTGAATTTGATTTGTTCCAGTCTGGTATGAGTCTGGGGGATATTTATCAGAGCACTGTCGTAGTATGCATAGGATGCCATGTAGTCAGGGATGTCGAAATATATATCAGCCATGTTGAGGAAGGATTCAGCCAGGAGATCCCTGCTACCAATGTTGTATCCTGCAGCCAGCCTCAGATTGACAAGGGCTTGTAGCGTATCTTGTCCATATAGTGAAAGCCTGGCCTTTGTCATATAGATTCTGTCCCTGTACTCTTGGTTCTTAAATTGTCCGGCCATACGATCCAATTCCCTGACTGTCTCCCCTATATTGCCGTTTAGCTTACTCTCAAGAAGCATCACATTAAGCCGGGCTGTTACCTCCATATCATATCCTGGAGAAGAGCGGGCTACCTTCAGGTACGCATCTTTAGCATTGTCAAGGCGACCGGCTTTTTCATAAAGCTGGGCCAGGATGTAGTTGCGTCTGGATCTGTCCCACTTGTCACGGGCTCCTTCAGCCGCAGCCGCAACGAAAGGAATGGCACTGTTGTACTGCCCTGAGCGGATGAGGTAATCGGCATAGGTTGCCATATAATCTGCATAGTACTTTGCCGGAGCATCACCAAGGGCATCGTAACGGTCCAGGACAATACGTGCATTTTCGAAATCCCCCATCTCGATACGTGTTCTTGCCATCCATATGAGAGCTTCATACTGCACAGGCTTTCCGGGGAAGTCCCTGAAGGCATAATCAAGGGCAGTCAGGGCATCGTAATATTCATGATTGAAAAGGTGAGCCTTGCCGATAAGGATATATGCGTTTCCTACTACCTTGTTGAATTCTCTTTGATTGTAAAATGCGACCTGCCTGGGGTTGTTGCGGTCAGGGCGCCCTTTGGGGCGGACTGTGATACTTTTCTTCTGTATGACCTTAAGGCCTTTTGCAATTGCATTATCCATATCACCTTTGACAGCACCGGCCTTATCATCACCGCTATAAGGAAAAAGTGGAAGAATACTTGTGAACTGATCCTGATGATTTTGTCTCAGTTGTTCCTCCCCGCGCTGAAAACTTTGTTCCCCGTTGAACAGAATATTGTAACGGGCAGTCATGGCATTATGATTCCTTGACAGCCAGGTGTTTTTTTGAGTTGAGCAGGAAACGAGCCAAAACAGGGCTGAGAGTAATATCAATTTTCTTATCGGCATCAGCTGAACGGCAATGATTCAATAATAAAACAGAGATTTCGGGCTTTTATTTTGCCACCCGGTAAATATAGTTTAATTAGTTTTAGAACTTAAATTTACCGTTAATCAAATTGAATCATATAGCCCTGAGATGAAAATATTCGTCGTTGAGGATGACAGGTTGTTTAATAGCCTTATAGCAAATGCTCTCAAGAAAGAGAAAGAATTGGTAATCAGCACTTTTTTTAATGGAGGGGATTTGATCAGACATCTTTCAGAACATCCTGAAGTCATAACTCTGGATATAGGATTACCAGATTATTTTGGTCTTGATCTGCTAGGGCAGATTAAACGTTTGAGTCCATCGACCGAGGTGATAGTTATCTCTGGCCATGATGACCTCAAACTTGCTGTCCAGATGCTTAAGCTAGGAGCCTATGACTATATAGCCAAGGATGAGAATGTGCGGGAGAGGCTTCTTCATTGTATCAGCCATATCAGGAGTAAGTTTAAGATAAGTCAGGAACTGAGCAAACTAAGGTCTGAGATATCTGAGCGCTATTATGATTTTGAGGAGATAGTTGGTGAGAGTCGAGCCATGAAGAGAGCCTTGGCTCTTATGGAGAAGGCAAGTAGGATGGCAAATGTAAATGTGCTGTTGTGTGGAGAAGAGGGAACAGGCAAAGGCATGATATCCCGGGCTATACATTACAACTCTGAAAGGGCTGCTATGCCCTTTGTATCCTTCAGTGTGGGAGCTGTTCCTCCTGGTATGATAAGAGAGGAGCTTTTTGGTGTCGAGGATCTGAGGGATGGTGAAATACCCTTGTCGGGCAAGATTGCTGAGGCTGCCAACGGGACCTTATTTATTGAGGATATAGAACTTTTACCAGCCGATGTGCAATTTTCCCTGCTAAGCTATCTTACAGGCAGTATAAAGTCCGCCCAGGGTAAAAAGTCTAAGGACCTCAATGTGAGAATTATTGCGGGCTCAACGGTCGATCTGGCAGAGGAAGTGAGGGCCAGGCGCTTCAGAGAGGATCTATATTTCCGTCTGATGGGGATCCCGGTCTACCTACCTTCATTACGGGAAAGGAAGAAGGATATAATACTGCTTGCCGGGATTTTTCTTACAGACTTTTGTAATATAAATGGGATGGATAAGAAGGAGCTAAGTGCTGCAGCCAATAGGAAATTGCTCAAGTATCCCTATCCAGGGAATGTGCGTGAACTAAAGGCAGTTATTGAACTGGCAGCTGTTCTTACCGACTCCACTGTAATTGACGAGGAGCATATTGTATTCAACAGCACTGCATCAGTTGCAGATTTTTTTAGTGAGGAGATGACGATGAAGCAGTATTCCGATAAGATAATAAGGCATTATCTTGAAAAGTATCACAATGATGTAAAGACAGTTGCTGCTAAACTTGATATTGGGAAGTCAACTATTTATAACCTGCTTAAGAAATGGGAGGAGCAGGGAGAATAAAACATCCGGACTGTTATGCCTCTCCGGTTGCCTGCCGGGGTAGTATAAAGCCTGGTAGAAGCTGCTGCTAAGCCATTTAAGTATTGGTGATAGAAAAGAAAACCGCCTCGTTGGGGCGAGGCGGACTAAATGCTTTAATTGTACAACAGTGTTGTTAACCGATCAGGGCTTTGTATTGCTCGGCAGACAGCAATTTGTCGATCTCTGCTTTGTCCTTGATCTCAACCTTTACCATCCATCCTCCGTCGTAAGGATCTTTATTTACCAACTCAGGTTGTGATTCAAGATTTTCGTTAACCTCTATAATAGTTCCCGACAGGGGCATATAAAGATCAGAGACTGTCTTGACTGCCTCTATTGTACCAAAAACCTCTTCCTGTGCCAGTTCTTCATCTTCGGTGTCAATTTCAACGAAAACGATGTCGCCCAGTTCACTTTGTGCAAAATCAGTAATACCAACTGTTGCAATGTTGCCTTCTACTCTGACCCACTCGTGGTCTTTAGTGTACTTTAAATTTTCAGGTATATTCATGACGCTGAATTATAAGATTACGAATCAAAATTAACTAATTTTTATGATACGGTCAGTTTTTCCATAAATATTTATCAGACCCTACTGAGTAAGTGAAAATCTGAAGTTTACCCCAAAACTGCTGTTCGTGATTGGGTAGCTTGTTGAGATATAAGGAGAGTTTAGCTGTCTGTCATAAAACAACTGCATATTAAACCTGTCACTAAGCACATAGTCAGCAGTAAACTTTAGAGTTGTAATCTTCTGACCTGATGTAAGCTGGTTGACTGCTTCCTCAATACGTCTTATAACTGAGAAGTTGTCCCTTATCGAGATGTCGGCTCTCAGATTAAGGTCAGATGAAAGCTTTTTGGCGTTCTTGCCAGAGCCCAGTATCATATCCATCTTGTCAAACCTGTATCCAAGACCAACCACATATTCATCGTTGTAATTTTCGATAAGCTGGTTGTTGTTGAGGCTCAGGTTGATAATGCGGCTTTTCTTGTATTCAAAGCGGGTCGACAACGAGTTGTTCCACACTATGTTGGCCATGATTAGGGGGGCAAACTGCTCAGATATGGATACACCGTTGATCTGGTACTTTGGAATGAAGTTGCCCTTCTCGTCTCTTATGTAGCTGAAGCCGTCACGCATCTCTTCCCAGTCGAAGTTTGTAATAAACTGACCTATGTTGTATGTAGACCTGTAAGAATGACTCAGATCGAATGAGCGGATATATTTTTTAAGCCAATTGATACGAGACAGACCGTCGTAGTTGATGGTCCAGTTGGGTCTTATTTGCAATATTGAAGGAATTGCATCCAGGAAGATATTGTCAGCACTCTTGCCTGTGTATGCTGCCAGAAAGGCCGGGATCATTACATCCTGCGATGTCAGAGAGTAACCGTCGGCACCATTGCTAACGCCAAGCCCGTCTTCAGGATAGCCTTCAGGACGATAAGGTCTTCCTTCAAGTACTTCATATGGAGACCCAGGATAAACACCTGTCGGGAAATTGCTGCCCCTCCTTTCCTCTCCTAATCTATTTGCTATGATCTGCCTGTTGTCAAGGAAGCGGGAAAATATCTCTGACTGATATACACCTCTGTTTTCAACGCTCTTGAAAGCCGTCTTGAAGGTGTTGACGGTCATTGACAAGGATCCATTCTCCATGGTGTTGTATGCATTAAAGCCGCCATCACTGTACAGGTAGTACTCGTTAATACCCTTTTGAAATCTCCTGTTGGCTGTCAGATTTATCTTTAGACCGTTTAGTGGTTCCAACTGCAGTCGGATGGTGACATCCTGGCTGTGGGTCATTGTATATGGAGTGTTGAGGGTAGAGTCGGTAGTCAGCCAGTTCTTTTGTGCTGCTTCCATTGCAAAATCACGGTTCTGCCATCCCAGGATAAAGGGTAAACCAGGAGCACCTGTACCTTCATAGTTTGATGTACCTAAAAATTTGGATCTGGGCATATAACCAGGCAGAATGGTCCCATTATTTTCCGAGTAGGTAAGGGACAGGTTCCTGACCCCGGTCAGGAATCTGAAAGCAAAGTCTTTAACTTCCTTACCGGGCTTCTTTTCTTCAGTCTTTTGTCCTGATACCATGATCCTTGCGTTGCTTGCATCCTGACTTGGGGTAAAGATCAGGGTATTGTTATCAACTATCTTTTGGTCGCCCCTGATGGGATGGCCAGATTCGTTGAAGACCCTTGCAGTAACATTTGAAGTTCCCAGACGGTGGTTGATTGTAAGACCTTCACCGGCCTTTAGTTCAATGTTATGCTGGGTAAAGCGTACAGTCTCTCCTTGTTGGTTATTGTTTTGAGCAGTACTTCGTCCGCGTTGCGAACTCTGGGTCAGAGTCCGGAGATAGGGAGACTTGTTGTACAGGCTTGTAAAGTTAAGCTGGGCATTACCTTGGATGGAATTGGAATTTCGGATAGTATTACCCCACTCATATTCAAGGGTTGTAACAGGTCCCTGCTGCCAGTTGTATAATGCCCCATAGTTGACAGATGCTGAGGTCCAGTCGAGCAAAGGTAGCTTGTTAACAGGTATCTGGTAACTGACACTGAGGTTGTGCTGGTAATTGGTAGTTCTTCCAAGATTGAGGATGTTAGACATCACGGAATCCTTCCAGAGTTCATAGTCATCGCGGTAACGGTTCTTGTTAACCGGCCCCTCGGGTTCATCGATTATTGCGTTGTTGCTTGACCTGAAGTCCATCTTAAGGTTCTTGGTCAGGTTGTATGTTATCTCAAAATGCCTGTTCCAGTAAAAGTCCTTATTGACGCTTACCGGTATCTTGAATGATGGATTAGTAATATTTCTAAGCTGTTCCTCGCGATAGCCTCTACTGACTTCCCAGCGGTAACCCAACTGTGTTGGAGCGAGGTAGAAGTTGAAATCACGAATCAGGGCCAGTGATTTACCCTTAATGCTCCTGAATGGTTCAATGGCCTTAGGTCTGTTTAGGAAGTTGTATGCTAAAATCCCCCTGTAGTTCTTGTCAGTAAGATACTCTGTGTCTATGTTCCTTCTGTATGTCTCGTTGTATGAGTAGGTAGCACTCAGGTTAGACGGTGAATAGAATGGGACATCTGTCTTTTGGGGCTGGATACGGACATTTGTAAAGTTGATACTCTTTCTCTGGGTGTAGTCCTGGGAAATCTGTTTGATACTGTCACGCTCTGCCTTTGTTTCGGCATTCTTGAGAGCAACATCCAGTGGAATATCCGGGTCGAGCGGGTAATACTCAGGTGTTGCCACCTGTTCACTATAGCCAGCATAGAATGGGATAGAGACGCGGCTATTGGGACCAACAAATTTGCCCAATTCAAGATTAGTAGCAACATCATATTGATAGAAATCTTCCTTGCTGCGTTCGTTGACACTTTGGTCGATACTCCCAAATCCTGTAGTGCTTGCCCTACCGGCAAGAGATACCGAACCCAGATCGGCTAGTTTGATATTCATTCGACTGTTGGCTGCCCAACCGCCTTCTTCGTTAAAGTCGGTTAACCTTAGTTCGTTAACCCAGATCTCGCCAGACTTATCCTCACGTGAGTTATTGCGAATACCTATCATGATGGTCTTGACATTGGCAAGGTTTGGATTACCCTTTATCTTGACCTTGTTGGATGGCTTGTCCGGATCAAACCACTGGTATTCGGAGGTTAGACTTACGGAAGAGTTTAGTACCCTCATGGCATCATTACGTCGCAATTTGACCTGTTGGAACAGGTCAAGCGGCACATCCAGCCTGTTTTCATCCGGCCATACTATGTGCCTGTGGGAGATATTCTCATTTACGTAAAGTCCTGGTGGAGTCAGCTTGAGTGGTAACTCGTATTCGTAGTAGTTGTTTTGATAATCAGTACCCAGTCTAACAAACACAAGCAGTTCACCGTCTCTAAGGTCGTATCCTTCTATTGCCTCGGCATGAACGTCCATTTTAATACGCTGGTATTGCCTTATGTCCATACCAATATTTTTATACACTGCACGGGCATCTCCGCTTGCAAGGTCGCTTACTTTTAGTGCAAGCGATTGTTCATTTAACTCTCTTACAGAAGGGTTGGCCGGGTCGATAACGCGGTCAACACCCGGAGGAAGTATGTAGGGTATTGGTTCGCGACGGCCGTTTTCTTCAATATTGACAGCAGACACATCAAATTTAGTGTTGGGGTTTGGGTTTACATTATCTCCTGTCTGGTGGAGGTCCTTTTCATACCTGCGCCATTCAGCCCTGATCAGGTCAAGAGTAGCAAAGCGCAGTACTATAGTGTCTTCGAAATCATTAAGGAACATCCTCATAAAACGTACTGAGCGCAGGTCTTCAATATCACCAATTACTGTGTCGGGAGCGCTGACAGGTATTTTAAACTGATACCAGGTTACTTCCTCGACACTACCGTTTTCAAGCTTGACGGTATTTGTAACCACATCGCTTATGTAGTTGCGTCCTATCTGCATCTGACCGGGCTCGAGACGAATCTTGTACTGGAAGTAACTTTCTGACTCACTGAGTGTGTTATCGCGGTTGATATCTTCTCCGTCTGGGATATTTGTTCCTGCAGTACTGAATGATTCTCCGGAATATTCCGAGGGCCTTGAGTTACCTTCCGGGTTGTTGTAATACTTGTATCGATCAAGGATGCTAACTCTCAATCTATCCAGATCTGCTCCCCTGAAGTATCGGAAGTCATCTCCTGCAGGGTCATTGATGATTGTCCTGTAGGCCTCTTCACTTAACTGTCCCTGGGCATACATATTTTCTATTGCCTCCAGGAAGGCATTATTTCCTTGTCTGAGAAAACGTCTCTCAGCTTCAGAGTTCATCCCATCGAGACCAACATCCTGCATTAATCGGGTTTGCGGATCGTTGCTAAATGCATTGACCAGGCTTTGACGTTTGGGGATGTAGCCCCAAACAGTAGAATCCACATCAAAGGGTTCTCCAGGTCCCGGCAGACCCTGTTCGAAAAATTTCCTGCCATCCTTCAGAATATCCTCTGAGATGTCTCCAAGGTTGATATAGAGGTATCCTCCCTCATGGGTTCCCTGATCATATATGAAGGGATCCATAAGCCAGAACTCGATATGATCAATATTGGAAGCCTCGAAGTCATTGGTGTCTATTTTTCTCATTATACCAGCCCAGTTTTGTCTGGGATTTCTAAGGCTTCCGTCCTGGTTGAGGTCAGTACTGAAGTTGTATGGACCTCTTTCTGTTGGATAATAAGCAAGGTTAAGCACCGAGATATTTGTCGGCTCACCGTAAGCCGGATTCTTGTTTGGGAAGATTTCCCTTTCATAGACCTCACGAACATAGTGGTTAGATCTGGCATCCTTATCACGACGGATATGGTCAGGTGTAAGGTTGGTATTGCGAAGGAACAAGGGGTCTATATGATACCATGCCAATCTTGCTCTACCGTAGCCATAGCGCAGGTCATTGTTTAATGATGCATAGGGAAAGATCTGATCCTGACCCTGGGGTACACTTGCTAGTTGCCATGCTTCCCGGTGCTTCATATCTATTGGGATCTTGGTACCTTCAAAGTCGTCGATATATGAATTACCCTCTTTTTTAATCACACTTGGGTGCCCCGGAATCAGCTGTGCAAACTCAGCTTCAAAAGAGATGGATGACGGCGCCTTAGTCTGTATCAGTGGCAGTTTATCAATAAGGCTTGTCAAGAGGTCGGACTGCGTATAGTAGGAAGTGTTAAGTCCCCATATCGTGTTGGCTATTGGTTCATCTCCAAAGGCAACCTTTTGGGTAAGCGGTCTTTCCCTAAGGTGCAATACTGTTGCACCGATATTGAAGTCCTCACTAAAGCGGTAGTCAAGATGTGTACCAAGCAAGGTCTTGGTCTGCAGGTTAAACAGCGACTGGTTCTCCAGCGAAACCTGAATAGGGGTTCCCGACTCCATAAGACCACTATTGAGTATTGTAATACGTCCGGCAGTATAGTCGACGGAATAATCTATATTCTCGGTTAGCTTTAGTCCCCCGGCAGTGACAATAACCGATCCGCGTGGGATGTTAAAGGCATTGAGTGATATCTCAGCTCCGGCTGAGGACTTGTATGAACCAACAAGCCTGTACTTGTTTTTTTCAGCAGTCTGACCAGCAACCGTCAGTGTTGAGTCGTATAATTCCTTGAACACATACTTATCTCTTATCGAAGCGGGCAGACTTTGGAGTTTCTCCTCCATAAATGAACCGAATGGTTGCAAAACGGGGAAGATTATTCTACCCTGATCGGGTGCAATAGTATAGCCTGCAACAAAGTCGAAGGTTCCATCAGGATATGGTTCAAGTTGCTTATTCAACCTGTCTAGGTTGAGGATTGAAATAAACAGCTTCCCGTTATGTTCTCCATCCTCATTGAAGGTTGTGATATAGCTACCAACAGAATCGTTCATAAAGGCCACGTTCATCCTGAAATCATCCGGACTGACCTGATAGGCTCCGATTGAATAGATATTCTTCATCATGAGCTGCCATGTCTTCATACGTGGACTTAGGTTAGTGCCTTTCAGCAGTTTTACTATCAAGGCCTGGGGGGCTTCTATACCTGAGTTGCTAAATTCACCAACACGGTAAACCTGACCGTTGTATGTAAATTCGAAGGCGACAGCCAGGACTTCGTCAGCATTCAGCTGGGTGTTGAGAGATATGTATCCAAGCTTGGTATTGACCTTGTACTCAGACTCTGGAATTAGACGTGCATTCTCAACCCTTTCATAGTCCCGTGAATTAGTAAATGGATTTTGGTCAATAGTAGTGATGGACTGCAGAATGCCTGTTGACTGGTTGATATCCCTGATGCCTGCATAGGTAGAAGTCATCTGGTTGAATAGGTCATTGGCTTCATTACTGGGATAGGCAACAGCGGCCTTGCCATTCCATGTAAGGGGTTTTTCCATATTGACTGCGGCTTCACCAAGGTCTGAGAAAGCCACTATATTGCGGGATTGCTGGAAGTCGCTGGTTCTATTGGTTATCCATACCTCCACCTTTGTTATATTAAAGGGGGAGTTGATAACAGGGAGATTGGCGAGGGCTCTTTCGTAGTGATCTTTGAAAACATGAGACAGGAAGAAGTGCCTGTTTTTATCGTACTGGTCGGCTGAGACTTCATAGTCCTGGGTTTGGGCACCTCCCTGGATATTCATCACAGTTGTCTCACCCTTTTGTTGTGAAAAGAGGGTTTGAACTGTGAGTTTCCCAAATTGCAGTTCTGTCTTTACACCAAAAAGGCTCTGACTTCCAGTAATTAGCGTTCCCGGCAATGCCAGACTCACGTTCCCGGCCTCTATTTTCTTGATTATATCATCTTCGCCTCCTGAATACTCAAGGTTGATTTGGTTTTCGAAGTCGAAGGTGCCCTCAGTGTTGTAGTTGATTCCAAGTTTCAGGCGCTCCCCGATGCTCCCCTGAATATTCATCTGAATCTTTTGCTGGAAGTCGAAGGTGGTAGTCTTGCGCAGCCTTTCCTGCAATGTGGGGTTATCAATTTTTGTAGTGTTGACACCAATTCTGAGTTCTGCAACACCCTGGGGGCGGATATTTACTACATTGCTTCCAAAAACACTTTCAAAGACATCCCCGCCGATTTTGAAACGGCCGAAGCGGTCTTCCTCAGCCGTAGCTCCCTCAGTTGCTTTTTGGCTCCAATATTCTCTGAGCGAGTTACGTATCTGTTGGTTGTTGTATTCCTCTACAGTCATACTGTATGGAAGCTTCACCGGGATATTTCCAATCATCCGGTACATTACTATTCTGCCTGTCGCCGGATCATATTCTGTCCTGTACTCAATATTGTCAGGTTCGGGAAATATAAAAGGGTCTGACTTGTCGGAAGGGCGTCCGGAAACCTGATCAACCGGGGGGTTGATTCTGAGAGGATCAACGGGAGAAGCTATCGTGTCGGAGGCGTTTTGGGAATAAGGTAGTTGCAAGGCAGGAGAACCTGGTTTGTATTCACCGGCACCAGCCAGTACAAACAGGGAAGACAATAACGGTACAAATATTTTATATGTTAAACTCTTTCTCAAAGACTTTGGGGTTTACTGCACAGGGGTACTCAAGTACAGGCCATTACAACATTTTCAGGCTTGCCTTGATCAGTTGTTCAACGCTTAGTTCCGGTTGTGCTGCTAATATTTTGTCAACTACCTTTTGCGAGGCACCGCGCACAAAACCTAGCATCACCAAAGCTGATAACGCTTCTTCTCTTACTGTATTGTTTGGTCCTGCAAATAATTTCATTTCGTCGACACTTGATTTTCCTATCTTGTCCTTCAGTTCGATAATCACCCTCTGTGCCGTCTTTGCACCAATGCCCTTTATCCCTTGAAGCAATGAAGTATTCCCACTTAGAATGGCAGTTGTCAGTTCACCCGGAGATACTGAGGATAGCATCATGCGTGCTGTATTGGCCCCAATACCCGAAACAGATATCAGGTGTCTGAACAGTTCCCTTTCTTCCCTGCCAGAAAAACCGAAAAGATTATATGCATCTTCCCTAATCTGTTCGTGAACCAGGAGAGTCACCTCTTTTTTGTCTCTGATCTGCTCAAATGTATACAGGGATATGCTAATAAAATAACCGAGGCCGTTGTTTTCAATTACCACGTGAGCAGGACCATGCTCAACTATTTTTCCTGAGATATATTCGTACATGACAAGAGGGTATTATTGGTATAGTTTGCCCCATCCGGGTGATTTGAGATCTGTTTCCTCGTTGCTTGTAATAATCATCCTGCATGCTTTGGATGCTTCATTGATATATCCGATAGGAGTAAGGAATCCGCTCACAAAACTGCTTTCGGCTTCATAAACCTTTAGTGGCAAAGTTAGCAGTAGTTCGTAATCCTCACCACCATTGAGTGCTGCAATAAGCGGGTTGTAATTAAGTTCCGATGAGGCCTTTAGTGTCTTCTGGTGTATAGGCAGTTTGCTTTCATAAATTCTGCACCCCTTGTCAGAAGCTCTGCAGAGCAATAGCAGGGAAGTGGCCAGTCCCTCAGTGACAGCAGTCATTGCTGTAGGCTTGATTCCACGTTCAGTCAGCTTTTCAATTACATCTACCCTTGCTTCAGGTTTAAGCTGGCGTCTAAGCACATAGTCGTTATCGCCAAATTCAGGTTGCTGGGAATCACTTGACTTCAACACTTTTTTTTCCCTTTCAAGAAGGTGCAGGCCTAACAAAGCAGCCCCCAAATCCCCTGAAACACAGATTACATCTGTCTCCTGTGCACCTGAACGTTTATACTGAGCTCCGTCCCGGACTTTCCCTGTCAAAGTTGCAGCAATTGTAAGTCCTGTGAGTGAAGGTGCCGGCTTAAAGGCTTCAAGGCTGACACCATAATGTCTACAGGCCGAAAACACTCCGTCCATCAGTTGCTCTATCATCTGGAGGTTGAGCTTGTTGCTGATTCCAAGACTTACCGACAGGCCGGAAGGTCTGCCGTTCATTGCAAGGATATTTGTGACAGCAGCAGTAATGACCTTGTAACCGAGGTGTTGAAGAGGGGTATAGATCAGGTCGAAGTTGATACCTTCGAGGAAAAGGACAGATGTTGACAAGGTTTCTTCTTCAGTAAGCAGAATTGCATCATCATCGGAATTTCTGCCGGAGGCCCCTGCCTTCCGGCATTTTTCAAATATGTATTCGGTCAGGCCGAACCTGCCAAGGTCTGAAAGGGATCTCGTTTCGCTCATCATTTTTTATTTAAGGTATTGAAGCCGGTCAAAGATACAAATTTATGGCATTATCCATAGTGAATAGCATGTGGGACGGCTATTTTGATAGCAGCAGCGTTCCTTATTTATGAAGCAAAAGTTTGGAGAATAAACAATTCTTGATTAAATTTGCAAAGATTTAGGCCTGTGATGAGTAGGGGACTTGAGGTCCCCTATTTTATTACCTCTAATGAACTAGTAACTATGCTGAGCAGGGGAAGAATACTGGATATTATTCAACAGAAGATAGACGATGACGGTTACTTTATCGTTGATGTTGACATAAAACAAGGGGGCCGCATTGTTGTTGCAATTGACGGGGACCATGGTGTTGGAATTGATTACTGTGTAGAGATTTCACGCCTGATAGAAGGATCATTGGATAGGGAGGAAGAAGACTTTGAGCTTGAGGTTTCTTCACCTGGAATTGGTCAGCCATTTAAGGTGCACCGTCAGTATGTGAAGAATATTGGTCGTCAGGTTGAAGTGCTTACTAAGTCGGGTGAGAAATATAGCGGAGAACTGCTTTCAGTAAATGATGGTGGTTTTGTTATCAAGGAGGAAAAGATTGTAAAACCCGAAGGAAAGAAGAAGAAAGAGTTGCAGATCATTGAGCATCCGTTTAATTTTGAGGAGCTTAAGTCAGTTAAGGAGATATTGAAGTTTTAATTGAGGATATAACATACAGCATTTGGCGATGGAACATATTAATTTGATCGACACCTTTTCGGAGTTTAAGGAATTGAAGAACATCGACAGAGTTACACTTATCAGAGTGCTGGAAGATGCTTTCCGCAGTGTGCTTGTAAAGATGTTCGGTACAGATGAGAATTTCGACGTTATTATCAACACCGACAAAGGTGACTTTGAGATCTGGCGTAACCGTGAGGTTGTTGCTGATGGAGAGGTGGTCAATGAGAATCTGCAGATAGCTTTAAGTCAGGCTAAGCTGATAGATGAGGATTACGAGATAGGCGAAGAAGTTACTGATGAGGTCAAGTTTATGGACTTTGGCCGCAGGGCTATTCTTACCCTGCGCCAGAATCTTTCTGCTCGCATTATGGAGTTGCAAAAAGATGCAGTCTATAATAAATATAAGGAACGTATTGGCGAGATTGTAGCCGGTGAAGTATATCAGATCTGGAAACGCGAGATGCTGGTTCTTGACGATGAGGGCAATGAACTTATCCTTCCTAAGGCAGAGCAGATTCCTTCAGATTTCTACCGTAAGGGTGATGCCATCAGGGCTGTTGTGGCAAGGGTTGAGATTCGCAATAATAATCCGCTGATTATTTTATCACGTACCTCAGAAGTCTTCCTTGAAAGACTCTTTGAACTAGAAGTGCCTGAGATTCATGACGGGCTTATAACTATCAAGAAGATAGTACGTCAGCCGGGCGAGAGAGCTAAGATTGCTGTGGAATCATACGATGACCGTATTGATCCGGTAGGAGCATGCGTAGGTATGAAGGGTTCACGTATCCATGGGATTGTTCGCGAGCTGCGCAATGAGAATATTGATGTAATTAATTATACAAACAACATTCAGCTATTCATCCAAAGGGCATTAAATCCTGCTAAGATATCCAGCATCAAGATATTTGAGGATGAAAAGAGGGCTCAGGTTTATCTGAAGCCTGAAGAAGTATCACTGGCTATCGGTAAGGGCGGATTAAATATTCGTCTTGCAAGTCAGCTTACAGGATATGAGCTGGATGTATATCGTGAAACAGAGGAAGACGAGGAAGAAGACGTTTCATTGGATGAGTTTGCCGATGAAATTGACGGTTGGGTATTAGATGCACTTAAGGCTATTGGCTGTGACACAGCCAAGTCGGTGTTGGATCTGCCTGTTGAAGATCTTGTTAAGCGTACAGACCTGGAGGAAGAGACTATACAGGAAGTCATTTCCATTTTGAGGTCTGAATTTGAATAAATAAGCTATCTTTGGCGGGGAACCGAGGATTTCAGCCGAACTTCCGAATTAAATTGAAAGTACCGTTTATGGCAGTTGTACAAAGACTAAGTAAAGTAGCAAGAGAGTGTAACGTTGGTATTTCAACCATCGTGGAGTTCCTTCACAAAAAGGGGATCGAGATTGATATGAACCCCAATACGAAGGTCTCTGAAGATATTGTTGAGCTCCTGAAAAAGGAGTTCAGAGTTGATCAGAGTGTCAAGAAGGCATCAGAGGAACTCATAGATAAATTGCATAAAGAGAAGAAAGAGACGGTATCGATAGAAAACGTTCATAAGACCTCTAATGATGAGGTTGAGGATGATTCTTTGTCAATTGATGAATTAGTAGGAAGGTCGAAGAAGATAGACGTAAAAGTAGTTGGCAAGATTGATCTTGCAAAAAGTAAACCTCAGGAACCTGCTCCGGAAGTGGAGAGTAAGGCTGCTCCGGAGCCTCCTGCTCCGGTCAGGGAAGCTCCCAAGCCAGCTCCTAAGCCAGAGCCTGTGGCGGCAAAACCAGAACCTGTGGCAAAGCATGAAAAGAAGGCCCCTGAACATATTGACCTAAAGGCTGAGAAGACTATTGAAGGTCCTAAGGTGGTAGGTAAGATAGATCTTGAGGCAAAGAAGAAGGCAGAAGGAAAAGCTACTGAAAAGACTGCTCCAAAACCCGAGCCCAAAGCACAGCCAAAGGAAGAAAAACCTGCTCCAGTTGCCACAGCCAAGCCAGTTACTCCAGCGGCTCGGGTTGCTGAAAAGCAGCAGGAAACCAAAAAAGAGGATGACAACTTTATGCCCACCCAGGTTAAGAAGCTGTCGGGTCCAACTGTTGTCGGTAAGATAGAGCTTCCTGTAGACAACCGCAATGGTAACGAGTCGCGTGATGATCGTAAGGCTCGCAGGAAGAAGCGTAAGAGAATTAAGAAAGAGAAAGAAAAAATTAATATAGAAGCCACTGACCCCAATGCAACCGATAAGGGCGTAAAGGAAGGTGAGAGACGACCAGGTCAACCTCAGCAAGGCAAGCCAGGTGGAGCAAATCAGGCTGCTGCCAATGCTAACAAGAAGAAACCTGTAAATAAGGTTAAGAAACGTCCTGTTCGTCCTGAAGTCAGTGAAGAAGATGTTGCAAAGCAAATCAAAGATACTCTTGCACGTCTTACCTCCAAGAGCAAGTCCAAAGCTGCGCGCCACCGTCGTGAAAAGCGTGATATGGCAACAATGAGGCAGCAGGCCGAGCTCGAAAGAATGGATCAGGAAAGAAAGATTCTTAAGGTTACTGAGTTTGTTACAGCTAACGAACTTGCCAACCTGATGGATATACCTGTCAACCAGATCATCGCGTCCTGCATGAGTCTGGGTCTCTTTGTTTCCATCAACCAGCGTCTTGACGCAGAGACAATATCACTTGTTAGTGAAGAGTTTGGATTCAAGGTTGAGTTTGTTGGTGTTGACGCTGTTGAAACAATCCAGGAAGTAGAAGATAATCCTGATGATATGGTTGAACGTCCACCCATTGTTACAGTAATGGGTCACGTTGACCACGGTAAGACAACTTTGCTTGACTACATACGTAAGGCATCAGTAGCAGCCGATGAGGCAGGTGGTATTACCCAGCATATTGGTGCTTACAGCGTGAAGCTGGATAACGGCCGTAAGATTACCTTCCTTGATACGCCGGGTCACGAGGCATTTACAGCGATGCGTGCACGTGGTGCACAGATTACTGATATTGTAATTATCATAGTAGCGGCCAATGACAACGTGATGCCTCAGACAGTTGAAGCAATCAACCACGCTTCAGCTGCAGGTGTGCCCATAGTTTTTGCAATCAACAAGATGGACCTTGCAGGTGCCAATGTCGATAAGGTTAGAGAGGAACTTGCAAATATGAACTACCTGGTTGAAGAATGGGGTGGTAAGTATCAGTCTCAGGAAATCTCTGCCAAGAAAGGTATCAATGTGATGGCATTGCTCGACAAGGTATTGCTTGAGGCTGATATGCTGGAACTGAAGGCCAATCCAAATAAACCTGCTGTTGGTAGCATTATTGAGTCATCACTTGACAAGGGTAGGGGTTATGTAGCAACAATACTTGTACAGTCGGGTACTCTTAGAGTAGGTGACCTGATTCTATCAGGTAGTTATTTCGGTAATGTTAAGGCTATGTTCAACGAGCGTAATCAGCGAGTTGAGGAAGCCGGACCTTCAGAACCGGTATTGGTACTTGGTCTGAATGGTGCTCCACAGGCTGGTGAGAAGGTGAACGTGATGCTTGATGAAAAAGAGGCCAAGGATATTGCAACAAAGCGTATGCAGTTACAACGTGAACAGGGTCTCAGAGCTCAGAAACATATCACACTTGATGAAATTGGTCGTCGTATCGCGATTGGAAACTTCCAGGAACTCAACCTTATTGTCAAGGGTGATGCCGACGGTTCAATCGAGGCTCTTTCAGATTCACTCATTGGTCTGTCTACGGAAGAAATCCAGGTTAATGTTATCCACAAAGCAGTAGGTGAGATTTCAGAATCTGATATCATGCTTGCAGCAGCATCAAATGCTGTAGTAGTAGGATTCCAGGTTCGTCCTTCACTATCGGCTAAAAAACTTGCCGAAAAGGAACAAATCGATATCCGTATCTACTCAATTATCTACGATGCAATAGAAGAGATCAAGGCAGCAATGGAAGGTATGTTGTCGCCGGAGATCAAGGAAAATATTATTGGTACTGTTGAAGTACGTGAAATCTTCCGTATCAGCAAGGTTGGTACTATTGCAGGATGTATGGTTAAGGACGGTAAGATCAAACGTGGTAGTAAGATACGTCTTATTCGTGACGGTATCGTAATCTATACCGGAGAACTAGGATCACTTAAGCGCTTCAAGGAAGATGTCAAGGAAGTTGCCACAGGCTTTGAATGTGGTCTGAACATACATAATTACAACGATATCAAGCTTGGTGATATGATAGAAGCCTATGAAGAGGTAGAAGTTGCAAGAAAGCTGTAAGCTCTTACTTCAAGGTACAAAAAGCAAAGGCTGTCCTCCGTACGGGACAGCCTTTACTTTTTTCTGAAAACAAGCTTATCTATTCAATCTTATCGTTTTCGTCTCCTGCAAGGCTACTTGCATCCGCAGGTTTCAGTGGATTTTCCTTCAGTTTGGCATTGCCTGTCCTGCTGTTGTAAATGTCTATTGCGAGATAGATTGCAGACAGGAATGATTGAGCATCAGCCACGTTCTGCCCAGTAATCTCGTATGCAGTACCATGGTCAGGAGAAGTCCTGATAAAAGGCAATCCTGCAGTATAGTTTACGCCTGTCGAGAATGCCAGGGTCTTGAACGGGATTAGTCCCTGGTCGTGGTACATTGCAAGAATTGCATCAAACTTCTTGTAGGTATCTCCACCAAAGAAACCGTCAGCAGGGAAGGGGCCAAAGGCCATGATGCCTTCTTCCTTTGCGGCATTAATTGCAGGTATAATAATGTCATTTTCCTCCCTACCCAGAAGTCCGTTATCACCGGCATGGGGGTTTAATCCAAGTAAGGCAATGCGTGGCCTCCTGATAGTAAAATCGTCTTTGAGAGAAGTGTTCAGAATCCTTAGCTTTTCAACTATCAAATCCTTTGAAAGGCGGCTACTTACTTCATTTAGTGGTATGTGACCGGTAACAACACCTACCCTTAGCAGGTCACTTACAAGCAGCATAAGAGGCTTGCCACCCAACTGGTCAGCAAGATATTCAGTGTGACCAGGGAAGGAGAACTGTTCCGACTGAATTACCTTTTTGTTGATAGGTGCAGTTACAAGCACGTCAACAAGTCCGCTTTTAAGATCACGAACTGCAGCTTCCAATGCCAGAAAGGCAGCCTTTCCCCCTATATCAGTCGCTTTGCCCAGTTCAACGCGTACATCATCATCAAGGCAGTTAACCATGTTGACTCTTTTGGCATGGGCTTCACTACCGTCCTTGACGTTATTGAAGGTGATAGCCTGAAGGTTAAGCGCCTTTCGGTGATAAGCGGCAACCTTTGAAGAACCGTAGATCACAGGGGTACATATCTCCAAAATGGCTGGATCGGCAAGGGCTTTAAATATAACCTCATAGCCTATGCCGTTGATATCGCCTTGCGAAATGGCTACTTTAAGTCTTTCGTTGCTCATACTTTTATAATTAGCCAACTGATAAATGCAGCCGGAGTCCTATTATGCCAAACTATCTTTTAGGAAGTGATAGAGGAGGCGTACTCCTACACCGGTTCCTCCGATTCCTTTATAATGTTCCTTTTTCTCAAGAAATGCAGGTCCTGCAATGTCGAGATGTATCCATGGTGCATCAATGAACCTTGAGAGGAACTTGCCGGCAGTAATAGCTCCGGCCTCACGTCCTCCTATGTTCTTCATATCGGCAACTTCTGATTTTAGGGCATCGTCATAATCCTTCCAGAATGGAAACCATGCCAATCGCTCGCAAACCTTTTCACCTGCAATGGATAGGGATTGTTTTACCTCCTCAGTTGCAGTGCCCATGGCTACAGTGCCATGGGAACCAATAGCCATAACTGCACTTCCTGTTAGGGTTGCAAGGTCTATGACCAGTTGCGGTTCATATTTTTTCGAAAAGCTAAGGGCATCAGCCAGGATAAGCCTTCCCTCAGCATCCGTATTCATTATTTCAACTGTAGTTCCGCTGTGCATAGTAATGATGTCACCTGGTACAATTGCATTACCACCTATGCGGTTGTCTGTAGCTGGAATAAGGCCTATTACATATACCGGAAGCTTATTAGCTGCAATTGCTGTAAGTGCCCCGATAACTGCAGCTGCTCCGCCCATATCAGATTTCATTGTGTCCAGACTACCGGGAGGGGTCTTAAGATTTGTGCCTCCGGTATCGAACACCACTCCCTTTCCTACAAGTACTACAGGCTTTTTGTTACGTGCATTCTCGGGTTTCCATTCCAATACAGAGAATGTTGGAGGATCTATACTACCCTGGTTTACAGCCAATAGACCACCCATCTTAAGTGCCTCGATTTTCTTTTTGTTAAATACCTCGGCTTCAAAACCATAGTTCCGGGCTGCCTCAAGAATTATCTGACCCAGTTTTTCGGCATTTAGAGTACTTACAGGTTCGTTTACCAGGTCACGGCTGAGGAAGACTGCTTCAACTACAAGCTTTAGTTCATTAATCTCCTGAGAGCTGATTTTGTTGTCAACAACATTAAGATGTAGTGTATAGGGCTCTTTCTTTTCAGTCTTGTATTTAGAGAACTGATAAGCTGCAAGCATGATTCCCTCTGCAAGTGCCAGCAGCATTGATGGTTCATCACTTAGGTCTGCAAGAAAGACCTCGTCAATCAGTTCTTCTTTTAACTTGTCGAGCAGTCGGGCTCCCTTGCGGCGCAAGACCTCCATTTGCTCATATAGAGTGTCCTTTTCCCTGCGGAAAAGGACTGCAGCAACCAATCCTAATCTATCAAATACAAACAGATCGGCATCGGCATTAAGCTCTTTTTTATTCCTTATATAAACGAGTTCCTTTTCGGAAAGCTGTGCTTTTTCTAATTGTGCTACTGAGGAGCAGATGTAAATTACACTTGCTCCTTCGCTTATTTTATCTGATTTTATAATATCTACTGACATAGTCTTGGATAAATAACAGCAATCCTACAAAACAGCGCACTATTTACCTTCAATATTGTCTCCTGGGAAGGTAACAGTGTGAAATAGAGTCTCAAGCTGCCACATATAGTTCCTCTTCTTGGGCTCTTCGGGGAAATATACATAACCGTCGGTAACCAGTACACGATTGTTGGTTTTGTCATAATGGGCAAAAAGAAGGAAGGGGCCTCCCATCAGGTCACCTTCAACTTTCCAGAGACCTCTCATCTCAATGGCCTCGTGGCCATTGATAGTAAGACGTTTGTAAGTTACAGGTAATTGTTTCTCAGTTGTCATAAAAGAACCGTCGGATGGACCCGGGACATTGTAACGAAGAATTGAATCCCTTTTGTTGAGAATGTATTCACGTGAAAAGGTTCCTTCTCCAATGTAGTCAAAACTGTAAATCATCATACCCTGGCTCAGTTTTGGGGTCTCATATGACAGCCATGTGAACTTCCCGGTACTGGCAGCCTTTCTCATTGTATTCGGAATCAGCATATTCACTTCCCATTGATTTTTGACCATTTCTGAAAGGCTAGCGTCAGCAATTGTTTTATAGGAAGAATAGATGCGGTTGCGTTCGCGTCTCAGCAGGTAGCTTAATATCCTAATCTCCTCCTGGCTTAGTATCTCAAAGAATTTCTCGGAAGTCTTGGCGTTGATCTGGATAAGACTTTGATCCTTAGCATATGGAGTTGTAGAAAAATACTTAATTCCTTCGTCCTCTGCATTGGGGCCAAGATTGACCAGTATTATACTGCGATAAGTACGCATGGTTCCTGTAAAGCCCCTATGAGGCGTGGTAAGTACCGTAAACAGGGCTTCATTTTGAGGGAGGGCAACGATAGGTTGCTTTAGTATAGCCATAAGTGAATCGCCCTCAGGACCCTCACGAAAATGATCCTCCATTATAACGAGGACTTCACCAAGAGCGCCAATTACATTGGGCATGTGAGCCTCTTCGTTTTTACATGAAGCAAGGCTAATTGCAAAGGTGACAAGTATTAAGGCTGAAAATTTCAATGCTTTCATAATCCTTCAGGTATTATAAATAAGTATGTGCGACTGGTTTTATTTCTTGTCAGTCTTATTGTCGGACTCGTCGTCTTTTTCACTTTTGGCCTTGTTGAATTCCCTGATTCCTTCTCCAAGTCCTTTCATTAGTTCGGGGATCTTTTTACCACCAAACAAAATAAGAACGACAACCAATATGATGACAAGTTGCCATCCACCTACCATCCCAAGGAAAAACATTTGAGGTACCATATCTAAGAGCTTTATTTTAACAAATATACAAATAGCCGGGTATTATTTCCCCAACCATCTGAGCAAATCATTACCGTTTGCAAAGATTAAAAGTAACAGAAGCAAAATCATGCCAGCTATCTGGGCATTTTCAAGGAACTTCTCGGATGGTTTGCGCCTTGTTATCATTTCATATAACAGGAAGAGAACATGACCACCATCAAGTGCGGGTATGGGTAGGATGTTCATGAAAGCAAGTATAATTGATAGAAATGCAGTCATCACCCAGAAAGTCTGCCAATCCCATATTGTTGGGAAGAGTGATCCGATAGTTCCGAAACCACCAAGTTGCTTAACACCTTCTTTAGTGAATACAAGCTTAAGCTGTTTTACATAAGCAGTAAGAGTTGAAATGCCCCTTTCAATTCCGGCAGGGAAGGCCTCAAACAGGCTGTAGTTAGTCACACGGGTTCCAAGCAGACTTCCCGTGGTTTTGGAAAGGAAGCCCAGCTTACCGTTACTATCAATATCTACAGGTAATTGAAGTTGTTGACCATCCCTTTCAACAGTAATGTTGGTTGATGAGCCTGCATAGCTTGCTAGAGTTGCTGAAAACTGATGGAAGAATGGAGTGGAGACAGTATCGATTTTTACAATGCGGTCATTCTTAATGAGACCTGCCTTATAAGCCGGACTGTTGGGCATTGTTGAATCGACGATTGCGGGAATCTGGAAGGTAGCCAATTGTCTTACCTCCCCGCTAATAATCTCTGACTTGAAGGATTCAGGTACTGGCAGGATGAACTGGGAGTCTCCTCTTTCAACCAGTAATGTTGAAGCATTGTCAATAAGAATACCTGTGGCGATATCTCCGATAGTCTCAATTTTAACTCCACCAACTTCAAGAATACGGTCTCCATCCACAAGTCCAATTTCGTGAGCAACGGGGTGGAACATAAGTCCGTATTTAGCATTTTCGGCGGGTATGTATGTTTCACCCCACTTAAACAGAATCAGCCAGAATAATAAAATAGCTGTGATAAAATTGACTACAACGCCGCCTACCATTATCAGAAGCCTCTGCCATGCCGGTTTTGATCTGAATTCCCAGGGTTGGGGTTCCTGTGCCAGTTGCGCAGTATCCAGGGACTCGTCTATCATGCCTGCTATCTTGACATAACCGCCCAGGGGCAGCCATCCTATACCATATTCAGTATCTCCCTTTTTGAATTTGAATAGAGAAAACCATGGGTTGAAGAATAAGTAAAACTTTTCCACCCTTACTTTGAACAAACGTGCAAAAAAGAAGTGTCCGCACTCATGTAGGATGACCAATAATGAAAGGCTCAAAATAAGCTGAATAACCCTGATCAGTGTGTCCATCTATTTATGTATTAATTATAACAAGTATGCAAAGATAATCTTTTCCTTAAGCCCTGAAAGCCTGTGTGAGCATTACATCCTGACGAAGGATGAAGCAATGGCGCGAACCTCCCTGTCAGTGGCTACATAATCGTCAAATGAAGGCTTGGCAATAAAACTGCATTTGGCAATGCTTTGTTCAATAATTGAGGACATCTCGACAAAGCCAGACCTTCCGTTAAGGAAGGCTGCGACTGCGACTTCATTGGCAGCATTCATAGCACAAGGCATATTCCCTCCCAGGCGCATTACCTCAAATGCCATAGCAAGATTTCTGAAAACCTTGATGTCTGCTTTCTCGAATGTTAGTTCCGGATATGCCGAGAAATCGAAGCGCGGGAGATTGCTCTTCAGCCTGGTGGGGTATCCTAGGGCATATTGAATGGGAAGCCTCATGTCAGGAAGACCCATCTGGGCTTTTACAGATCCGTCGATAAAATGAATCAGACTGTGAATTATTGATTGAGGGTGTACTACAACATCTATTTGATCGGGTGTGAGATCGAACAGCCATCTGGCCTCAATGGCCTCTAGGCCCTTGTTCATAAGGGATGCCGAATCAATTGTTACCTTGTCACCCATCTTCCAGTTTGGGTGGTTGAGAGCCTGGCAGCGAGTCACTTTACGTAAAAACTCAACGTTTTTACCTCTGAAAGGACCTCCTGATGCTGTGAGGGTAATCTTTTCAATGGCATTATGTTGTTCACCCTGGAGACACTGGAAGATGGCACTGTGTTCAGAATCAACGGGAACTACAGGAGCGTTGTTTTTTCGGGAAAGTTCCATAACTATGTCTCCAGCCACCACAAGGGTCTCCTTGTTGGCCAAAGCCACAGGGATTCCTGCTTCAAGAGCTCTGATTGTAGGCAGTAGGCCTGAGAAACCGACAAGGGAACTTAGTACCATGTCAACAGTGCCGGTCGCTGCTACCTGGCTTATGGCCTCTGCACCCGAATATACCTTTATTGGTTCATTGGCAAGAGCATCCTTAAGTACGGGGTAAAGATTCTTGTTGCCTATTGCAACGATATTGGGCTTGTACTTTATAGCCTGCTGGATAAGCAGGTCTACGTTATTGTTGGCAGTAAGAACTTCAACTGAGAAAAGGTCAGGGTGGGCATCAATAACTTCCAGCGCCTGGGTACCGATAGAACCCGTTGAGCCCAGAATAGCTATGTTCTTTTGCATGAAATCAAAGGTTTTGCAGATGAGATGACAGTTACCCAGATCAGAACGCAATGTAGTCAACCGGGTTCAAAGGCAACCCGTTGTACCACAGTTCGAAATGGAGATGTGGACCAGTCGTAAGTTCTCCTGAATTTCCGACTCTGGCTATTGCTTCTCCAGCTTTGACAACCTGTCCAACCTCCTTGAGTATTATTTCGTTGTGCTTGTAAATAGATATCAGATTGTTAGGGTGCTGTATCTGTATCACATAGCCTGTTTCTACAGTCCATCCGGCGAAAGTAACCATACCGTCCATTACTGATGAGACCCTGCTACCTGGACTTGCAACTACGTCGACCCCGTAATGCCCGCTTGTCTCGCCAAAGGTGTTTACGACTATCCCCTTGATAGGGCTAACAAAGAAGGCGCTCTCGAGAGCTATGTCCCTCTGGGGCGTTTCCCTTACTGAGAGGTTGAATCGCTCCTCGCGTTCTATCTGCATTCTAAACAGTGAATCCTGCTCTGAACGGGGAAATTCAATTTCCCTGTTGGATGAATTATTTTTCGCAGCAGCAGTCCTGTTCTTTATGTCTTCGGCTGTTTCAGGCATTTCACCTCTGATGACTGCCTGGAAATTATTTATGAACTTATCCCTCTTCTCAATCTCTACAAGTAAAGAGTCAACTCTCTGGGCATTGCGCACTATCAACAACCTCTCATTGGCATCAGGGTAACCGGGGATATACTCACGCAGCCCGGTGAAAGATATAAGAATTGACACCAGGATAATTAAAACAATGCCGAAGGAGCCAACTATGGTAAATACGTTTAATCTGGACAGCCTGACCACAAAAAGCTCTTCATAGGTCTGCTCATTGAAAATAGCAAACCTGTATTTACTGCTTAATTTTTTAAGAAATGATTTGTTCTTCTTTTGTGTGGCCATACCTTCTGTAAAATTGTGGCAACAAATTTATCAATTTTTAGCGGAAGGGGCATAAGAATAATGCTGATTATTAAAACTAATCCTGTATTTCCTAAACCATTATGAATTCGGACTCCGATGAATCGGTTTGTTGAAACAAATTGCCTGTTTCCCTCTTTGATGGGTTGAAATTATCATCGTTCCACTTTTTGGGATTGTTGACGATGTATTCTTTTTTGAAACCTGCAAAAAATGATGATATGGATCGGGGTTTTCGGATGCAATTAGAATGATGCGGTGATTGTATAGACGCACTGCAGTGCGTCTTGTGCGTTTTTGCTTCGAACATATTATCTGAACACAAGAATCAGGCTTATCACATGGTTAAATCTGCCGCGTTTATCCATATCCGGCACTATTTTATAGATACTCTCCGGATTATCTATTGTATTACATTCATACTTTAAGGCAAGGTACTTACTCCATGCACCATAAAAAATTCCACCACCAAAACCATAAGCAAGCTGGGTTGAATACGGCGCTTTGTATTCCACGCCATCACCGGCATTATACTTGCGTTTAAGGTGTGGATTGAAGTATGCATTTACTTCAGGGAACACTCCTATCCGGGTGTATTCCCACTGGCTCCTGTCTTTTGTAAAAGTTTTCAAGGTCAATGAATGATGGATTCCGGCCTGCAAAAGGAAGGAAGTAAAACTTTCTGTTCTGTTTTCCTCCCACACCTCATCTTCAGTTCCCTTCTCAAAGGAAAATAGATAAGACCTCTGAGAAAACATATTAATGACTCCAAACACTGTTAACTCCTCAAAGAAACTATATCCAACACCACCGCTAACTGTTTGGGCAACATTATAATCAAAATAAGGACTTGTACCTGCGCCTAACTCCAACCTGTAGCTAAGCTGCGCTATGCCGGAATGACAAAATCCGGATAACATGCACAACAAGAAGAATAAACTTTTTACCATCGTTTCACCCCTTCTTAAACATATAGCCTATCGCTAAACGGAAATTTAAAAGAACTCCTGAATCGGTTTCGCGATGTGTCTCCCCATTGAAATAAGTGTACTCTTCAAAAATCCATCCATAACCAATTCCATAGGCAAGCTCAAAATTGAAACGCTTTCCTATATTGCGCTTCAAACCATACATTGGGATAACAAAGACCCCCGGGTCAATCCTGGCATTATCTGATTTAAAACCAATACCGGGCTGAATACAGGTGTAAAGAGACAGGTAGTTGCCGCTATTCCCATCAATTCTCTTTCCTTTTTCCAGGCGACGGTTTAGATTGTAATAATAGCGAGGCTCAACAATCAGATAGGGTATAACTTCCCAACGAACAGAAGAATCATAATATCCTCCTCCGGACCAACTAAAGCCCCATGAAAGTTCACTACGCAACGCTATTTCGTTGGTGAGCTTTGACTCGTTATAAACAGACAAGGGAAGCATTATTATCTGGGCACCCCAGATGCTCCTTTCAACACTAGCTTCCTGTGCTTGAATCTTCGTACAACTAAAACCAATAACTAAAACGATACTTAGTAAATACTTCATGTGTTAACACTTTTAATTATAAGACGATATTGCTAAATAATCGCATACAGTGATAAGGAAATAATATACTGGCGAGCTTGTTTCCCAAAGACATCATTTTTATAGTCCAAGGGGCGCAAGCTTTCAAATAAATCAATGCTATTTGTTTCAAACTTAAGGGCTAAAAAAGCCCTATTAAGATTTCCATAATATATGCCTCCCCCAAAACCATTAGCCCATTGCGACATCCTTTCTCCTTTTATGCTTCTCACAATATCAGGTTCGGGGTACTCTTGGTGTTCAAGATAATCAATCTTGCGCGGCAAGAAAGGTGAAAAATACAAGCGACACTCAGGAAAAACCCCGATATAGTTTCCAGTTCCTTTTTTCACTTCAAAAACATTAAACGCAGAACGCAAACCCATGAAAATAGGGAAGTTCCACAAATTAGTTGTTAGCCCGTTAAACTTATCCTCATCTTCCCTTAAACTAGCCTGCGAAACAAGAGGGAATTTTTGAACTTTCACACCAACAAATCCTGTTAATGAGACGCCTTTGTTTAGGGATTCTCCTTTTATAACGCTGTAGCCAAAAGCAATACCTGCATCATAATTCATCCACTCATCGCCCTGAAAACCCGTTCCAAACTCAAACATTGCAGCCGTTTGTGCTTGAGCAGCAAAGGAAAGCCAGCAAAAAAGAAGCAAGTAACAGTATTTAAATCGTTTGAACATAAATCTCAAAACTTTCACCATTTTGAAGATATTATGAATACTACCATAAAGCCAACCTGACTTTATGGTAGTAAAGAATAATATGCCAAGTAATATTGCTTATCAATAAGCTTATCAAAATCTATATCTCAATCCCCAGTGGCTTTGCAGCGTGAGCTCCTCGTGAAGATCAACATCAAGCGATGGTTGTAGCTCGATTAGCAAAGAAAATTTGTCGAGTTTTTCAAGAGGTCGAAATTCTACTCCAAGGGGCAGCACGGGTCCGGTATAATAATTTATATTAGCTCCAATGCCGATATAAATATTGTGGCGTTCTTTGCTTACAACGTTGTAGCATAGCACCAACTCCGGGGTAATATCTTCTGCAATCGTATTGCTATACAGCCTCGCTTCGACTTTCCATTTGTCGTTGAAGTCGTAGCCTAAGCCAATCTTGGAAAGCGAAGATGAGTAATAGGAAACTCCAAATTGAGAAAACCCCTTCGCGGATATTAGGAAAAATATTCCTGTTAATACTAATAACCTGGATGTTTGATTCATTAAATATATGTTTTAAGATTTTAAAAATAATAAGGATAATCATTAAATATCAGTTTCATTTTGACTTATTCAATGAAATGCGACTATGCTCGTTTGGACAAATCCAAACGAGCTAAATAGAAGGTTAGTTTAATGAATGTGGCATTGTGAATTTCACATCCCCATGAACTGAGTGAACAGCCCATGCGCCTCTCATCTCATAATGGCTTTTATTCATTTTCAAGAAACCGTCTCTATCAATTGTTGCATTTCCAACAACTTTACCTTTAACCTCCAGCTTAGTTTCTTCTTTAATCGTAGCACTTATATCGCCCTTTTCATTTGCAGAAACACTAACTGTTACAGTTTCTTTTTTATCAGATCCACTAGTACAAACTAAAACTAAACCCTGCTCAGTTTTTCCTTTTTTCCAATTATAATCCCATAAAACATTAACGGATACCCAGCCCCCATTTTTATACTTCGTCCAGCCCTTTTTAGCTGCTTTTATATGCTTTTTAGAAACGTTAAAACCAATTTTGGTCGGCCAGCTCGTGGTAATGGTTTTACCATCGGCATTTACCTCCCCTTGCCCCCTGTGTATTTCAAAAGTCACATTCTTTTTAAAAAATCCTGTTCCAAATTTTGATCTTGTTCTGAATTCTCCTATCCTAACTTGCAAGATCTCATCACCCACACTGCTTTTCAAGCTACTAGATAGGTTTAAATTCAAATCATCACCTGCAAGGTATTTTGGGGTAACAATCAAAACTGGATACTCCTCATTGTAATCATCATTAACTAAAACCTCCTCAAGCTTTCCATTTATCCATCTGTATCCTATTCCTTCTACTTCATTATCCAATGGATGAGAAACAATAGTTAAGAATTGTCTGTCGTCGGGATACCACTCTAATGGATATGGCATCCACATTACATAATCATAGTCTATAATCGAAGATAATAATGAATCAATAGGACTTACACTTTTTAAATCTCTATTTTTATAAAAACAAGCACGTAAATTTGCAAATTTATCTTCTGTTGATTTCAATACAGGTTCTTGAGTTAAGATTTCCTTTAAAGAAAAAGAACTATCAGCAACTTCAAACGTGTTTCCAATACTCTTCAATTCTTCATCAACTTCAGAGATTGAAGTTAAACGAGACAAAACTGAAGCTGCTTTAGATAATTGAGACTTAAGCAAAGCCTCATCAGCACTTAATTCACTATCATATTGTTCTTCAACTGCAAAATCATTAGAATCTTTACTACAGCTACATAAAACACACACAGCAAATAAAATTAAAATTTTCATAACTTTACAAAATTAGTGGGGCTGCAACCCCTTTAATAATTAATTAGTATTCAACCCATTCTTCGCTTGTCGGGGGATGGGTTGTTTCTTTCCCCGCATATGTTCATAGGCAGTCTTAATTAAGTGGTAAAACAAAGATTAATATTATATAATACAGGAAGTCTCCTTACAGTCAAAATAACGGTGATAAAAGTGGAACTCTGAAAGCCACTTGACAGCGTAACTGTATTTTAAAAAGAAATGTTAACATAGTGTTTGGTTTAAAGTTAAATCTCCGCTAATCTACATTAAGAAAAACGGAGTATTTTGATTAAATATTTCTTTGACAAATCATACGTGTCCGAACAATTTGATTTTTAGTTATTTTCAAATTATTTAGTTGCTTATAATTAAATACTTAGCCATTAAAAACCAAGAATTAGCTGCTCAAAATCTTTCTCTACATGGTGAGAACTAAAAAGGTTTGGCGGTGGCTTCTGCTTTTTGCGTGCATCTCTTACTCCTATTTTAATTTCGTTGACGATGTATCCCAGTCTATTGTACTGGGTAAGACACACCCTTATTAGGGTAACAAAGTGCCCAAAGCGATGTTTTGTTTTACTTATTGTTCTACGAATAAGCTCTAATAGAAGATAGCATATCAAAGAAATGAAAATTTGTGACTTACAAGCGTTGGGGGTTGTTCCTAAAAATGTTTTGATTTGAAGGTTTTGCTTTATTAGCTTAAAAAAGGTCTCAATTAACCAACGCCTTCTGTAAAGTTCAGCTATTGTAGCGGTACTCCACTCCAAATTGTTGCATATCAACTCTACCGTCCGGTTTCCTTCCTCGATATAAACAACAACGCGGCGCAGTTCCACCATGTCCATCCCATTTCCTATAGCCGATTTACCAGTAAGCCGTATTATTTCATCTTTTAGAATATGCTCATCTTTATCATCAGGAAGGTCGCACTCCCTAATCGACTCAAAAAGAATGTTGTCTTTTATTCTGGTAACAAAATGATTCTCATCACTAGTGTCCCATTAAAATTGGGACGGTATTAAAAATTAAACAAATTTGGCTCACTAAGCCTAAAACGTTCTTTGTCATTTTGAAATTTAGTTCTCTCAAATAGGTCTCGAAGATGAGTTTTATCTGTTAAAGAAATACTCAGTATCTGCAAAACCTCATATGTACTTCTGTCAAGTTGCATGTCTTTTTGGACGATTGCCACCAAGCAATAAGTGCACATCGCGGCGTAGATTTGAATTCGAACAGCATTTTCAGTAGTTCCCCAGAATTTCTTGACTTTTAGATGTTGCTTTAGCCACTTGAAGAAAAGCTCGACTTGCCAGCGGTTCTTGTAAAGGTCAGCAACTTGAAGTGCAGAAATGTGCATCGCATTGGTTAAGAATACAAGCTCACGCTTTTGTTCTTCATCCCAATATCTGACCAATCTAAGATGTTCTGGATAGTATTGTTTAGGATAAAAACCTGTCAATTCAATTGTTACGTCTGAAAGTACGTTCTTGGGCAATCTTCGTTTCCATTTTATCATCTTGCATTGTAGATTCTTTTTGGCTCTTAAAACATAGAAAGCTCCTATCTGATGAATCTTAAACAACATTTTGAAGTGATTATATGCACGGTCAAATATGTAATATGAGCCTGATTCATAAGGGATTTCTTTCATTGCAGTAGAGTCGTGAACAGAAGCTTCCGTGATATGGAAAAATGCTGGTATCTGTGTCTCCACATCATATAATGTATGCACTTTGATTCCGCCTTTTTTCTTACGAAACTTCGCCCACCAGAATACGGAAAGGCACAAGTCAATCGTCGTTGAATCAAAAGCATAGACATTGCCTTCAATTTTGAAGATGTCAGCAACTCGTTTCTGTCTGGCTTCGTTTACCAGATAGTAAGCATACTCTTCAAAGATGTGATAGTCTCTGTCTTGATTGGCTCTGGCCAGAGATGATTTTGATATATTCTTGCCCAAGCCCAGATGATAAGATTTGGAGTGATGAGCATCAAGTGCGACAATCAAATCTCTAAGACTTTCACGATTTGACAATTGCCCGAACATCAAAGAAAGCAATTGATTCCAACAAGTGAAATGCTTCACGTATTTGTCTCCATTGTATTTGGCAACAATACGATTGAATTTGCTTCGATTTAGAAACGAGACCAGTTGAGCGAAAACGTATTTGTCTTGATACATATGCATTCAGATTTATCTGATGCAAAACTAAAAATTCAAGTCCGTTCGCTCTAAAAACCTCTGTAATTAACTAAATTTCAAATATTTCAAAGAACTTTTTTAGATTTTAATGGGACAGTAATGTTCGAACATATTATCTGAACACAAGAATCAGGCTTATCACATGGTTAAATCTGCCGCGTTTATCCATATCCGGCACTATTTTATAGATACTCTCCGGATTATCTATTGTATTACATTCATACTTTAAGGCAAGGTACTTACTCCATGCACCATAAAAAATTCCACCACCAAAACCATAAGCAAGCTGGGTTGAATACGGCGCTTTGTATTCCACGCCATCACCGGCATTATACTTGCGTTTAAGGTGTGGATTGAAGTATGCATTTACTTCAGGGAACACTCCTATCCGGGTGTATTCCCACTGGCTCCTGTCTTTTGTAAAAGTTTTCAAGGTCAGTGAATGATGGATTCCGGCCTGCAAAAGAAAGGAGGTGAAACTTTCTGTTCTGTTTTCCTCCCACACCTCATCTTCAGTTCCCTTCTCAAAGGGGAAAAGGTAAGATCTCTGGGAGAACATATTAATGCCTCCAAAAACAGTTAACTCCTCAAAGAAACTATATCCAACACCACCGCTAACTGTTTGGGCAACATTATAATCAAAATAAGGACTTGTACCTGCGCCTAACTCCAACCTGTAGCTAAGCTGCGCTATGCCGGAATGACAAAATCCGGATAACATGCACAACAAGAAGAATAAACTTTTTACCATCTTTTCAAATTTATCCCTGCACAGACCCTTACTAAAGGAGCAAGATCATTCTCCCCCTTTACATTATAATATCCTACTCCTACCTCAAATTGGTAATAAAACAGTTTATAATACCGCTGAACTCCCCAAACAGGTCCAACAGCGAAATTGAAACTTTCACTATCTGAATGGTCGCTCACATTTCTATTATACATAAAACTCCTTATCCCATAATAGTCTCCGGAATATGACAATAAACTATTATTCCGATTTATGACCTTATTATTGTTATAGACTTTTTTTATTGAGAGATTCGAAAGAGTAGATAAATATAGCTCCATGCCATCTTCACTATTATAGGATAGATTAGTTACTCCAAAACCAAAATCTATGGTCGCAAGTAAATCATTCTTTATCCCAAATTGATATTCGATACCCGGCTGGACAAGTCTTAAGTTAACAAAGTGTTTTGTCTGGGCGTTCAACCCAATTGTAGCAAAACTGCAAAAAATCAAGAACGCAATGTTTTTCATAAATATCCTGTTTTCTAGAAAAGTTAAGTAAAGCGGAACGCTTCACTTAACTTTTAATATAAAATTACATATATAACCTAACACCTTTCCATTTACCATTATATTTAGCTGCACCGAAAATATACACTTCTTTTATATGAAACTTATTTGGTGCTGGAATTCCATAAGAGGGTAAACCTAGGGTGACATCGATATGACCGCGATTTTTGTATTCATTAACCCCCCAATATGTTACCCATCTTCTGTTAGGGTATAACTTTTCATCACGCTTTATGTATCTAGTTGGTGCTGCTGTCTGAACAGTATTATAAACTTGACTGCGAACCTCAGACATAATTACATCCGTGCCAGCATCATAAGCTTCTCTCAGAAGATTTACATCATTGCTTCCTATGTTAAATTTTAATTTTGTTTCAAACAACCATCCTCTATCTGCCCAACCCCTTACATCTTCAAATAAATAATTTGTCCCTTTTTTAACCAAAGAAGCTATTCCTTTAGAGAATGTCTTATGGTGATTATAATTTATAGGAAAGCCATTCTCATCCACAGAAAGACCAAAATCGGTAAATTCAGTATAACCTTCAAAGAAGTCTATCCCAATCGCTATTTCAGGGTTAATTGTGGAAGACCAATATGTATATAAGGTTATTTCCCTTTTCGGACCAAATAGGCCATACTTGCGTACTGTAACGGTTTGTTTCTTCTTTTTTTGGAACTTGCAGGTAAAACCTGCGCCCTTGTATACCCCGAAATCATAGTCATACAATCGAACTCTTACCCTAGTATTACTATCGAAATAATTACTTCGGTTGTTATCGTGGAAAACTCCTCCATTAACTTTATGATTTTCTAAACCATATAACGTAGTCAATTTTGAATCAATTTTACTACTTGCACTTTTTAAAGTCCCAGAAGATTCATCGCTATTATCTTCATCTAAAATACTGGACAACATTGCGTTTTCATCAAATAGTTGATTCTCTATATGCTTATAAGTGTCTATTAATTTGACATTCCCAAACATATATGTGACACTATCAATCTGATGCGAGTAATCAAAGAGTTTATCCGGGAGCGTTTCGATTAAGTTAAAAAATTCTTCTTCAAACTCCTTTTTATAAACAAATGATCCGAAAGGCGTTATTTGAAAAATATCATCACAAACTTTCACCCTGCTTATGGTATCTAATAAGTAATGTAAAGGTTCGACAGGAATTAATTCATTCAAAATTTCAACAAAAACTTCTTCTTCTGAAGAATTGCCACTTTTTAATGAGCTTTGCCCACCTACCATATCGACCAATGGTACAAACCCTTCAATATCCACAATCCTGCTCGATGAACTCTTTAATGCACCGTTATTCCCTAAAGCATTCTCAACTTGCATAAAGTATTCATTAAACGCATCCTGAGAAGTAAAGCTCAAGTATCCATCTTCAACTACATAGCCGTTGCTGTTAGAGCTAATGCTACCTATGTTTTCAGCGATTGCTGTTTCATCATTTTCACAAGAAGGCATAAGCACACAAAGAAATGCAGATACAAGTATTATCTTTAGTCTGCACAGATTCGAATAATTAAATTTCATAACTTTGTAAAATTAGTGGGGCTGCAACCCCGTTAATAATTAATTAGTATTCAACCCATTCTTCGCTTGTCGGGGGATGGGTTGTTTCTTTCCCCTCTCGTGTTCATAGGCAGTCTTAATTAAGTGGTAAAACAAAGATCAATAATTATATAATGCAGGAAGTTCCCTTGCTGTAAACAACCACAGCTCTTAAGCAAGAACAGATTGAAATTAAAAGCAAAGCTCAGACCAGTTATACCTCTATCAAAAGTTTAATCGATAATTACTCCGGGGATAATGTTGGTGATAATAGCGGAACTCTGGAAGCCCTTTGAGAGCTGTATTGAAATTGAAAAAAAAAGATGAGTAGCAGCATAATTGGGGTTTAAAGTTAAATCCCGGCTAGTCTTCATCAAGAAAACCGGGGTATTTAGATTCAATAATTTCTTTGATAAATAAAGACTAATAATTTATATTATGCAAGAAAGAATCGCACAAATTAGACAAGGTAATTCAAAGGTCTTCAATATCAGGATATCCTGAAAACCGCAGAAACAGGCTTATATATGGATTTATCGACTCCTGCCCTAAGTGCAGAAGATGGTATGTGAAAGACAAAAGTAAAAGGAAGGGTATTGGATATTTATTACCGTGGTTGGGAATGGAAGTTGGAAGGAAAATATGAAATCGTCTTCAGTTCTAAGAGGCTGTTAATTAATAGCCTAAAACCTAAAATTTTGAACTTAGAAAATTGACCTTAAAGCAGTTTAGTGCTTTGGCTTCATTTTTTTGGCTGAATAGTTGCATTTGCTGAAAACAACTCTTATATTTGCAACCGCAATTCGAAAGAGAGACAACATTTTGTTTTTAAGATATACTGCGGGGTGGAGCAGTTGGTAGCTCGTTGGGCTCATAACCCAAAGGTCGTCAGTTCGAGTCTGGCCCCCGCTACTAAGAAGAGGCTGTCACGAGAGTGACAGTCTTTCTTTTTTATATCTGTCAGATTTTCAGATATGATTGGTTTGCTCCTATTCCAGTTACTCAAAGGTAACTCGTCCCGTCACTCAAAGATGTTTTGCATTTCAGCTTCAAATTCTGAACAGCTTTTACTTCCGTCTTTAACAAGATTCCAGGGTGTTTGTGTTTCAATTCGCTATTTTGAACCGGCTCCTCTCAAAGCTCTGATTTGATTTTTCCTTTTTAAGCGTCTTGTAAATTCACACGTTTATGACGGAGGCTATTATACCTGACCCGATTTATTCCATTCCCTGAGACTTATTCCCTTCTTTTAGGTTGTTAATCTCTTCTTTTAGTTCGCCGAGCATCCTCATAATCGCGATATTATCGCCCTGGACTTCTCCTTTGGCGAATTCCCTTGTTGCTATGCTACAGGCAAACTCCCATATCTCGTAGATATCTGCCAAATGCACTCTGTAGGAATGATATAGTGCATTGTCGGGACTCAGTTCAAGTTCATCACCCACCCTTGCCTGCAATCTCTTGTAGGTTATACCCTCGTTGCGGGTGATAAAGACATAGGTCTTGCCTGCCTTAAGATCATCGATGCTTTCTACATACCTGCCGATTATATATGATCCGTCGGGATGGGGAGGCATGGAGTCACCCTCTGCCGGGAAGGCTCTGTACTTGCCCGGTCCCAGGAAGGGAATTGAGATGGTTTGCAGGCTCTCTATGTATTCGGGATCAGCATAGCCCTGCAGGTAGCCCATGGTGGCCCTGTGAGGCACCAGTTCTATAACATTAGCACCGTGCCTGTCCACCTTGACGGGAAGCAGTATGCGGTTGTCAGGCAACTTAAGTATCTCATTCAGGGAGTACTTTCGCAGATCCACCGTGACCAAAAGGTCTATACTCACATTGTAATAGCGCGACATACGAACAAGTATGTCGATTGGGGGCTCGGAGGCCCCATCTTCATATTTCGCATAACGGCCGCGCGTGATCATCAGATCGTCAGCTACCTTCTGTTGCGAGTAATCGAGGCGATTGCGCAGATAGCGTATGTTATCAGCCAGTAAAGACATTGCTATGAATTATATCAACAAATATAAGATATTTTGATACAAACGATAGTAGTTTTGTTAAAAAGTTTTGGGGCTATTTAGTATGGAACGAACTATTGTTCATTGTGATCTGGATACATTCTTCGTGTCTGTGGAGCGGCTTATCAACGGCAGTCTGGTAGGAAAACCTGTGTTGATAGGGGGCAGTTCCGACCGTGGCGTAGTGTCGGCCTGCAGCTATGAAGCACGCCGCTTTGGGGTGCACTCTGCAATGCCCATGAGGCTTGCAAAGCAGCTTTGTCCCGAAGCCATATTGATACGTGGTGACATGGAACTCTATGCAAAATATTCCAATATGGTCACCGAGATTATCGAGGAGACTGTGCCTGTCGTTGAGAAGGCCAGTATCGATGAGCACTACATTGACATGACCGGCATGGACCGCTTCTTCGGGTCGTGGAAGCTGGCGCAGGAGCTGCGCAGGCGCATAATAAAGGAAACGGGGCTCCCAATATCCCTTGGTTTTTCGGTCAACAAGACGGTTAGTAAGATTGCAACCGGTGAGGCCAAACCCTGTGGTGAACGCAGGGTAGAGAAGGGTACTGAGAAGGGCTTTCTGGCACCTTTGTCTATACGCAAGATTCCGGGTATAGGCGAGAAGACCTATCCTCTGCTACGCAATATGGGGATCTCGCAAATACGTACCCTGCAGGAGATGGATGCGCTGACTCTCAGACGGGTACTTGGACAGAACGGGGTGGTTATATGGAACAAGGCCAATGGCGTAGACAATAGCGAGGTCATACCCTTTCACCAGAATAAGAGCATAAGCAAGGAGCATACCTTCGATCAGGATACTATTGACATGGTGCAGCTAAGGAAAATAATGCTGTCGATGGCTGATGAACTGGCCTTCGACCTGCGCAGGGACGGACGACTTACTTCATGCGTGACTGTCAAGATACGCTACAGCAATTTTGACACTCACACGATGCAGGCCAAACTGCCCTATACGGCATCCGAACGTCTTATCTCTGAAAAGGTACTGGAGCTGTTTAATAAACTTTACAGTCGTCGCATGTTGATTCGTCTGATAGGGGTGAGGCTGAGCAACCTTATATGGGGAGCCCAGCAGCTCGACCTCTTTGAGGACAGGATAGAGGATATCAACCTGTCCAGGGCTATAGACAGGATTAGGATTAAATATGGTCATCAGGCCATAGTGAGAGGCTTTGCACTTTGACACACACGCTTATGTTGCTGAGTCTTCATAGTTACTACAGCCTCAGGTACGGTACTCTGAGCATAGAAGCCCTGATCGAAGGTCTGACGGCTTATGGGTATGATACTGCTGTACTTACGGATATCAATAACTCATCGGCCGTTATTGAGTTTGTAAGGCAATGCCAAAAAGCAGGCATCAAGGCCCTGGCCGGGATGGAGTTTAGGGATAACAACAAGTTGCTTTTTACAGGTATAGCTAAAAATAATGAGGGCTTCAGGCAGCTTAACCAGTTTATGACAGGGCTCAACTTCCGGAAAGCGGCTCCGGGCGCACGGGCGCCGGAGCTACCCGACTGTTTTGTAATCTACCCCTTTGGTACGATAAAGGAGACTGAGCTTAGGGACAACGAATATATTGGGGTTAGGACAAGGGAACTTAACCGTTTTCTGCCTTCTCCTAGAAAGTATCACGATCGTTATATCGCAATTCATTCAGTGTCTTTTCGCAGGGAGGATTATCAGTTGCACCGTCAGCTTAGATCCATTGATAACAATATCCTGATATCTCAATTGCCTGATGAACAGGTTGCTAGTCCTGATGAGGTTTTTATCTCCAGGGAAAAACTGATGGAGGCCTATGCTGCCGAACCGCGACTTGTTGATAATGCACTGAGACTGCTGTTTCAGTGCGGCTTTGACTTCGATTTCAGCACGAGCAAGAACCGAAGCACCTTTACAGGCAACAGGAGGGATGATAAGCGCCTTTTGTACAGGTTTGCCATGGATGGTCTTGAGAGACGCTACGGTAGTGGTGATGAAGGGGCAAGGGAGAGGGTGCTCAGGGAACTTGATATTATCGACAAGCTCAACTTTTCGGCCTACTTCCTTATTACAGACGATATATGCCGTTATGCCCGTAGCCGCAACTTTCACTATGTGGGGCGGGGCAGTGGTGCCAACAGCATAGTGGCCTACTGTCTGGGGATTACTGATGTGTGTCCCATAGAACTCAATCTTTACTTCGAGCGCTTTCTGAATCCCAAGAGGCAGAATCCGCCGGACTTCGATGTGGATTTCTCGTGGCGCGACCGCGATCATATCTACGATTATATCTTTCGTCGCTATGGAAGTGAGCATACGGCACTGATGGGAGCCACCTCTACTTTCAGGGATAAATCGATAATCCGGGAACTGGGCAAGGTTTACGGCCTGCCCAAGGCAGAGATAGACCGTCTTATCTATGAGCCTGGCAATATGCTCAACAAGAACGAGGTCTGTAATACCATCCTGACGGTCTATGACAGTATGGCCGATTTTCCCAATCAGCGTACGATACATGCTTCAGGGGTATTGATATCCGACCTGCCGCTGTGTTACTACTCGGCCATAGACTATCCGCCCAAGGGGCTGCCCACTATGCAGTTTGATATGTACATGGCCGACGAGATGGGTTTTGAAAAATTTGATATCCTGTCGCAGCGGGCTATCGGACATATCAAGGATTGCAGGGAGATTATCAGACGCAACCGCGGCGTCACCGTTGACACCTCCAATCCCAGGCGCTTTTTCAATGACCCGCAGTTGGGTGAGCAACTCAGGAAAGCCAATACCATTGGCTGCTTCTATATCGAGAGTCCTGCAATGCGTCAGTTGCTTACCAAGCTCAAATGCGACAACTATCTCACACTGGTGGCAGCCAGTTCGATAATCCGTCCCGGCGTGGCAAGCTCAGGCATGATGCAGGCCTATATCGAAAGGCACTTTAATCCGGAGAAAGTAAAGTACATACATCCGGTGTTCAAGGAGCACCTTGAAGAGACCTATGGCATCATGGTTTATCAGGAAGATGTAATGAAGATAGGACACTACTTTGGCGGCCTTGACATGGCAGATGCTGATGTGTTGAGGCGTATGATGAGTGGGAAGTATCGAAGTGCAAAGCACCTGGAAGAGATAAAGGATAAATTCTTTGGTAACTGCAGGGAGAAGGGTTATCCCGAAGAAGTGACAAGGGAGGTATGGCGGCAAATGGAGTCATTTGCCGGCTATAGCTTCAATAAGGCGCACAGCGCATCCTTTGCTGTGGAGAGTTATCAGAGTCTTTACCTTAAGACCTACTATCCCATGGAGTTTATGGTAAGCGTGCTCAATAATTACGGGGGTTTTTATTCCCGGGAGGTCTATGTAAACGAAGCCCGCAGGGCAGGGGCCAATATATGTCTGCCCTGTGTCAACAAGAGCATGTTTGAGACAAGTATCGAGGGCAATGATATTTACCTTGGCTTTGACTGCATACTCAATCTTGAGAATGACCTGGCACATCTTATCCCGGAGGAAAGGAGACGAAACGGGGACTACCAGAGTCTTGAGAATTTTGTGCTTAGAACAGGGGCCGGACTGGAACAGATAATAGTGCTGATACGTGCTGGGGCTTTTCGTTTTCTTGGAGTAGATAAGAAGGCTTTACTCTGGGAAGCCCATTTGTTGCTCAACAAGACGCGGGGATCCCAGGAGCAGGTGGTTCAGTTGTTTGGCAGCGGTGGCAGTACGGTCAGGCTTCCGGCACTGAAAACGGAATTTCTTGAGGACCTCTATGATGAGATAGAGCTGCTGGGCTTTCCCGTTTCAGGGTCTATGTTTGACCTTGCCAAGTCAGCATACAGGGGCAATGCTGTTGCCAGAGATCTGACTGAACTCAGGGGTCAGGTTGTCAGGATAGTTGGCAAGCTTGTTGCCACTAAGCCTGTAAAAACCAAAACAGGAGCCTATATGAAGTTTGGTACCTTTCTGGATATCAACGGTGACTTTATAGATACCGTGCACTTCCCGCAGAGCCTGAAGAAATACCCTCTCTATGGTCAGGGACTGTATCTGATAGAGGGAAGGGTGATGCTTGATTATGGTTCCCCATCCATTGATGTACAACGTTGTGGCATGATGCCTTTAAAGCCCGATCCCCGGAGTGTGTAGAGATCGTACAGGCAGTTTGATTACATAAGATATGATAGGAGGGCAGACCTTTATTTGAGGAATCTTATAACAAATTTTCAGATACTGAGCATTAATAATACAAACAGCTCCCATGGCACTAAGTCGTGGGAGCTGCTTGTTTTACTCTATGCTGAGATAGATCTTATTCTTCCTCTTCGCTGACGTGGGTATAACCCTTAATGATTCCGCGTTGAGAATTCCTGACAAAGCTTACTATCACCTCACGCTCTTGTGTCGGAGGCAGATCTGATTCTATCTTTGCCAGGGCGTCTGTATTATTTAGCTTTGACAGGTACAGCACACGGTAACAGTCCTGAATATCTCTGATTTGCTCATTTGTAAAGCCCCTGCGTCGCAGTCCTATAGAATTGACACCCATATAGGATAGGCGTTCACGACCGGCCTTGACATAAGGAGGAATATCCTTACTAACGAGGGAGCCACCTGCTACCATAACATGAGCACCGATTCTGACAAACTGGTGTATTGCAGTCGTCCCGCCTACTATGGCCCAGTCGTCAATCTCTACTTCACCTGCTACCTGAACGCTGTTGACCAGAATTACATTGTTGCCTATTGCGCAGTCGTGTGCCACATGGACGTATGCCATTATCAGACAGTTGTTGCCAATAACAGTCTTTCCTTTAGCTTTTGTACCACGGTTGATTGTTGCAAATTCCCTGATAGTGGTGTTGTCGCCAATCTCGACAGTAGTCTCTTCACCGGCAAACTTAAGGTCCTGGGGTACAGCTCCGATTACAGCTCCAGGGAAGATATTACAGTTTTTGCCAATCCTGGTTCCTGAAAGTATGGTAGCATTAGATCCGATACGGGTTCCCTCTCCAATAATCACGTTCTTGTCTATTGTAACAAAAGGTCCGATCTCCACACCGGGTCCAATCTGTGCTTCAGGATGTATGACTGATAATGGATGATTCATTTACTTGTTTTTAATGATTTGGGCCATGAATTCTCCTTCGGCAACAATATTGTCACCTACGAAGGCCATACCTTTCATATTTGCCACACCGCGGCGAATCTCACTCAGCAGTTCCAGCTTGAAGATAAGAGTGTCTCCGGGAACTACTTTCTTGCGGAACTTGATGTTGTCCAGTTTTAGGAAATAGGTGCTGTATCGATGAGGTTCTTCCATCTGACCCAGTACCAGAATACCACCAACCTGAGCCATTGCTTCCACCAACAGGACACCCGGCATTACCGGTTCTTCAGGGAAGTGTCCTACAAAGAAGGGTTCATTCCCTGTAACATTCTTGACCCCTACTACAACCTTTTCCTGGAGTTCGATAATCTTATCCACAAGCAGGAAGGGATAACGGTGGGGCAGCATGCTCTTTATCTTTGTGATATCGTAGAGAGGCTCAATATTTGGATCATAGTGTGGAGCATCTATCTTAAGCTGACGCTTGCGGATTTCCTTGCGTAGCATCCTTGTAAATTCCGCATTAATCTTATGGCCCGGCTTGTTTGCTATAATACGACCCTTGATTGGGCTACCACACAGGGTAAGGTCCCCAATTACGTCAAGCAGCTTGTGTCTTGCAGGCTCGTTAGTAAAGTGAAGATCCAGATTATTGAGTATACCTGTTGGTTTAACCTCCATGGCCGGCTTGCCAAATAAGGCGGCAAGACGGTTCATTTCCTCCTGGGCTACAGGTCTGTCAATTATTATTATTGCATTGTCAAGATCACCGCCCTTGATGAGATTGGCTTTCAACAGAGGTTCCAGTTCATGCAGAAATACAAAGGTCCTGCACATTGATATCTCTGTCTCAAAGGCATCGAGGCTTTCTATAGTAGCAAACTGGTTGGCCAGTTGCAGAGATCTGTCGAAGGAGATCATCACCTGAGCAGAAAAACCATTGTCAGGTAAAGCAATTATATAACTGCCGGTCTCAGGATCTTCGACCATCATCTTTTCACGTACCTCAAAGTACTCACGGTCGGCATCCTGTTCTACTATGCCGGCTTCCTTTATAGCTCCGACGAAATATTTTGAACTGCCATCAAGTATGGGCACCTCCGGACCATCAACATCAATTAGGCAGTTGTCCACTCCCATTCCTCTCAATGCTGCAAGGCAATGCTCTATTGTGCTAACCTTGGCTTCTCCTTCTTCAAGAACAGTACCTCTTTGGGTATAAGTTACATTGTCGGCAAGTGCCCTGACAGTCGGTTGACCCGGCAGGTCAACCCGCCTGAATTTATATCCGAATCCGGGTTCGGCCGGATTCAATGTTAGATTTACAAATACTCCGGTGTGCAGTCCATTACCTTGTAGTGAAACGGCTTTCCCGATAGTCCTCTGTTTTTCCGCCATTATCTCGAATTGTATTTTATTATATCCGATTGTAAAGAAACAGCCAGCTGCCTGTTTTTGTTGAGATTCTCCTACTTACCACCTAGCTTTTTTTCAAGCTCTCCGACTTTTGCATATAGTTCGGGTAGCTTTCTGAATATTACGTAGGCTTTGCTGAACTGAGACAAATCAATTGCAGGTGCGCCCATCCAAACTGAACCCTCTTTGGTGATGCTCTTTGATACTCCTGTCTGCGCAGCAAGTTTTACCCCGTCTGCAATCTTGAGGTGACCGGCAATTCCTACCTGACCGCCAAACATAACATTGCTGCCGATTTTGGTGCTTCCTGCAATACCAGCCTGAGCAGCCAGAACACTATTGCTGCCAATTTCCACATTGTGTGCCACCTGGATAAGGTTGTCTAGTTTGGTACCCTTACGAATGGTAGTAGCTCCCATAGTAGCCCTGTCAATAGTGGTGTTTGCACCAATCTCTACATTGTCTTCAAGGACGACAACTCCCACCTGAGGTATCTTTTCGAAACCGCCTTCAACGGGAGCAAACCCGAATCCATCTGACCCTATTACAGCACCTGCATGGATTATGCAATTGTTGCCTATGCGGCAACCTTTGTAAATCTTCACTCCTGCATAGACAATAGTATTGTCGCCAATGCGTACCCCGTCGCCAATATAAGCCTGTGGATAAATCTGTGCATTGTCGCCAATTACTGCTCCCTTGCCTATATAAGCAAAGGCTCCGACGTAAACATCTTTACCGATTTTTGCAGAGCCGTCAATATAGCAGGGTTGTTCGATTCCTGTCCTGGCTGGTTGAGAAGCCTCATAAATCTGCAGCAGCTTTGCCAGTGCAGCATAGGCATCATCAACGCGAATAAGGGTTGCCTTTACCGGCTTCTCCGGGGTGAAGCTTTTGTTGACGATTACAACAGAAGCATCTGTATTGTAGAGATAGGATTCGTATTTTGGATTGGACAGAAAGGTTAGCGTTTCAGGTCTTCCTTCTTCGATTTTGGAGACATCGCTGACCAAGGCGTTGGGATCTCCATCCACAGTGCCGTTGATCAAGGCTGCAATCTGTTCTGCTGTAAATTTCATCTGAAATAAGTTTGTGCAAAACTACAAAAATATAGTTCGCAAAAAAACACAGACCCTATAACTAAGAGGAGGATAGTTTGTAAGATCTTTTTTTCAGACTAAATTTGCCGTTTATATAAATCTGACCTGTGTTTATGCTGTGATTATACGACGTTTGGAGTATCCTGACACTCCAAACGTAAGTAAGTATGGGTATAGGGGTTATATATTTTTGTTATATAGGGTTGTCAGGTATAGATATTGATTATTAAGCTTGGGGAAATCTTATGACAGCATCTTGAACCGTTTGTGGTTGCTGTTGTTTTAGCTTATGAGAAACTAATTATTGGAATACCAGGAATATGGCGAGCGAACAAGATAAATTATTGGAAGAAGTAACGGGGAGAGAATATCAATATGGTTTTCACACCGATATTGAAATGGATGTACTCCCCAAGGGCCTGAATGAGGATGTTATCAGGGAAATATCCAGGCGTAAGGAGGAGCCCGAATTCATGCTGGAATTCAGGCTTAGCGCATACCGCAACTGGCTTAAGATGGAATCCCCCTCATGGGCACATCTGAAGATTGATAGAATTGATTTTCAAGATATAATCTATTATGCGGCCCCCAAGAATGCACCGAAATACAACAGTCTTGATGAGGTAGACCCCGAACTGCTTGCTACCTTTGAGAAGCTTGGAATTCCTCTTGAGGAACAAAAGGCGCTGTCAGGTGTGGCTGTCGATGCAATCATCGACAGCGTATCAGTAAAGACTACTTTTCGTGAAACGCTGGCTGAAAAGGGGATTATTTTCTGCAGCATCTCGGAGGCAATTAAAGAGCATCCGGATCTTGTTAAGAAATATCTGGGAAGCGTAGTCCCTCCGCAGGATAACTACTTTGCAGCACTTAACTCAGCTGTGTTTAGCGATGGATCCTTTGTTTTTATACCCAAAGGTGTAAGGTGCCCGATGGAGCTGTCCTCCTATTTCCGTATTAACGCAATGAATACAGGACAGTTTGAGCGCACACTTATAGTTGCTGAGGACGACAGCTATGTAAGCTACCTTGAAGGATGTACTGCTCCGATGCGTGATGAGAATCAGCTCCATGCTGCAGTTGTTGAGATTGTTGCACTTGAGAGAGCAGAGGTTAAGTACTCTACTGTACAAAACTGGTACCCCGGTGATAAAGAGGGCAGGGGTGGAGTCTACAACTTCGTTACCAAGCGCGGTATCTGCAAGGGTGATTATTCTAAGATATCCTGGACTCAGGTTGAAACGGGTTCGGCTATCACCTGGAAGTATCCTAGCTGCGTACTTATGGGAGACCACAGTGTTGGTGAGTTTTACTCAGTAGCTCTTACAAATCACTTCCAGCAGGCAGATACAGGAACTAAGATGATACATCTTGGCAAGAACACCAGGAGTATCATTGTTTCAAAAGGTATCTCAGCAGGCAAGAGTCAGAACAGCTACCGGGGACTTGTGAAGGTGTCAAAGAATGCTGACAATGCACGTAACTTCTCCCAGTGCGACTCCCTGTTGCTTGGAGATAAGTGCGGTGCACATACCTTTCCCTACCTGGAGATACACAATAGTACCGCAAAAGTTGAACATGAAGCTACAACATCCAAGATAGGTGAGGATCAAATATTTTACTGTAACCAGAGAGGTATCAGTACCGAGGATGCCGTTGGTCTCATTGTCAATGGTTATGCCAAGGAAGTTCTCAACCAACTACCTATGGAATTTGCAGTCGAGGCTCAGAAACTACTTCAGATTAGTCTTGAAGGTAGTGTGGGTTAATCAATAAACAAAATACATAAACTTACAGAATAGATAAGGCAATGCTTAAGATAAGGAATTTGCGTGCCATGATAGATGGCAAAGAGATATTAAAAGGAATCGACCTGGATGTTAAAGCCGGTGAAATACATGCAATAATGGGTCCCAACGGTTCGGGCAAGAGTACACTGGCATCAGTGCTTGCCGGAAATGAGGCCTTTGAGGTAACAGATGGAACCATTGAATTTAAAGGTAAGGATCTTCTGGAGCTAGCTCCTGAGGACCGTGCCCGCGAGGGCTTGTTCCTGAGCTTCCAGTACCCTGTGGAGATACCCGGTGTAAGCATGACCAATTTCCTGCGTGTTGCACTGAATGAACAGAGGAAGTACAAGGGAGAGGAACCTCTTTCTGCAAGTGAGTTTCTCAAGCTGATGCGTGAACGCAAAAAGCTTGTAGAGATGGACTCAGATCTTACAAACCGCTCTGTAAACGAAGGGTTTTCAGGTGGTGAGAAGAAAAAGAACGAGATTTTCCAGATGGCAATGCTCGATCCGGCTCTTTCAATACTTGACGAAACCGACTCAGGTCTTGACATCGATGCATTGAGAGTTGTGGCCAACGGAGTTAACAAGCTTCGCCGTCCCGAAAACGCAACTATCATTATTACCCACTATCAGCGTCTGCTCGACTACATCGTCCCCGACAAGGTACATGTGCTTTACAAAGGCAGGATAGTCAAGTCAGCAGGCAAGGAACTTGCATATGAGCTTGAAAAGAATGGCTATGACTGGATTAAGCAGGAAGTGGATGCGTAATTTAAACTGAGATTGTTGAAATGAATATATCAGATCAGGATAAGGCCTATATACAACTGTTTGAGGATAACAGGAGCTTTATTGAACAACATTCCTCACCCCAGGTCAACAGGGTGAGGGAAAAGGCTTTTGCTGCCTTTTCCCGTAACGGTTTGCCTTCAGCAAAGAATGAGGCTTACAAGTACACTCCCCTGGCACCGAAATTTAAAGCCGACCTACCACAAGCATTTTTGCTTAACGGTTTCCTTGGCAAGGCTGTCGATTCTATCGAATTTAAGGTAAGGGAGCTGGATGCCTATACCATCTATACTTTCAATGGACGTTATATAGACAGAGGACAAAACGGAAATCTCCCCGAGGGTCTTGTTGCCGGAAGTTTTGCTGAACTGGCGGGTAAGTATCCGGAACTTATAGAGAGGTACTACGGAACCCTTGCTGATTCTGAAAAGGACAGTTATGTGGCACTCAATACTATGTTTGCCACTGACGGACTCTTTATTTATGTTCCCAAAAACCTTGTTGTTGAGAAGCCACTGCAGATAGTCAATATTCTGGCTGGAGAAAAAGATATTATGGTTAACCAGCGTAACTTTATCTATGTATCGGAAAATGCGCAGGTTAAAGTGCTGTTTTGTGATCATACAGGGTCTTCCAACCGTTTTGTTGTCAATACCGTGACGGAAGGTTTTGTTGGTGAAGCAGGTATTCTGGATTTCTATAATCTGCAGAATCAGCATAACGGAACCGTGCAGGTTGGAGGTTATTACTTCGACCAGGAAAGCAAGTCGCTGCTTAATGCAAGCTACTTTACTCTCAGTACAGGTATTACCCGTAACAACTTATTTGGAAGGCTTAACGGAAGTCATGCTGAGAACCACTTCTACGGTTTGTATCTGATTGATAAGAACCAGCATGTTGACAACTATTCCTTTATTCATCATGCAGTACCTGATTGTGAAAGCAATGAGCTGTTCAAAGGTGTAATGGACGATTCCAGCACCGGAGCTTTTACCGGTCGAATCCTGGTTGCTCCTGATGCTCAACGTACCAATGCATATCAGGCCAACAACAACCTGCTTCTGACAAGCAGTGCTAAGATGAATACCCGTCCTCAACTTGAGATTTATGCTGATGATGTGAAGTGTAGCCACGGTGCAACTGTGGGACAGCTTGACGAAGAGGCTATGTTCTACCTGAGGGCAAGAGGTATTAGTAAGGAAGAAGCCAACATTATGTTAATGTTTGCCTTTGCTTACGAGGTGCTTGAGAAAATCAGGGTACCTGAGCTTAAAGAGCAGATCAGGGAACTTGTGGAAATGAGATTCCGCGGTGAACTGGATAAGTGTCTGTCATGCGTAGTTTGCGGACAGCCTGGTGTACCACATTTGTCAACTGAAAGCAGATGAATTATCCTGTTGATTCGATTCGTGAGGATTTTCCTATCCTGAAACGGATGGTCAATAATAAGCCCCTTGTCTATTTTGACAACGGGGCAACTTCCCAGACTCCCATTCCTGTGATAGAAGCCATGAACCGTGTGTATTACGAGTTCAACAGCAACATTCACAGAGGCGTTCATACTCTCAGTAATTTGGGTACTGAGGCCTTTGAGGGAGTCAGGAGGAAGGTGGCTGCCTTTATTAATGCAAGGCACAGCCACGAGGTAATATTTACCAAGGGAACCACAGAATCGATCAACCTTGTTGCTTACTCCTACGGAGAGGCATGTATACTCGAAGGGGATGAAGTGATAATTTCAGGAATGGAACACCACTCCAATATAGTACCCTGGCACCTGCTCCAGAGCCGCAAGGGTATTACCCTTAAGGTGATTCCAGTCCTTGAGGACGGGTCCCTGGATATGGAGGCTTACAAGCAGTTGCTTAGTCCGAGAACCAAACTGGTTGCCGTCACCCATATCAGCAATGTGCTTGGAACCATCAATCCTGTTAAGGAAATAACTGCCGAGGCCCATAAGCACGGGGTGCCCGTCCTGATAGACGGAGCACAGGCTATTCATCATGAGATGGTTGATGTTCAGGAGCTGGACTGTGACTTCTATGTCTTTTCTTCTCATAAGATGTATGGACCTACCGGAACAGGAGTCCTTTACGGTAAGGAAAAATGGCTCGACAAGATGCCGCCATGGCAGGGTGGAGGAGAAATGATTAAGACTGTTACGCTGGAGACCAGTACCTTTAATGAACTACCTTTTAAGTTTGAAGCTGGAACACCCGACTATGTTGGAGTAATAGGTCTGGGTGCTGCCATAGATTATATGGAGGGAATAGGCAGGGAAGTAATCCGTCGCTACGAAGGTGACCTTTATGCATATGCATTCGACCGCCTCTCAGCGGTCGAAGATATCAGAATATACGGGACGGCACCTGTCAGGGGCAGTCTTGTTTCTTTCCTTTTGGGTAATATACACCCCTTCGATACCGGAATGTTACTTGACAAGATGGGTATTGCCGTAAGAACAGGCCACCATTGCGCCCAACCGCTGATGGACAGGTTTGCTATCCCCGGTACCGTCAGGGCTTCTTTTGCTTTGTACAATACGAGGGAAGAAGTTGATATTTTGGTAGCTGCTCTTGCGAAAGTTCGCCAACTTTTTGGTTAAGCCTCAAAAAATGGTGAAATTTGTCGCCTTGATAAATCGGGGGGACAATGAGCATAAATGAGTTACAAGACCAGATAATTGAGGAGTTTTCCTTGCTTGGCGAATGGATGGATCGCTATTCATATCTGATCGAGTTGGGTAATGGACTTGACAACTTCAGCGAAGAGTATCGCACAAATCAGAATCTTATTGAAGGTTGCCAGAGTAAGGTGTGGCTCCATGCCGAATTGAAGGACGGGAAGATATTTTTCTTTGCCGACAGTGACGCTATTATTGTAAAAGGTATAGTAGCCCTGCTGATTAAGGTGCTGGATGGACGTACTCCTTCTGAAATACTGGATGCGGATCTTTATTTTATTGACAAGGTAGGACTAAAGGAGCACCTGTCGCCGACCCGTTCCAATGGCCTCGTTGCAATGGTCAAGCAAATGAGGATGTACGCTCTGGCATATAAAACTAAGTTGGGGCTTTAGTGGATATACAACTCTTTTTTAATTTACTTGTTATATTATTGATAAAAACCTGAGTTGTAATGGAGAATGAATTTCTAAGCAAGGAAGCCGAAGTTATTGATGCTCTGAGGACGATATATGACCCTGAGATTCCGGTTAATATATACGATCTGGGACTTATTTATGAACTAGACATAAATGAGGATGGCAAGGTGCGTATAGTGATGACGTTGACGTCGCCCAACTGCCCTGTAGCTGATTCATTGCCTGAAGAAGTTCATGATACTGTAGCCGACCTACCCGGAATTACTTCCGTAGAGGTTAATCTCACATTCGACCCACCATGGGATCGTGATATGCTCTCTGATGAAGCCTTGCTTGAGCTTGGATTGCTGTAAGCATGTCGCTCACTGCCGAATATATAGCTGAAGGAATAAGAAAGAAAGCCACTGAGCTCGGCTTCGGTGAGGTAGGTTTTGCACCCGCTGCCGAACTGACAGAGGATAAGGAGCGCCTGAAGGCATGGCTTGACAAGGGTTATCATGCCGGTATGGAGTACATGGAAAAGCATTTTGAGAAACGCACTAATCCATCTCAGCTTGTCGAAGGCGCCGTTTCGATTATTTCTTTTTTGTACAACTACAAACAAAGTGGTGTTCACCTTTCTGAGGTTGCCCCAAAGATAGCCCGTTATGCCTATGGCAGGGACTACCATGATGTAATCAGGGAAAAACTCTCAGAATTGTTTTCTTTTATCCGCGATGAATATTACCCGGACCTAGAGGGACGTTACTTCGTGGATTCAGCCCCCCTTCTTGAACGGACACTTGCCGCAAAAGCCGGACTTGGCTGGATAGGCAAGAACAATATGCTTATCAACCGAAGGCTGGGTTCCTTTGTGTTTCTGGCTGAGATGTTGGTTAATATTGAGCTGCCATACAACCGGACTCCTATGACCGACCGCTGCGGTGGCTGCACAAAGTGCATAGAAGCATGTCCCACTAAGGCCATCCTGCCTGACAGGGTTATAGACTCCAACCGCTGCATTTCATATCTGACAATAGAAAACAAGGAAGATATTTCTGAGGAATTTAAGGGCAGGCTACAGGGCTGGACCTTTGGTTGTGATATATGTCAGGAGGTTTGTCCATGGAACCGCAAGGCTCCGGATACAGAGGAGCCTGAGTTCAAACCTTCGGAGCACCTGCTTGCAATGACTCCCGCACAATGGGGTAGTCTCACCCAGGAAAAGTTTTCAGTGCTCTTTAAGGGCTCTGCGGTAAAGCGAACCAAATACAGTGGCTGGGTGCGCAATTACAGGTTTATTTCTTAGCTTTGTTAACACAAAGTCAAGGCCATGCAAGACTATCTGTTCAGAACCCCGGTTACGCCTCCCAGGGCTAAGGATCCCATTTCTGTAGCCTCAAATCTTTTCTTTATAGGTTCTTGTTTTGCCGAGAATATTGGACGGCATCTCGTCGATGCCCGCTTCAATGTGCTTGTCAATCCCTTTGGTGTACTATACAATCCGCTCTCTATAGCTGCTGCTTTTGATTCAATAATAGATCTGGCCTATGTAAGCGAGGACGATCTTGTTGAAAGGGACGGACTGTGGCATAACTTTATGTATCATGGCAAGTTTAGCAATCCCGACAAGAACATCTGCATGGAGAACATCAATATTGCTATTGATGAAGCACGTGACTTTCTTGAAAAAGCTGATTATCTGATAATAACCTTTGGGACTGCCTGGGTTTATGAGCATAAACTTCTGCAGAAGGTGGTAGCTAACTGCCATAAGTTTCCCGACAGCGACTTTCGTCGCTATCGTCTCGAACCAGATGAGGTTGTTGATGCTTGGAAAGAACTGATTATAAGACTGAGGGTCTTTAATCCTGGGCTTAAAGTTATCTTTACTGTCAGTCCGGTTCGTCATCTTAAGGATGGCGCCCATGGCAACCAGCTAAGCAAAGCTGTACTTTTGCTGGCTATCGACAAACTCGTTGACCTTTTTGACAAGGTTGAGTACTTCCCTGCCTATGAGATATTGATGGATGAGCTGAGGGACTACCGCTTCTATGACAGGAGTATGGTTCATCCCGATGGCTTTGCAGTGGAATATATAGTCACCCGTTTTTGCGAAAACTTCCTTGATGAGGAGGCTCAGAAGTTCTATAAGGAAGTTGACAGACTTATAAAAGCACGTTCACACAGGCCTTCAGGTCACAATACCGTGCAGTATATACAGTTTGTCAGCCGCACCCTGAGTTATATTCATGAGCTATCGCTTCGCTACCCCGAGGCAAGACTGGAAGATGACAGACTCTGGTTTCAGAAAATCCTTGAAGATCTTAATAAGTCTTAGCTGGCAGACTAATTTGCTCAGATCAGCCCTGATTTTAGCACTCTCTCCAGGTCCTCTGGTGTGTCAATACCGATAGAATCGTGTTCAGTCTCCCTGACAGTGATCTTGTAGCCGTTTTCAATCCATCGTAGTTGTTCAAGAGACTCAGCCATTTCAAGAACAGAGGGTTGTAACCTTGTTATTTCCTTCAGAATGTCACTTCTATAAGCATATAGTCCGATATGCAGGTAGTAATGATGTCTGAGGTGCCATTCTTCCTTAGGTTGCTGACGCAGATATGGGATGGGAGAGCGGGAGAAATAGATAGCTTCCAGACCGGGAGTGACAACAACTTTAGGCTTGTTGGAATCCCACAGGTCTTCGTTGTTCTTCAGTGGTTTGACAAGTGTCGCAATCTCAGTTTGGGGATTCTGAAAACAGGATGATAGTGCCTCTATCAGTTCGGGCTTTATAAATGGTTCATCCCCTTGTATATTGACTACCACATCATAAGTTGCTCCTTCCTGATGCTCAACAATCATAAGAGCCTCCTTACAACGGTCTGTTCCACTCTGGTGATTGGTGTCAGTCATAACTGCTTTGCCTCCGAAAGCCTTTACTGCATTGAAAATGCGGTAATCATCGGTGGCTACATAAACAGCACCAATAGCTTTTGAAGCTTGCTCATATACTCTTTGAATCATCGGCTTGCCGCTAATGTCGGCAAGCGGCTTCCCGGGGAAACGAGTGGAGGCATAGCGGGCAGGAATTAATCCCAGTATTTTAGGCTCTTTCATAAGTTGCAGGTTTATTTGAACAACAGGTTTCAAAATTAAGAAAAAGGTACGGCTATGTTTCTTTTGGAATAAATAAAGAGGCAAATTTCCTTTCAAAATTGTAACTTTGTCAGTATCGACTGCAATTTTAGCAGGTTTTTTATTAGAGCTTTGTAAAGACTGATATCTGCTTGTTGGTTATCTAATTAAGTAGGTTGGAGGTAAGATATGAATCAAGGTATTCAACAGATTAAACAACGATTTGGGATCATAGGAGACTCCTATGCCCTTAACCGTGCAATAGATATTGCGGTTCAGGTTGCACCTACAGATTTGTCGGTGCTGATAACCGGTGAAAGTGGAACCGGTAAGGAAGTCTTTCCCCAGATAGTCCACAGTTTTAGCAGCCGCAAACATGGACCCTACATTGCTGTCAATTGTGGAGCTATACCTGAAGGTACTATAGATTCTGAGCTTTTTGGTCACGAGAAGGGTTCTTTTACTGGGGCCTTGTCTGATCGTAAGGGTTATTTTGAGGAGGCAAATGGTGGAACCATCTTCCTGGATGAGATTGGTGAACTGCCTCTTGCTACCCAGGTAAGGTTGCTGAGGGTACTTGAAACTGGTGAATTTATCCGTGTTGGATCGTCCAGGATGATTAAGACCAACGTAAGGGTAGTTGCCGCAACCAATGTCAACCTTGAGCAGGCCATTGTTGATGGCAAGTTCAGGGAGGACCTGTACTATCGTTTAAATAGCATCCCTATCAAGATTCCTCCTTTGCGCGAGAGGATTGATGATATATACCTGCTCTTCCGTAAGTTTGCCAATGACTTTGCACTTCGTTACCGTATGCCTCCTGTAAAACTTGATGACAGTGCCAGGATGTTGCTTGAGAAATACCGTTGGCCGGGCAATATAAGGCAGTTGAAGAATATCACCGAGCAGATCTCGGTGATAGAGAAGAATCGTCTGCTTTCTGCAGACGATCTGCGCAAGTACCTGCCATCACATGCTGGTGAGCATTTGCCTGCAGTATTTGCGTCTGAGAGCAGAGGCGATCAGAGTTTTTCAAGCGAACGCGAGATTTTGTACAAGGTTCTTTTCGATATGAAGAGGGATATGACGGATCTCAAGAAACTGGTGCTTGATATGATCAGGGAGGGTGGTGATTGGCATGCCAAAGGTGATAATGCACGCATTATCCAGAATCTGTATAGCAGTGAGGGAGAAATAATAAAGGCTCCTGCGCCAGGTGCTGCAGTCAGTTATGCCGTTCCACATAACAGCGATGCAATTGAGGATACTGAGGAATTTGTAGAAGAATCATTGTCGTTGGAAGACAAGGAGAAAGAATTAATTGAGAAAGCTCTTGAAAAGCATGGAGGACGCAGGAAGAATGCAGCTCACGAACTTGGAATTTCAGAGCGTACACTTTACAGAAAGATAAAGGAATATGAAATTAAAGGATAGGAAGTTATTGCCGGTCTTTGGTTTGGTGCTCCTGTTACTGGCACTTACCACATATGCATGCACTATTCAGATGTCCTTGAAGGGAGCATCTATTCCTGAGAATGTGCGTACTGCATCGGTACAGTACTTTGAAAACCGGGCACCGCTTATCAATCCAATGCTAAGTCAGACTTTTACTGAGGAACTGAAGGACAGAATCAGGTCTGAATCCCGTCTGGTTATAACCAACGAAATGGGAGATGTAGACTTCTCGGGTCAGATTACTGGGTATGACTTGCGGCCAATGGCTATTCAGGCTGATGCAATTTCTGCGGAGACCCGTCTGACAATCTCTGTCAGGGTGAGGTTTCAAAATTTCAAAGATCCCAAGCAGAATTGGGAAAACACCTTTTCAGCCTATGCGGATTTTGAAAGTAGTCAGAGCATTACTGAAATAGAGGAGCAATTGGTAGCCGACATCGTAGATCAGCTTACCGAGAATATATTCAACAGAGCTTTTTCCGACTGGTAGGAAATGAACAGACAGCAGATTAGAGCGGTAATGAACGATCCGGGGATGCTCAACCAGGATACACTCGACAGTATTAAGGTGATCCTTGATGAGTATCCATTCTTTCATGTTGGTCGTTTGTTGTGGATTAAGAACCTCCATGTTCTTGATCATATACGCTATAATAATGAATTGAAACTGGCTGCTGCGCATCTTCCAGACAGGAGGAAGCTTTATGAGCTAATCTTTTCTGCTACAACAGTTGAGCCTTCCACGTCTACAAAGGATGTGGCTCCGGTAGTAAGTATTGCTGGAGTAAACCAGTCTACCGTGAAGGAGCAGCAAGAAGAAGTACTATCTGCGGAAGTGGGTACTGAAACTGAAGCTGTGCCTGAAAAGACCGAAAGCAGGGTCGGGAAACAAGAGGTTTCAATACGGTCTGTATCTGTTGAATCCGGCAGGGAGACCGACAGTGAGGTAAGGTTTGCTTTCCCTGCTTTTATTGACTCACTTGAGATGCCTGATAATTATCTCCTTGAATATGAAATTGGTGGAAATACCATATACAACCTTGAGGAGGAAACCGGGGATAAATTTGATGAGGCACGCTCTTTCTCTGATTGGCTTTCTGTCTTGAAGAGCAGCCCGATTGCGGCACAAAAGAAGCAGGAAGCTGAGACGAAACAGGTCTCAAAGAAGGATCTGCTTATTGAGTCCTTCCTGCAAGGTGGCAGGAAGAAAAAGATAGAACCTGTGTCTGAAGGTGCTGGTGTCGGCACTGAAGATATTGCTGCAAAAAGCCTTGAAGAAAAGGATGACTTGATAACGGAAACATTGGCGAATATTTACATAAAGCAGAAAAATTTTGTTAAAGCCAGGGATATATTTGAGCGCTTGCGTTTGAAATATCCCGAAAAAAGCGTTTACTTTGCACGGCGTATTGAAGAAATAGAACAACAGATTAGTAATCAGTAATAAGGAAAGATATGTATATTGTAGTAACCGCCTTTATTATAGTAGCCTGTATTCTTCTGACCCTGATAGTTTTGGTTCAAAATTCAAAGGGTGGAGGCTTGGCATCAAATTTTGCATCTACAGGACAGATGATGGGTGTTCGTAAAACCACTGACTTTCTGGAAAAGGCTACGTGGACATTTGCAGGTGCAATTCTGGTGCTTGCTTTTGTTGCAGTAATGGTGATACCAAAGGAAGAAATTGGACGTCGCTCAGTAATTGATGAGCAACTAAATAATATTAGCCAGCCTGTAAATACCATGCCCAGCTTCTCGCTGCCGGCTGATGAAGACGCAGAAGCTGCAACAGATACTGAGGCTGCAGAATAGTCTAAAAAGATTCCAGTGCCAGAGTGTCAGGTCTCCTGACACTCTTTTTTTGTTTTTGTGCCTAATATATTATGTTGTAAATCAGTAATAAATATGTGATATTGCCCTGTGGTCTCAGAATTTTTCAGGGCAAAATGGCAGTCATCTGGCGGAAAGTAGGTCTTTTGTGCCTTTGGCATACTTTGTGATAAAACTGAACGTGTAAAAAACAAGAATATTAAGTAATGTCTAACATTTAAAACTATATCTGAATGTCAGCTATAAAAGGAAAAGTTCTTGCCGGTAAGGTTTTAGTAAAACCACAGGCAGCAGAAGAGAAGACATCTAGCGGTATCATCATTCCTGATTCTGCAAAGGAAAAGCCGCTTAGGGGTGAAGTAGTACTTGTCGGTGCACCCAAGAAGGATGAGCAAATGGAAGTTAAGGTTGGCGATATCGTACTTTACGGTAAGTATGCCGGTACTGAACTTCAAATCGATGGTACTGATTACCTTTTGATTTCTCAAAGTGACATTTTGTACATTGCTTAATTTAAAAACCAGCAAAACTAAAACAGTTTAAACATGGCTAAGGAAATTAAATTTAATATTGATGCCCGTGACCGCCTGAAGGTAGGTGTTGACGCTCTTGCAAATGCCGTAAAGGTTACATTGGGTCCTAAGGGTCGCAATGTAGTTATTGAAAAGAAATTTGGTGCTCCTGCAGTAACCAAGGACGGTGTAACAGTTGCAAAGGAAATCGAACTTGAAGATGCTTTTGCAAATGTTGGTGCACAAATGGTTAAAGAAGTTGCTTCCAAGACCGGTGATGATGCAGGTGATGGTACAACAACTGCTACCGTTCTTGCTCAGGCTATCATTAATGTAGGTCTGAAGAACGTGACAGCCGGCGCAAACCCAATGGAATTGAAGAAGGGTATTGACAAGGCTGTGGCTAAGGTTGTTGAAAGCATTCGTAAGCAGGCTCAGGAAGTTGGTGATGACAACAATAAGATTGAACAGGTTGCAAAGATCTCTGCCAACAATGACGAGGAAATCGGTCGTCTGATTGCCGAAGCTATGTCTAAGGTTGGTCGTGAAGGTGTTATCACTGTAGAAGAAGCCAAGGGAACTGAAACAACTGTTGAGGTTGTTGAAGGTATGCAGTTTGACCGTGGCTACATCTCTCCTTACTTTGTAACCAATACTGATAAGATGGAAGCCGAACTTGACAATCCTTACATCCTGATCCATGACAAAAAGATCAGCACTATGAAGGATATGCTGCCCGTTCTTGAGCAGACAGCTCAAACAGGCCGTCCACTGCTGATCATTGCTGAGGATGTTGATGGTGAAGCTTTGGCTACTTTGGTTGTCAACCGTCTGAGAGGATCTCTGAAGGTAGCAGCTGTTAAGGCTCCTGGCTTTGGTGATCGTCGTAAGGAAATGCTGCAAGACATTGCTGTTCTTACCGGAGGTACTGTAATCACTGAAGAGATGGGCTTCAAACTTGAAAGTACTACTCTGGATATGCTTGGTAGGGCTGAGAAAGTTACTATTGATAAGGAAAATACAACTATTGTCAACGGTAACGGCGACAAGAAAGCAATCGAAGCTCGTGCTGCTCAAATCAAGGCTCAAATTGCTGCTACTACTTCAGACTATGACCGTGAAAAACTGCAGGAACGTCTTGCAAAATTAGCCGGTGGTGTTGCAGTTCTCTATGTTGGTGCTGCTTCTGAAGTTGAAATGAAAGAAAAGAAAGACCGTGTTGACGATGCATTGAGTGCTACAAGAGCTGCTATCGAAGAAGGTATCGTTCCAGGTGGTGGTGTTGCACTGATACGAGCTATCGATGCTCTGGAAGGTCTAAGAGGTGAGTCTGATGATGAAACAACCGGTATAGAGATAGTTAAGCGTGCAATCGAGGAACCTCTTCGTCAAATTGCTGCAAACGCCGGTAAGGAAGGTTCAGTAATTGTACAAAAGGTTCGTGAAGGCAAGGGTGACTATGGCTACAATGCACGTACCGATGTATACCAAAACTTCTTCGAAGTTGGTGTTATCGACCCTGCAAAGGTAACCCGTGTAGCACTTGAAAATGCTGCTTCAATAGCCGGTATGTTCCTGACAACAGAATGTGTACTTGTTGACATTCCAAAGGAAGAACATGCCCCTGCAGGTATGCCCGGAGGTATGGGCGGTATGATGTAATAAACATCCATACATATATTCACAGGGGGTGTCTCCGCGAGGAGGCACCCCTTGTTGTGTTAAAAGGTTTACTACATCCTACATTAGCTATACTGATAATTGCATGGAATTAAATATATTTGCAATTCCCGGATTTTGCCCGTCAGATGTTATAGTATCTGAGGGAATTGGAGGAGTGAAGCTGAAAAACAGGAACTAGATGAAGAATATCCGCAACTTTTGCATTATTGCCCATATCGACCATGGGAAGAGTACATTGGCCGACCGTCTTTTGGAGTATACCAAGACCATTAGCGAAAAGGATCTCCAGGAACAAACCCTGGATAGCATGGACCTGGAACGGGAACGTGGGATTACAATCAAAAGCAAGGCTATTCAAATGCAATATGTCCACAAGGGTGAGCAGTATATACTGAATCTGATTGATACCCCAGGACACGTTGACTTTGCCTATGAGGTATCCCGTTCTATCGCTGCCTGCGAGGGAGCTTTGCTTATTGTGGATGCTACGCAGGGTATTCAGGCTCAGACTATAAGCAACCTGTACCAGGCTATTGAGCATGATTTGGTAATTATTCCTATCCTCAATAAGATGGATATGGCAAGTGCAATGCCTGAGGAAGTTGAAGATCAGATAATAGAATTGATTGGCTGTGACAGAAGCGAGATAATCCGTGCCAGTGGTAGGACTGGTATGGGTGTTGAGGAAATACTTGAAGCAATAGTCGAAAGGGTTCCGCATCCTGTTGGTAATCCTGAGGCACCTTTGCAATGTCTTATCTTCGATTCTGTATTTAATTCTTTCAGAGGTATCATAGCTTACTTCAAGGTAGTGAACGGTGTTATCCGCAAAGGCGACCTTGTTAAGTTTTATAATACCGGTAAGGAATATTACGCCGAGGAGGTCGGAGTACTGCGTATGGGATATATTCCCAGGGATTCACTGCATACCGGTGATGTGGGTTATATTATTTCAGGTATTAAGACCAGCAAGGAGGTTAAGGTTGGTGATACAATTACCCATGTGAAGCCTTCTTGTGAGACTGCAATTGCGGGATTTAAGGAAGTTAAACCCATGGTGTTTGCAGGTCTTTATCCTATAGATACTGAGGATTATGAAGATCTGCGTGCCTCTGTTGAAAAGCTCCAGCTTAATGATGCCTCGTTGACCTTTACTCCAGAGTCATCTGCAGCACTTGGTTTCGGGTTCCGTTGCGGCTTCCTGGGATTGCTCCATATGGAGATTGTTCAGGAAAGACTTGACAGGGAGTACGATATGGATGTGATTACAACGGTTCCCAACGTTCCATATAAAGTATTTACCACTAAGGGTGAAGAAATAGAAGTTCACAACCCTTCAGGACTACCTGAACCGGGGCTTATTGAACATGTAGAGGAGCCATTTATCAGTGCTCAGATTATTACTAAGGCAGATTTTATAGGAAATATAATGACCCTTTGCCTTGGCAAGAGGGGAGAGCTGAAAAAGCAGCATTACCTTACGACAGACAGGGTTGAATTACTCTTTGATATGCCGCTAGCTGAGATTGTATTTGACTTTTATGACAAGTTGAAGAGTATTTCCAAAGGGTATGCATCCTTCGACTACCATATGATTGGTTACAGACCTTCTAAGCTTGTAAAGCTTGATATTCTGCTTAATGGAGAGAGTGTGGATGCCCTTTCTGCCCTTACTCACTTTGATAATGCCTATCCACTCGGAAAGAAGATGTGTGAGAAGCTCAAGGAGCTGATCCCTCGTCAGCAATTTGACGTAGCAATACAGGCAGCTATCGGTGCCAAGATTATTTCGAGGGAGACTGTAAAGGCGCTGCGTAAGGACGTAACTGCAAAATGTTATGGGGGTGACATTAGCCGTAAACGTAAGCTGCTTGAAAAGCAAAAGAAGGGTAAGAAGAGGATGAAGCAAATTGGTTCTGTAGAAGTGCCTCAGAAGGCCTTCCTTGCAGTGCTTAAATTGGACTCCTGATAATTACAGAGTAAAGAAAGAGGTTGTCCAATAAAGGGCATCCTCTTTTTCATATTATGCAACTTGATAAGAATAGATTTTAATTAACCCCGCTGAGATGTCTCAGCGGGGTTTTTTATGTGCATAGTATTAAAGATGCATGCTATAGGTTTTTGTTTATGCTATTTTCAATAGTATCCTGTCCAGGGAATCCTGTGTACCTGTTAGTTAGTTTTCCCTCTTTGTCGAAAACCATAAATGTAGGGATACCAGTAATTTCAAGCTCTTGGTACCAGTACTCCCACTGTTCATTGCTTACACGATAATGCTCACCCTTAATTTCAGGGATAGTCTTGTTCCATGTGCCCAGGGGAGATGTTTCACCTGTTAAATAAACAAAGACTATATCTTTGTCAACATACTTTGCTTTAACTGGCTTCATAGCTTCTATTGAGCTTATGCAGGGACCGCACCAGGTAGCCCAGAAGTCGACAAACACAACTTTTCCTCTGTATTTCTCAAGAATTACATCCAGGGCCTTCTCTTTAGCAACCTCGGGTGTGGGGTTAATTACTACTCCCTTATCTGCTGCTGCCTTGTTGTTTTCAATAAGCTCGACGAGCTTGTTGTTATATGCAATCAGTTGGTTAGCAACATAATCGTTTTGCATTGCTGAGAGATTTGCCTTATCTTCATCATTCAGGAATGCCCCAGATTCGATCTTCTCATAATAGAGTATTCCTTTTGCCACATCAGCAATAAGGTCTGTGTTCTTGCCAAGATCCAGTGCTGCCTGTTCCTTAAAGGCTTCAACAATACCTTCTACATTATTGGCTTCGATAAAAGTAGCTTTATTGTATTCGAAAAATATATCAAGCGATGCTTGCCTGAAGCTTGAAGTATAAGCTATGTTTTCATCAACAAAGCTTTTTATTACACTTTTTGAGTAATCCGCGGGAACTTCTAATTCGAGCGGATGTGACTGGCGTTCCTCATGAGGGATATTCCTTGTTCGGTAATATGCTTCATGGATTACGGCCGAGTACAGATTTGCAAGATAATAGGTTGAGGCCTTCAGATTAGCTTCGGCTAGTATTTTTACTTTTTCTGATAATGTTGGGAAATCTGCATAACTGCTTCTGATACTGTTTTCAACATCCTGAAGCCAGGATAGGTATTGGTCAGTTGTAAATCCGTCAACAGTATTAAACAAAGTAAAGAGATCCAGCTTTTCATCAGTCTTTCTACAAATAGCATTTAGTATATTCATATCATCTGTAGAAAGCCAGTCATTTTCTATGTAAATAAATGCAGAATCTCCATCTTCCTTATCGGTGCGATACTTTGATTCGAAACGACTTTGCTTCTTAAGATCAATTGTCAAAGTCGTCTCGTGTCCAGGTACAAGAAATACTTTTGTACCCCATGGGTATAGGTCCGTCAGCAATGGGAGCCCGCAATTAACTTCCATCCTGAAAGTTCCGTCTTCATTGATTTTAATTTTATCACCAAAGCCTGGTTTGAATATTGGCCCCATGCTTTCCAGTTGTATATCAGGTAAGACCAATCCCTGCTGGTATCCTATAAACTTACCAGTTAGAATGGCCGGTTTATCAACAAATTCCACTGGGGGCAGGCTCGCAAGTTTTTCGACTTTTGCTTTTTCTGGTTTATAGGTGACGATTCCTTTCTTGGATGGGACTAACTGTATTCCCCATATCTTGAAACAGTCATCACAGTCACTTTCGATAAAGTCTATCTTGGTTATCTTTGGGTCGAGGGGAGGGAAGAACAGTTTGAATGATGTCTGTCCAGATTCAGGCATAAAGAAATGCTCTCCAATATTAATGCCTTCTGCCTTAGTGATAAAAAATCTTTCATCAGATCCGCTCTCCTTGATGTATGTGTCTGCTGCAATCATGATCCACATATTGGGGTAGAAGAAGGCATCAAAATGGAATACTGTGGCTGTGTCATTCAATTCAACCTTGTCTATCTCAAGAGTTGATGTATTCCTTACTTCGAATAGAGGTCTTTCAATAACTTCGGGTCTTTTTTGTCCACAGGCCGCTAACAGCGGGATGAACAACAGGGCTAGCTTTTGGTAGTTCATAGTTTTTGGATTTAGTTTACCCTAAGTTAGGTAAAACTTCTGAAATAAAAAATCCCGGCATTTTTTGCCGGGATCTTTTACTGAGAATAATTCTTGATTACAGATTGGCATTAATACTAGCCTCAATCTCTTCAGCGCCGGGGAATCCGGTATATTTTGCGGTAAACTTACCCTTCCTGTCGAAAACCATAAAGGTTGGGACACCTTCAATGCCCAGTTCCTTGTACCAATAACGCCATTGGCTGGCTGTCACACGGTAATGCTCTCCTTTGATATCTGGAATAGTTTTGTTCCATGCACCTATGGGAGAGGTTTCTCCTGTAAGATATACAAATACCACATCCTTGCCCTTATACTGTGCTTTGACCGGCTTCATTGCTTCCATGGCACGCATACAGGGGCCACACCAGGTCGCCCAGAAATCTACAAGAACTACTTTTCCCTTGTATTTCTCAATGATAGTGCTAAGCACTTTGTTCTGATCTACATCGGGTACCTGATTAATAACTACGCCTTCAATAGTGGCGGCCTGATTTGACTCAATAAAGGTTTTAATTTCGTCATTTTGTGTAATTAGAAACTCTGCTATTGCCTTATTTGAGAATGTGGTCTTGAGACTTTGCTTTTCCTCGTCGCTAAGGAAGTCTCCTTCTTCAAGTCGTTGAGCCTGCATCCTTGCTCTTGTTATTTCCTGCAGCAAACTGGTGTTTGTAGTAGTCAGTCCAGCAATATCCTTGCTGAACATGCTTAACTTTTCTTCGTTTGTCTTATCCTTGTTCTCAGGATTATCCAATACGAGGTAGTCCAACAAATAGTCTGCTGCTCTGCCAAATTGTGAGGAATAAGCAATGCTTTCACTAAAGAAGCGTTGTACTAGCTCCTTATAGTAAGTGTCATCCGGGACAGGAGGATTGACATCATGATTTGGGCGTTCTTCATAAGGAATATTGCGCACTGTAAAGTAGGCTTCTTCAACAAGATCTCTGTACAGTATGGCGTAGATTACAGACATATTGCGGAGTTCGGCTTCAGCCAGCACTCTGGCATTGCCTGTTATTCCAGCAGAATCCAACCTGCCTGCAGCTTCGTTATTTACTCCCTGAATCCAGTTAAGGAAATCCTTCGGGCTCATCCCGTCAACCTCAAGAAATGCTCTGTCATAGCTAAATGAATTTTTCAGGATTCCGGTAATTGCCTGGCTTTCTTTGTTTGAAAGCCATTTGTTTTCCACTGAAATATCCGGAGCCTTATCAGCTTCTGACATAGAGGCTGCATCGATTGTAACTGTGGTTTCATTACCTGGTACAAGAAAAACTCTTGTTCCCCATGGCTTAAGGGTGGTAAGCATTGGTAAACCTGTGACGATTTCCTTTCTGAAGGTTCCATCCTCATTAATAACGATTTTCTTGTCAGCATCAAACTCAAGAATAGGGTTAATTTTCTCGAGTTTAAGTTCTGGAAAATTCATTTCGGAATTGTAACCTTCGATCTTACCGCTAATTACTGCAGGTGCATTGTTGTATGTAAGTTCCGGTAGTGTGGGTTGGGCTTCATTGGGTTTTTGCGAACAAGCCGCAAATAATGGAATCAATAGTAGTAGTATCCTTCTGCTGTTCATAGCTCACGTTTTTAGAGATGGCTAAACTATTAAAAAGGAGAAATAAACACAAGGTGAAAGTGCCATATCTTTCCTAAATTTACCCTTCAGTTAGGGAGGAAATTTTCAGCTAATAATAAACCTTGCAATTTTCATTTCATGAGATACATTCTTACAGCGCTTTTAATTGGACTTTCAGCAAGTGTTTTTGGTCGTACTGACTTTGTTCCTTATTCGGAATATTCAGTCAGAGGGAATGCCGGATTTATGAAGACTTTTGTAAGCGGACTTCCAGGTGACTACTCATTTGCAGGAACAACCTTTGGCGGTCGTTTTGTTTATTTTGGGGAGAAGTACTGTGCTGCAATGATCGAAGTTAATTACAGCAACTTTACCGGGACTCAGACTGAGGTAGATGGTATGAGTTTCAGCTTTGTTGAGACGCCTTTGATGACCAGAATAAGGATTCCTATGAAAAGGACTGCTGTATCAATTAATCTGGGTTCCTATATTCAATTTCCTTTATCTTATTCTTCGGAGATAGTAATGGAAAGAAGTGCCCTTTTTGGTTTGGCAGGTGGACTTGAATTCTCATTCCCAGTAGGGAAAAAGCTGGATCTTGGTATAGAGGGAAGATATAATTACAACCTGCACTCCAATAGCACCACAATAGATGACTTATGGTCATCCTGGACTCAGTTTGGAATAGTGTTGAGTTACCGAAGTAAATAAAAAAGAACCCCTCTCTATCCGCTTTTTCATTGTTAAATGAAAAAACGGATAAAGATAGTAGTATAAAAATAGGGGTTATTACATTACAAGTTTATATCCCTTGCCGTGAACATTGAGAATCTCGACAGAAGGATCATCTTTAAGGTGCTTCCTTAGCTTGGTAATGTAAACGTCCATACTTCTGGCGTTGAAATAGTTGTCATCCACCCAGATGGTCTTGAGAGCAAAGTTACGCTCTAACACTTTGTTTGCGTTGTTGCACAACAGTTTGAGCAGCTCAGATTCTTTAGTGGTAAGTTTAACTATTTGGTCCCCGTCAATAAGCTGTTGCTTGTGAGTATCAAATCTGAATCTTCCGATTTGGAAAACGTCTTGTCCACCCAAAGTTCCCTTTGTACGACGTAAGATGGCTTCAATGCGGAAAAGCAATTCTTCCATGCTGAAAGGTTTGGTGAGATAATCATCTGCACCTATTTTAAAGCCTTGAAAGACATCTTCCTTCATTGATTTTGCCGTTAAGAATATGATGGGCACATCGGTATTGACCATTCTGATCTCTTTAGCAAGAGTAAAACCATCCTTCTTTGGCATCATCACGTCGAAGATACAAACGTCGTACTTCTTGCTCATGAATGCCTCATAACCGGCTTCACCGTCAGCCATAAGATCAGTATCATACCCTTTGGCAATCAGATACTCCCTGAGTAGCATCCCCAGGTTTTCATCATCCTCGGTCAGGAGAATTTTATATTCTTTTTCCATTCCTTATTGCTTTTAAGGGGTAAAAATATTTCGAATTTGGTTCCAACATTTAGTTCACTTTCAACTTTTATCTCGGCCCCATGATCTTCCACAATCTTCTTTACGTATGCGAGGCCCAGTCCAAAGCCTTTAACATTATGCACGTTACCTGTCGGTACGCGATAAAACTTCTCAAAGATACGTTTTAAATTTTCTTTTGAAATACCTAGTCCGTTATCTTCAACTGTTATTACTATTCCGGTGGGCCTGTTCCATGTCTTTACCTGGAATACAGGGGTTCCTCTTTTGTATTTTAGTGCATTATCCAGCAAGTTAAAAATAACATTTGTAAAATGCACTTCATCTACATGAGCATATGGATTCTTTGCCTCTAATTTCTCTACTATGGAACCCTTCTGGCTCTCTACCTTTATCCTGAAAGTATTCACAACACCATGTACCATTTCATTGATGTTGGTCTTTTTCAGTTTCAATCCGGCCTTACCTTTGTCAAAGATAGCCATTTGCAGCACTTTTTCAACTTGAAAGCTCAATCTTTTACTTTCGTCCTGAATAACTGTAGAAATGTGCTTTAGACTTGATGGTGTTTTTGTAACATTCTCGTCTGTAAGCATCTGGGATGCAAGAGAGATTGTCGATATAGGCGTTTTAAATTCGTGGGTCATATTGTTGATGAAATCATTCTTGATGTCATCAAGCCTTTTCTGTCTAACAATGATTGCCATTGTCAGAACGGAAAGAAGAACCATGACAAGGGTAAAGATTACTGTCGGAAGCATCATACCCATTGACTCCATAATGAAGTTAGGTCTTTTGGGGAAGTAAACCAAAAGATAGTTTGGCTTGGGATGCAGGTCAGAAGGGAAGAGGTATTTCTGATATGTGACTGTTGCCTGATCCCTGTCATAGCGAACTGTAGATGTTACCAGTTCTCCTTTGGAATTGTAGATACCAAACTCAAATGGAAGAGAAATACCTCTTTCATCAAATGCCTGGAGCAGGGTAACATCCACTGTCTCTCTGGAGATTCTTTGCTGAATTGGTATATCTGTTACGAAATAGCCCTTACGAAGTCTTATTTCTTGTTCTGTAAGTTTTGAACGGAATTTCGACTGAAGGTAGTTAAATGCATGTGCCAAAGGGTCAGCCTTATCAAGCTGACTTGATCCCATTGGAGTCTTATCTTCATAGGTGTAGATAAGTGAATCCTGGCGATAGGTGGATACTCTTGCACTGAGTTGGGAACTGCTTATGGAAAAGTCAAGCGAAATATCATACTGAAGACGTCCGTCATCAGTACCCAACTGCTTTATACCTGAAAAGTAGCGGTTTTCGTTTTTGTATTGGGGTGGCAAACTGAATTCCTCAATTGCCATTTGAGCAGACAGTGTTGAAGTCTCATTTATTTCAAGCCTGTGAATAACCTGATCAAGTGCTTGCCGTACCAACTGATCAAAATGCTCTTCCTTAATCATTGTTGCATTCCTGATCCACATCATTTGTATGTAAATCAGTCCCAGCAATGTCAGGGTGATCAATATTATAAGAATCTGAATAAACCTCCTGCTCATGTCTGCAAAATTAGCCTGTGTAAGTTGATTTCCTGCCTGTTTAACAATAATTAACTACACAAGCCTGTAAATCAATGCTTTTAGTTAAGGATCAGGCTTTGTTTTCCAATCACTTTTTCGAGTGCTTCCTCGGCTGCATGCTGTTGTGCTTCCTTCTTTGAACTGCCCCGTCCCAGGCCCATAAGGATATTATCTATGTATGCCTGGGCTACAAAACTGGCTTCTCCTTTTTCAGGGTATTCTTCTGTAACGAAGTGTATGCTGCAGCGGTTTTTTTGCCCCCATTCAATCAATGTAGACTTATGGTTCAGGTTAGTCTCAATCAGGGAGTCGAGATCCTGATACTGGTTAATTATTTTTTCTATGATGAATTTCCTTGCAGCGAAGTATCCCTTGTCAATGAATATAGCACCAATCAGTGCTTCCAGGGCATCACCTGGTATGTGGGTATGGGTCAGATCTGAGAGAGCCTGTGTTTTTATGAATTTGTCCAGTCCCAGTTGCAAGGCCAGCCTATCCATATTGCTACGATTAACTATGCGTGCCCGCATCTTTGTGAGTATACCTTCATCTTTGTTGGGATATCTTACAAACAATTCATGGGCAATAACAGCCCCTAGAACCGCATCTCCAAGATACTCTAGCCGTTCGTTATTTAAGGGAAGTCCCTTTTCATCCTTCATCATAAGGGATTTGTGCTGGAAGGCCAGCAGGTAGTAGTCCTTGCGACGGGCCAATACTCCTGTAGTGTTGTACAGTAAATAATAAAACTTCTTACCCTTTCGGGGAAGAAGTTTTATAAATATCAGAAAGTGTTTTAACACAATACTATTCAAGTGATTTAAAAGCCACACAAGCATTGTGACCACCAAATCCAAAAGTATTTGAAATAGCCACCCTTACCTTACGTTCCTGAGCCTTATTCAAAGTAAAATTTAATTTTGTATCGAGCTCCGGATCGAGATTAAAGTTATTAATCGTGGGAGGAACTATTCCATTTTTTATTGCAAGAATACAGGCAATAGCTTCAATAGCTCCTGTGCCGCCAAGAAGGTGACCTGTCATTGACTTTGTAGAGCTGATGTTAAGCTTGTATGCATGTTCTCCGAATACTTCCTTGATTGCCTTAATTTCAGCAACGTCGCCAAGAGGAGTACTGGTTCCATGCACATTGATGTAATCTACATCTGAAGGCTCTATATTGCCGTCTTTCAAAGTTGCTCCCATTACTTTTCTGGCACCCAGTCCTTCAGGATGAGGTGCAGTAAGATGGTAAGCATCAGCTGTCATTCCGCAACCAACAATTTCACAATAGATGTGTGCACCTCTGCTAACAGCATACTCATATTCTTCCAGAATTAGCGCGCCGCCACCTTCTCCGATTACAAAACCGTCCCTGTCCTTGTCGAACGGACGTGAAGCTGTAGCCGGATCATCGTTTCTGGTAGAGAGTGCCTGTAATGCATTGAATCCGCCAACACCAGCCTCATTGATAGCTGCCTCTGAACCACCGGTGATAAAGACTTTAGCCTTACCAAGACGAATCAGATTAAAAGCATCACCTATAGCGTGTGTGGAAGATGCACATGCGGAAACAGTGCCGTAGTTAGGACCTCTAAAACCATATTTCATTGAGATATGGCCAGAGGCAATGTCAGAGATCATTTTAGGAATGAAGAAAGGATTGAAGCGGGGTACGCCGTTGCCCTGAACATAAGCCTTCACTTCATCCATGAAGGTTATGATTCCACCAATGCCGGCACCCCAAATAACTCCTGCTTCATCTAAATCGATTTTTTCGAGGTCCAGTCCGGAATCCTGAAATGCTTGCTCAGCTGCTGCAATAGCATACTGAGCAAACAAGTCTGTCTTCCTTACCTCTTTACGGTCAAGGTATTCTTCAGCATTGAAGTCCTTTACCTCGCAGGCAAATTTAGTTTTGAAATTGGTGGCGTCAAATCGAGTAATGGGTCCGGCAGCACTCTTACCTTTGACCAAGCCGTCCCAGTACGATTCAACTGTGTTGCCTAGTGGGGTAATGGCACCAAGTCCCGTTACAACTACTCTTTTTAACTCCATAATTTAGGTTTCAGTAATACAATAGTCTTACTTCACGTTTTCTTCGATGTATGCGATGGCATCACCTACTGTGCCGATGTTTTCAGCTTGATCATCAGGAATTGCGATATTAAACTCTTTTTCGAACTCCATAATCAATTCAACAGTGTCAAGAGAGTCAGCACCCAAGTCGTTGGTGAAGCTAGCCTCGGGAGTAACTTCTGATTCGTCAACTCCCAACTTGTCCACAATAATTGCTTTAACTCTTGATGCAATGTCTGACATAGCTTTAGTTTTTTAGTTAATAAATCAATTTTAGTTTCAAAAAATAATGGTGCAAATAAATAGATTTGCCCAAAATAAATCAAATAATCCTTCAACGAAATTCATGAAGCGTGCTCTTTTTTTATATTTTTAGCTTTTGAAAGGCGCTTTTTGGGCACTATAAACTATTGATAATGAAGAATGTTGTGATCCTGGCTTCGGGCTCCGGAACAAATGCCGAAAATATAATCCGTTTTTTCGAAAATTCGAAAATTTCAAGGATTTCCTGGCTTTTATCAAATAATCCTCAGGCTTTGGCTCTTGACAAAGCCAAAGCCCTCGGCGTAAATACAATGGTTTTTACGAGGGATGACTTTTATGTAAATGGCAGAGTTTTGAGCTTTTTGCAGGGTGAACAGCCTGATCTGATAGTACTTGCAGGCTTTTTGTGGTTGGTTCCTTCAGATGTTGTAAAAGCTTTTCCTGGTCGTATTATTAATATACATCCGGCCTTACTGCCAAATTATGGTGGCAAAGGGATGTATGGAGATAAGGTTCACAAGGCAGTAATAGACAATAAGGAAAAGCAGTCAGGTATCACTATCCACTACGTGAATGAGAAGTATGACGATGGTGATATAATATTTCAGGCTTCTTGTAGTGTTAGTCCTGATGATACCCCTGAGACCCTGGCATTGAAGATACATGCTCTTGAGTATGAGCACTTCCCGAAAGTGATCCTCCGTTTACTTGAGTAATATCCTGTTCTCCTTTTGCAAGCCGGTTTTTCTGCTCATCAAGTCGATTTTTGAACTGGCTGATGAATTCCAGATAGTGTGGCATATCTTCACCTGGAACAGGTTCTACCGGAGGAGCTTCAACCTTTAAAGGATCTATTGGAGAGTCGTTTCTGTACATACGGAAGTCAAGATGCGGACCTGTTGACAGGCCTGTGCTTCCTACATAACCAATAAGTTGACCCTGAGCTACCCTGTCACCTTTTGATATTCCCTTGGCAAAGCCCTGCAGATGCATATATACGGAAGTATATACGCTATTGTGTCGTATTTTGAGATAGTTACCTCCTCCTTTTGCATCCCATCCTTTTTGGATAATGGTTCCATCACCAATTGCATAAACGGGAGTTCCTGCAGGTGCGGCATAATCAACCCCATGATGAGGTCGATTGATCTTAAGTACGGGATGAAAACGGCTGTGGCTGAAGCGTGAACTAATACGTGAGAATTTTAGAGGTGCCTTTAAGAATGCTTTTCGAAGACTATTGCCTTCTTCATCAAAGAATCCGTTTGTTACACTGTCGTTCGGATATTTAAATGCGTAATAATCACGTCCTTTGTGATTGAAAATGGCAGCATGGACAGTAGAAACGCCTATTGAAACACTGTCTACATATTGTTCGTCATAGATAGCTACAAAGTTGTCTCCTTTTTCGATACCAAAGAAATCAACAGTCCACGCAAAGATCTCTGATAATTCGAATGCAAGCATTGGACTCAGATTATTATCCTTTACTGTATTCCACAAGGATGAGCTAATAATTCCTGAGCCAACCTTTCTTATAGTCTCAACCGGCTTTATGTCACGATATACATGGAATGTATCTGTAAGCTGCATCACGAGGTAGTCGGTATTGTCTATTTCATAGACAAACCACATGGGAGTCATTAGGGAGTCTCTGCTGTAAAAAACAGAATAACTGTTACCAGTACGTATCTTTCTAACATCAAAAATGGGCTTGCTTTTCTCAGCCAAGAGGTTGACAATCTGGTTGTCAACCTTTATTGGAAGCAGTATGGAAGCAAGATTCTGATTGCGGCTTACTTTATAGTTCTCTATGCTGAAGGAATCTTTTGGTAGTCCGTAAAGAAGCTGTGGTGGAGGGGGAGGAGCCGGTTCCTCTGCAATTATGAGATCCTGCTCAACGTCATTTTTAGCACGCCATTGATATATATATATGACAACTGCAATGATAGTCAGAACAAGAATCGAGATTATTATGTGTAGCTTCTTCATTTGCTCATACTTTTATGCTGTCAAAACCCTGTCCAAATACACCCATTACATTGCCCATAGTTATAAATGCTCTGGGATCTGCTTCCTTGATTATATTTAGGATAGCCTGAGACTCACTTTTACGTGCAATGACCATCAGCACTTTAACCTCTTTACCTGAATAACCTCCTTCGGCAGGTATCACTGTAATACCTCGCTTTGCAACATTTATCACCTGATGCTTAATTTCTTCATAATGATCAGAGAAGATAAAGAACTGGACAGTCTGTTTTGTACCGCTTATGATAAGGTCAACCGTATAGGCCAGAATTGCCATTGTAACGAAACCAAAGATCATGGTTTCAAGAGACCTGAACAGAATAAATGATGATCCGATTACTACTGAATCAATATAAAGCAGTAAGCGACCGAGGGATATATTCTTGTATTTGTTGATCATTAGGGCTATGATGTCAGAGCCCCCTGTGCTACCTCCATTAAGGAATACTATTCCTGCACCTGTACCGGCAAGTACCCCACCTGTTACTGTTGCCATAATCCTGTCAGTAATCAGAGGTTCTGAAACCAGATGTGTAATAATGGACAGAAATAATGAAAAGACTGCTACCGAGTAAATACTTTTTACCCCAAACGAAGCTCCGATAACCTTCATTGAAGTTACAATCAGGATGGTATTCATTATAAGAGTCATAAGACCAATATCGAAGCCAGTCAGGAAGTGCAGGACTGTTGCTATGCCAGTCAAGCCACCTGCAATAATCTTTGACGGGATAATAAAGCCGGCCCATCCCAAAGCACTAATCCCAAGTCCTATGGTAAGGAATATGTAGGATAACAACCCATTACCAAATGCTTTAAATTTCATCAGGCTACTACTATGTTTATTATTTTACCCGGTACAACTATCACTTTTTTCACCTCTTTGCCCTCAGTCCATTTCTGAGTCTGCTCTTCCTTCAGCACAAGTTTTTCAACATCAGCCGGGTTAAGGCTTGCTGGAGCTTCCAGCTTAAAGCGCACCTTTCCATTGAATGATACAGGATAAACTACAGTACTCTCAACCAGATAATCAGCATTAAATTGTGGCCATGGCGCATCACAGACTGTCTGATTGTGACCCAGGGCATGCCATATTTCTTCACATATATGGGGAGCAAAAGGTGCTAACAGAATTGTAAGTGGTTCAAGTATTTCCCTCTTGTTGCACTTGAGTGCTGTAAGATCATTGACACAAATCATAAAGGCACTTACGGCCGTATTGAATGAGAATCTTTCAATGTCTTCAGATATCTTTCTGATTGTGCGGTGCAATACCTTTAACTCATCAGCGGTAGCTTTTTCATCTGTCACAATCAGTTTGCCATCTCTGTCAAAGAAAAGTTTCCACACCTTGCGCAGTAATTTATGTACACCGTCTATACCATTGGTGTCCCATGGCTTTGATTGTTCAAGAGGACCCAGAAACATCTCATACAAACGCAATGTGTCAGCTCCATACTCCTCTACAATGGTATCTGGGTTGACCACGTTGAACATAGACTTGGACATTTTTTCAATTGCCCATCCGCACACGTATTTGTCATCCTCGAGTATGAACTCGGCATTGGCATATTCAGGATTCCAGGCTTTGAAAGCCTGGATGTCAAGGATGTCATTGCGAACCATGTTGACGTCAACGTGTATTTCCATTGTATCATACTTGTCTTTCAGATTGTAAGACACAAAGGTGTTTGTTCCTTTTATGCGATAAACAAAATTGGACCTGCCTTGTATCATTCCCTGATTGACCAGTTTTTTGAATGGTTCATCCTTGCATACATAGCCAAGATCATAGAGGAACTTGTTCCAGAATCTTGAATAGAGAAGGTGACCTGTAGCATGTTCAGTTCCTCCGATATAGAGGTCTACATCCTGCCAGTACTCGTTAGCTTCCTTGCTGACCAGTGCTTTTCTGTTACGTGGATCCATATAGCGCAGATAGTATGCTGAAGATCCCGCAAATCCAGGCATTGTGTTGACTTCAAGAGGATATCCTTCCTTAGTCTTCCAGTTTTTTGCCCTTGCAAGTGGCGGTTCTCCCTTTTCAGTAGGAAGATACTTATCAATTTCCGGAAGTTCCAGAGGCAATTCATCCTCATTAAGTACATAAGGCATATTATCCTTGAAGTACACAGGGAAGGGCTCACCCCAGTAACGTTGTCTGCTGAAGATTGCATCACGCAGGCGGTAGTTGACCTTGACCCTTCCAAGGCCATTGTCTTCTATATGTTTCTTTATTTTTTCAATAGCCTGGGCAACCGACAAACCGTTGAGGAAGCCCGAATTGATCATGGTACCTTCCTTTGAGTCAAAGGAGTCGGTCCATGTTGAAGTGTCGGAAGCTTCTTGTCCGGGAAGCACTACTACCTGGGGTATGGGGAGACCAAAGGTCCTTGCAAAGGCAAAGTCACGGCTGTCGTGGGCAGGTACTGCCATAATGGCACCAGTACCATAGCCTGCCAATACATAGTCACTTATCCAAATAGGTATCACCTCGTTGCTAAGGGGGTTGATGGCGTAGGAGCCGGTAAAGACACCGGTTACTTTTCTGACTTCAGCCTGACGTTCACGCTCGGTACGCTTCTTAACCAGTTCGAGGTAGTCTTCAACTGCCTGTTTTTGTTCGGCAGATGTAAGAAGGGGTACCAACTCACTTTCAGGAGCCAGTACCATAAAGGTTACTCCGAAGATAGTGTCGGGACGTGTGGTAAATATATTGAGCTTCAGCTCTGAGTCCTTGACCGGAAACAATACCTCAGCACCTTCTGAACGACCGATCCAGTTACGCTGAATTTCCTTGAGGGAGTCAGTCCAGTCGACAGTATCGAGGCCTTTAAGCAGTCTTTCTGAGTATGCTGTAATTCGAAGCAGCCACTGACGCATTAGTTTTTGCTCAACCGGATGTCCTCCGCGGACACTGAACCCATCCTTTACCTCATCATTGGCAAGTACAGTACCCAGAGCCGGACACCAGTTTACTACAGTATCAGCCAGGTATGCTAGGCGGTAGTTGAGTAGCACTTCCTGCTGCTCATTGGTTGACATGTTATTCCACTCTTGAGCACTAAAGCTGAGTTCTTTGGTCTGAGCAGCATTCAAGCCAACTGTACCCTGTTTTTCAAACCTTTCTACAAGTTGGCTTATCGGAAGAGCCTTATCGGCGTCATTGTCGTAGTAATGCTCGAACATCTTCTTGAAGGCCCATTGAGTCCAGTGATAGTATTCGGGTTCACAGGTCCTGACCTGACGGTCCCAGTCGTATGAGAAGCCTATTTTGTCAAGCTGTTCGCGATATCTTTTGATATTTTGTTCGGTTGTTACTGCAGGATGTTGTCCAGTCTGGATAGCATACTGCTCAGCTGGCAGACCATAGGCATCGTAGCCCATTGGGTGCAGTACGTTGAACCCGTTAAGTCTCTTATAGCGGCTGTAAATGTCTGATGCTATATATCCCAGTGGGTGTCCAACGTGCAGGCCAGCACCTGAGGGATAAGGAAACATATCAAGGACGTAAAACTTAGGCCTTGATAGATCAATGTCAACTTTATAAGTCTTGTTTTCAATCCAATTCTGTTGCCACTTTTTCTCAATTTTTCTGAAATCGTAATCCATGACCGCTATATGTTTGAAATGTCTGTAATTTAACAAGAATACGAATTTGCGAATTTATGAAAAGTTTTTGAATCATGTTGGATTAGCTTAGTGTAGCCTAAGGTAAAATGCGCTGAATTATTGTAGTGAAAGAATAAAAATTGCTATTTTCGCACTCTCTATCCGGTCCCGTAGTTCAATGGATAGAATACTGGATTCCGGTTCCAGCGATATGGGTTCGACTCCCGTCGGGACCACAAGAAGCCGCAAGTCTTTCTCGGAAAGACTTGCGGCTTCTTGTTTTGGTTAACTGATGTATCATGCCTGGAATAAAAGGCATTAACACTGTAAATTGTTGTTGCTCAGCAGAGCAGTGTCAGATTAAAGTGCTTATGTGAACGAAGCCGTCAGCTTTGAAGGGATTTGTAAAGGATAAAGTCATATTCGTTATCATCAACAATGGAGAATCCTTCCCGCGCGTAGAGTTTAAGAGCAGGGTTTCCCTTGGTAACGCTAATTGACAGCCCTTTAAAACCATCGAGGGTAGCCTGCTGCACCAGCTTTCTTAACAACATAGTCCCTATGCCTTGTCCTCTGTACTCCGGATAAAGAGCTATAGTAAGCTCAGGTGACCCATCGTTTACATATCCATAACCTTTGGGGTTGCCATTTAACAGTCGGCACCAAACTGCACCAATAACCTTGTCCCCTTCCAATGCAACAAGACATCTGTCCATTTTTCCTGATCCCCATTTATCCCAATAGATTATAACATTAGGTTCATAAATTGTTTCATGAGGATAAGGATTGGAGGGATCCGGATTGAAAATAGCCTCGTAAACCAGCTCCTCAAGACAGGGCAGTTCGCTTGCCTGAATTTCTCTTATTTCATAATTGTTGAGAGTCATATTTCATCTGATAGTGAGGGAAGACCTGCCCAGGCTGGTCTTCCCCCTTGGTTGATTTAAAGCTTTCTTCCGATATAAAAGACGTAACCGTAGTACTCTCTATACTTCATAAATAGGTCCTGTTCATGCCTTTCCATCTCGATGAATCTTTCCACAGTGCTGTTTCCCGGATACTTTTTTAGGAACTCTTCCTGGACCTGTAGCTGGGGTAGATAGAAGTTTTCAATCCAGCAGTAGTCTGGAAGGACAAAGGAAGCCACGGGTAGATAACCTGCATCCTGAATCTGTTTAATCTTAGTCGGGATGGTGTCAATCTCATTATAGGCCTCCATCCAGAAATTCCGGATCTCATCTGGTCGGTTATTGGTGAGCCATGATGCCTCGGTCAGGGCTATATAGCCTCCCGTTTTGAGGTAGGGTCGCCATGTTTCAATACCTTTGCGGAAACCTATGTGGTAGATTGCTCCCTCCGACCATATAAGGTCAAGACTTTCCTTTTCAAATGGCAGAGGGTCGGCAAAAGACCCGACTATCCCCTTTACTCTGTCCTGGAATCCAAGACGGACTGAGTTCTGTTTAAATCGCTCAATGAAACCAGGGAATAGATCCAGTCCTGTAATCCTGCATGGCAGCTGGCCGGCAAGGGTCATAGTCTGTCCTCCTGTGCCACAGCCTAAATCGGCTGCAGAGGAGTCTGCAGTTAGTCCTTCGACAAAACTAAGAGCCTTGAGAGTTGCTTCCGGACTGCCGGGACCCTGACGCTCAAACATTGAGAAGTATTCGCAGATAAGGTTGAAGTCGAACTCGTGGATTGTATTTTGTTCTGTACTCATTGCTTTAATGATTAAGAATAAGAATGATCCTTTGGGACCGTTCTTAAATTTAACTGTAAATAAAAGAAAGGATAATATAAACACACTCCGGCTGAAGGGTAGCCGAATTATTTGGAGGGATAAGCAGAGGTCTTGCGGCCCAGCTTACTTACTTCACAAGATCCTTCTTAAACATAAAGCAGCTTAGGTATTCTGAAGCAAAGGTCTAAGTTTGAATTAAGAAATGCAAGTAAAGGCATCGACAATCAGCATTTTTCTTTGCCATCTGGTCTGGGAGTGGTGTATCTGCCCCACCAGCCGTAGCTTGTAAGGGAAAGACATCTGATAATGGTATCAAAGGCTTTGTACCTGAGCAGGTAATGTTGAAGCTTATAAAGGGGGTTTAGCAGGACAAGGAATATTACAGATACATAGGCAAATCTTCCAAACATATAGTATCCTAGGCTTAATGGTAGAATACACAGATCCGGGCTGCATTTCCTGTACGTGTGAAGTAGTAGATCTCCACTGTGCTGTATGCTCTCATGGAGTTGTCTTTTGGTTTAAGTAATCATGTATTTCCTGTAGTCTTCATCCTTGTATTTTTGAAAACCTGCAGCAAGGAGGACTCTGACGGATGCACCGTTTTCTTCGGATGGATCCGCTAGTATCAGCATGCCTCCTTCCGCTTTGATCAGTTCCTCAATAAGAACTATCATCCTTTTGCCATAACCCTTATTAAGGAACTTCTCCTCTCCGATAAGATACCCTATTTCGAAGACTTGTCCCGGCTTATCCACTTCAAGCCCATAGTGTGAAAGTATGTATTCCTTTTCGAAGAAACTGTCGTAATACATGCAAAAACCAATAGGTCTGTCGCCAATATATGCAAGAAAATGTCTGAAATGTCTGTGGGAAGTGCTTCTCCCCTTTAACTCGTCAAGCCAGTCCTCTTTAACCTGTGCCCCACCGGGGCACAGCCATTTGAACACATGAGGCTTGCTAATCCAGTTGCCCACCAGTTGGATATCCTTGTCCTGAAGAGCTTTCAATTCCATAGGGCAGTACTTATCTGAAACTCCTGAGAGCGTTTCTATTTTGCTTACATAGGATAAATATAAACACTATAATCTGGAATAGAATCTTCAGACTAAAATAAAGGTATTTTGAGTTGAGGTTTTTACATGGCCGTTATATGTCAATAACAGAGTGATGTTATGAACCTTATAGTGCCCAGTTGATTGGTTCCTTGTTCTGGCTTACAAGTATCTCATTTGTTTTAGAAAAATGCTTGCAGCCCATGAATCCTCTGTGAGCAGATAGGGGAGAGGGATGAGGTGCTTTGAGGATATAGTGTTTAGACTTGTCGATTAGTCCCTCTTTTGCCTGAGCATAGGCTCCCCAGAGATGGAAGACTACCCCTTCGCACTTTTCTGACACCGCCTTAATTGCCGCATCTGTAAAGAGTTCCCATCCACGCTTCTGGTGTGATCCGGCCTGATGCGCCCTTACAGTCAGAGTCGCGTTGAGTAGCAGCACTCCCTGTCTGGCCCAGGGTTCCAGATTGCCTTTACCAGACATTCTAATGCCGAGGTCATCAGATATTTCTTTGAATATATTTTGAAGAGATGGTGGTAGAGCAATACCTTCAGGAACAGAAAATGCAAGACCATGAGCCTGCCCAGGACCATGATAGGGGTCTTGTCCAAGGATTACAACCTTCACCTTCTCAAGAGGGGTGGTGTCGAATGCAGCAAAAATCTTTGGTGCCGGAGGAAAGACTATCTGGCTTTTTCGCTCCTCAATCAGAAACTCTTTTAACTGTGCAAAATAGGGACTCTGAAACTCGCCCGAAAGGGCTTGTTTCCAGCTTTCTTCGATATGGGGATTGATATTGACCCGTGTCATTGAATTACTATTGCTTTACACCACCGGAAACCTATGGATGTTAAATGTTTACAGCTTCCGGTGCTACGTTACCGACTATAAATTTAAGCAATGTAATTGTAATTGCATCACAGATGTTGTGCTACATACCTCCCATACAGGTGAGGCACTGCAAAGCATAGAGATCATATTCATCAAATGCAGGTCCCGGTCTACCGTTTAGAGTTATGATACGGTCGGCTCTGATTGCCATCTCATTGTCCAACACAACATAGCGAGAAAAGCCATCCGGGCTGAACAAACCCGTTACAACCCCTGTAGCATCCATTACTTTGTTTCCGGTGTCAAAATAATGTGCCTTGCAGTGAAGCCCAATTAGCAGTTGTACTGTGTCAAAGTAATCGGGATCCATCGGTGTGTAATCCTTTGGAGAATGTGTTGTTTTCATAGCACCAGGTTTTTAACTCAAACTATTATTACTTTCTGCAGTATTCAACAATTTCCCTGACGTGAATTGCTGTAGTGTTGAGAGAGGGAATGCCATGGTATTCCGGTTGGGTCAGTATCAATGGGAGTTCTGTACAACCCAGAATTACTCCTTCGATATTTTGCTGGCTTTTCATCTTCCCGATGATTTCTATTAGCCCCTCCCGGGTCTCCTCTTTGAAGATGCCCAGTTCTATTTCGCTAAACAGTTTATCGTTGATGTATTTAATGTCGTCTTTGTCAGGTATTTCAATTTCAATCCCGTATTTGTTAAACACCTCACTGTAGAAACCGGAACGCATAGTGAATGACGTGCCTATCAGTCCGGTCCGTCTTAAACCCAAAGCCTTAGCCTTACGAGCTGTGGCTTCTACTATGCTGAGCATAGGAACTGCTGTGGCTTTTTGTATCTCATCAAAAAAGAGGTGTGGAGTGTTGGCTGTAAGAGCTATAAAGTCTATTCCTGTTTTTGCAAGCGCATTAGTTGCCTCAATCAGGTAGTCTGTAGCTGCTTTGTGGTTGCCCCTTCTTACAAAACCGATAAAGTGTTCCATATTAACACTGTATATCAGCATCTCGGGATAGTTGAGATCTCCGCTGTTGCCTTCCTTAAATGAATCGATGATGGCCTTATAATAGTCGACCGTTGCTTCGGGACCCAGACCACCGATTAAGCCAATTTTTTTCATTTCGTATTGATTTGCTTGAATGTTAAAGGTACAGAATTTAAAGAATAAAAGACAAAATTATCCACAATTATATTCATATTTGTAGCGTAGGTAATTCAAGGTTAACAGTGGTAAACCTTAATTAGGAAATTATACTATTGGCAGGGGCAACTAAAAACTTGCGCTATTGTTAATCATAGGTTATTATATATAATTAAAATAGGGGACATGACACCAAACAGGAAACCACGTGTTGTAGTGATTGGAGGAGGTTTCGCCGGCATCCAGTTTGTGCGTCAACTGGATAAAAGAAATTTTGACGTATTGCTCATCGATAAGGTGAACCATCACCAGTTTCAGCCCTTGTTTTATCAGGTGGCCACTTCGCAGATAGAGCCGGCCAGTATCTCCTTTCCCTTGCGCAACATTTTTCACGGCAACATGAGTGTGCAAATTCGTCTGACGGTGGTCGATCGCATCGATACCGAACAGAAAAAGGTACATACGGGTATCGGGTCCTTTGCCTACGACTACCTGGTGATTGCAGCGGGTTGTAAGACCAACTTTTTTGGGAACAACAACATCGCCAAACATGTGTTTACCCTCAAATCGTCGGTAGATGCCATCCACATCCGCAACCACATTTTGATGACCTTTGAACGCACCATCACCGCTCCGGCCGATCAAAAAGCCTTTTACCAAACCCTGGTGATAGTGGGTGCGGGGCCCACCGGCGTTGAGCTGGCCGGTGCTTTTGCTGAGATTCGTAAAAACGTTTTGCCTAAGGACTATCCCCGCATCGATTTTTCCAAATTCACCATTTATCTGGTAGAGGGCAGTGCACATACGCTCAACAACATGAGCGCGGCCTCCCGGGAGGCCAGTCGCCGCTACCTCGAAAAAATGGGGGTAAAACTGCTGACTTCAACTTTTGTAAAGGATTACGACGGGCGTACGCTGCAACTGAGCAACGGCACCAGTCTTGAGGCCAAGACGGTGATCTGGGCCGCGGGGGTAACAGGTAATAAGATTGAAGGACTGCCCAGGGAGGCTGAAGGTCCAGGCAATCGTATCAGGGTTGATCGCTATAATAAGGTTGTTGGTCTTGAGGATGTATTTGCGGTAGGAGACATAGCCTATATGGAGACCCCAAAGTATCCCAAGGGGCATCCTCAGGTTGCGAATGTTGCAATTAACCAGGCCAGAAATCTGGCTCTCAACTTCACACGAAGATTAAAAGGCAGGTCACTTAAGGAGTATGAATACAAGGATCTCGGATCCATGGCTACTATCGGACGAAACAAGGCAGTGGTTGACTTTCCGTTCTTCAGATTTAAGGGTTTCTTTGCATGGGTTGTATGGATGTTCTTACACCTAATGTTGATACTAAGTGTACGCAACCGCCTTGTGATCTTTATCAACTGGGCATGGCTGTACCTGACTAAAAACACTTCGCTGCGTTTGATATTGATGCCGGAGGACAAGTTAAGGGAGGAGAACGCCACCCTGCAACAACAGCACGGTCACGACTAAGATCACCATCACCAGGGTGCTGCGTTGATTGATGGCGCAGGCACGAAGCAAATCTTTTTGCGAAACGACCCTGGATCGTTCCCCGATCCAGGGTTTTTTATGGACCCGTCCGTGGTAGGTGGCGGGCCCTCCAAAGCGTAGGTCCAGGATGCCCGCCAGGGCGGCTTCGGGGTAGCCGGCATTGGGACTGGTGTGGCGGTGTCCGTAGCGAAAGAGGAAGCGCAGGGCGCGGGGCGAGCCGCCGACCACTACCATCAGCAGGGCGGTGAGGCGGGCGGGGACAAAGTTGGCCACATCGTCGAGACGGGCGGCGGCGCGCCCAAAGAGGCGGTAGCGATCGCTTTTGTAGCCCAACATCGAATCGAGGGTGTTCACCATTTTGTAGCTCCACATGAGGGGGAGTCCACCCACCAGGTAGTAAATCAGCGGGGCAATAACGCCATCACTCAGATTTTCGGACAGGGTTTCCAGGGCGGCTGTCCGGATTTGGTTTTCGTCGAGGCGACTTGTATCGCGACCCACAATCATGGAGAGTTGGCGGCGACCGGCGGGGAGTCCCCCATTGGTTAAGGCTTTGTCTACCGCCTTCACTTCATCGATGAGGTTGCGGTTGGCCAGTCCCCAAAATACGAGCAGACTGGCAGCGGGGTAGTAGAGCCAGGGACTCAGGGCAAGCAGGGACGTGCAATACTGCAGGGCGATGAAAACGGTCGTTACCAGTACCAGCACCAGAAGCAGACCCTTCAGCAGGCGTTGCGAACCGCGGTTCAGCAGACTTTCTGCCTTGCCGATGGCATGCCCAAAGCCCTTTACCGGGTGCGGCCAGTGCCGCGGATCGCCCAGCAGCAAGTCGGCCCCATAGCCCAGCAACAGCGGCAGCAGCCAGGGCAGTAATTCGCTTATTGTTGCTGATTCAACCATTCTACTATGGCCTTTTGCAGTTGCAGATTGGCGGCGGGCGTCTGCGCCGCCACCCGAAAATGACCCGGACCCAGTCCCCGGAAATTATCGGCATTTCTGATTAGGAGTCCGTGCTCCGCCACCAAATAGCGCTGTAGGTCCGCCGCCGTGCCCACCCGGGTACGTGTCAGAAAAAAGTTGCAGGCAGAGGGCGTTACCTCCAGCTCCGGCCTTTGGCGCAGGGCTTTTTGCAGCTTCCGGGCTTCGGACAGCGTTTCGTTGATTTGTGGCTTATGGTCGGTCGGATGGGCATGCAGCCAGGTGATGGCCGCCAGGGCCAGGCTGTTCACGCTCCAGGGCATGCGCAGGGGCTGCAGCTTTTCCAGCAGCTTTCCCTGAGCCAGCAGATAGCCGGCCCGGAGTCCCGCCAGACCATAGATCTTGGTGAGGGAGCGTACCACCACCATATTGGGGGGCAGGACTTGGGTGGTCAGACCCTCAGCGTCTGAGCAGAGTTCCTGGTAGGCTTCGTCGATCAGGAGGGTGGTCTGCGGCAGGGACTGCGCCAATTCGCGCAGGAAGTGGGGCGACCAGCAGCGACCGTCGGGATTGTTCGGCTGCCCCAGCCATAGGAGGTCCAGTTGCCGGCAGTTCTTTACATTCACCGCTTCTGCCTTTAGGAAACTGATTTGATGCCGGTAGCAGCGGGCGGCGTCTTCGTATTCGGCAAAGGAGGGAAGCACAATGCCCGAGCGGGCACCACGGAACAGGTGGGCCAGGAGGTAAAAGGCCTCGGTACTGCCGTTGGTCACCAGGACTCCTGCTCCGCTGGCCGCGTGTTGGGTTTGCAGACAGCGGGCGGCACTTGCGGCATCCACCTCGGGGTAGTCGCTCAACGTTTCGAGTCGCCCTTTCAAATGCTCCAGCAAGTCGCCCGGCAGAGCTGCCGGCAGCACATTGGAGCTGAAATCGCAGCTTATTTTTCCGGGAAACGCATTGCGGTTATTGCCGTGGCCCTGCAACATGGTGACTTATTTTTGAAGCAGTTGGTAAATATAGGGCAGGTCGATGTGCCTGCGCAGCAAGTCGGCCAGCTGGTCGAAGCCCTTTTCCTTCAGGGCCGCATAATCGGCCCTGACCCGGATGCCGGGACGCACAATTTGGAGGATTTCCTGAAGGACGGCTTCGTTGTCGAGAATCCCATGGATGTAGGTGCCCCAGCAGCGCGCGTTCAGACGAGCGCCATCTTTGCTGCCGTCGTCCAGGCGGCAAAGTGCGTCACCGCCGGTAGTCCTGCCCATGTGAATTTCGTAACCGCGACCGCTCACGGTCGGCTGGTCCAGAAAGTGGAACCGGCAGACCTCGGTCTTCTTGTCCGTCCCCAATACCGTTTTTACCGGCAAAATACCCATGCCCCGCACTTCTTTGACCGCACCCTCCACACCCTGCGGATCGGCAATGCTTTGGCCCATCATCTGAAAGCCGCCGCAAATGCCGTAGAGCGGCTTGTTGGACTGGTGGTGCTGTAGAATGGCGGCTTCCATGCCGTTTTGGCGCAGATACAGCAGGTCGGCGATGGTGCTTTTTGAGCCGGGGAGCAGTACGATGTCTGCGTCCTTTACCGCCTTAGCCTCCCGCAGGTAAAAGACTTGCACTTCCTCCACTTGCTGCAGGGTATCGAAGTCGGTGAAGTTGGACATGTGGGGCAGGGCCACCACACCAACATTAATTTTTCCTTCCTGAGGTCCCTGCTTCATGTGGTCGAGCACCACCGAATCTTCCTGTTCAATAAAAATATCGCGAAAGTAGGGCACTACGCCAATCACCGGCACGCCGGTCAGTTCTTCCAGCATGCTTCGGCCATCTTCGAAAAGTTCGGCATCGCCCCGAAACTTGTTGATGAGGATGCCCTTAATCAAGCGCCGGTACTTGGGTGGCAGCAGTTGAATGGAGCCATACACCGAGCCAAAGACCCCGCCCCGGTCGATGTCGGCCACCAGAATCACCGCCGCATCCACCGCCTCAGCCACCCGCAGGTTGGTGATGTCGCGGTCCCACAAATTCACTTCCGAAATGGATCCGGCGCCTTCAATCAGCAGGGGACTGTAGCGCTCCATCAGTCTGCGACACGACTGCATGGCCACTTCGAAGAGGGCGTCGCGGTCGCCCCGGTTAAAATATTCCTGCGCGCTTTGGTCCCCGGCCGGCTTGCCCAGGAGTACGAGCTGGCTCACTTTATCGCCGGTGGGTTTGAGGAGGATGGGGTTCATGTGGACGGAGGGACTGATTCCGCAGGCCTCGGCCTGCACCACTTGAGCGCGGCCCATTTCCAGGCCTTCGGGACTGGCTCCGCTGTTGAGCGACATATTTTGGGCCTTGAAGGGGGCCGGTCGGTAGCCTTCCTGCAGCAGCAGTCGACCAAAAGCGGCCGTAAGCACCGATTTGCCCACATCGGAGCCGGTACCGACAAACATCAGGGGACGCAAAGTTTCTTGTTTGGTCATTAAAGGCAGATTTGTGCCAGGTGTCCGTAGGCCACCTGACGGTTGAAATAGTGCTCCGGCGATAAATTTTCGGCCAATCCGTGTACCACGCGGATGGGACCGCCGTGACTCACTACGAGGATTTGCTGACGGGGATGTTTCTTTTTGAGGTCTCTTAAAAAGGCTTCGATGCGGACAATGAGATCCTCGAAAGACTCTCCTCCGGGCGGCGCGCAGCGCAGGTAGTCGTCGAAGAAGGCCTGCGCTTCGGGCTTTTGCTCAATTTCGCTCCAATGCAAGCCCTCCCAGTCGCCAAAATTGAGTTCCATCAAGCGTTCATCCATCAGCACCTTTTGGTCGCCGGCAATGGCTTGGGCCAGCAGGGCGCAACGGCTAAGGGGACTGGAATAGATGGCGTGGAATTTCTTCTTCTGCAGGGCCCGGGCCAGCTGGCGGTGCTGCTTTTCGAAATCGTCCGGCAGCGGCGGTTCGCTTTGTCCGTAACAGAGTCCCTCCGGGGCCTGGGTCTGGATGTGACGTAAGAGCGTGAGTTGCATGGCTTAAAAATGGTTGTAATAAATAACTGCGACTACGTACAGGGTGATTTCAACAAGTTGCTGCAGGGCGCCGAGTACATCGCCGCTGTAGCCTCCGGTACGCTTCATGATGTAGTGGCGAAAGTGCCAGTAAACGAGCAGAGCTGCGGGAAGCAGCAGGACCGTAAGTTGAAGGGGCAGGAGCAGTAGAAAGGGGAGGGCAGTCAGACTCGCTATCCAGAGGGAGACGGTGTTGACCTCATTGCCAATGGGCTTGGCCTTGCTGAGGGCATCCTCGCGGATGTAGGGGGTGGTGCGTACCAGCAGCACCGGAAGGAGGCGACTCAGGGTGTGGCCCGCTATCAGCAGTCCAAATATTTCGGAAGGGGGGAGGTGCAGCAGGGCCGTGTATTTGGTCGTCAGTATGGCCAGAAGTCCCACCGTTCCGTAGGTGCCCAGGCGACTCTCCTTCATGATGTCGAGAATGCGTTCGGTCGTCATACCGCCCCCGTAACCGTCGCAAAAATCGGCGAAACCGTCCTCATGAAAAGCCCCGGTGATGAAAATGGTCGCCAGGATGCTCAACAAGAGGGCCAAAGGCAGGGGCAGCACAAGCAGGGCCAGCCAAAGGGCTCCGGCACCCAGGGCACCGACCAATGCCCCTACCAGTGGGAAGAAGCGCAGCGCTTTATTCAGCAGTCCCGGTGAATAGGGCAGCGAGGCCGGCACGGGAATGCGCGTGAAAAACATCAGTGCGGTGAAAAAGATGTGCATGTCGCTGTTTTGGTTTTGGTGTTTTGGAACCTTAAAACTACACAAAATTGAGGACGTTTTTTAAACTCAGTTAAGAACAGCAGACAGACCGAGCGGGGTCGGCTGCCTGCTGTTTTGGTTTTGGGTGGGTAATTTTGTAGGACTGCAGGGTCTATTTACTTGTTGGAAACGCCGGCATCTTCAAAGCTGGCCATTTCGTTGAGGAATTTTACAGCGCTTTGGAGCACGGGCAGGGCAACTGCAACGCCGGTGCCTTCGCCTACACGCATGCCCAGCTGCAGGATGGGACGGGCGCCAAAGTGCTGCAGTAAGAGGCTGTGTCCCTGCTCATCGCTTTGGTGGCAAAAGACCACATTCTCGCTTACTTTCGGGTTGAATTGACAGGCCGTCAGCAGACTGACGGTAGAAATAAAGCCATCGGCCAGTATGACCATGCCTTGTTCACGCGCCTCCAGGTAGGCCCCCACCATCATCGCAATTTCCAGTCCCCCAAAAGTCGCCAGCGTCTCCAGGGGCGTTTGCGGGTCGTATTTTTCAGAAATCTCTTTGAGTACCTGTTGCTTGTAGCTCAGCTGCTCGCCCCGCATCCCGGCACCTGCTCCCGTGCAAGTCTCTATGGGCAGCCCCAAAAAGCGGTGCATCAAAAGTGAAGAGGGCGAGGTGTTGCCGATGCCCATTTCGCCAAAACCAATGGTGTTGCATCCGGCTTCGGCTTCGGCACGCACAAAGGCGCGACCGGCAGCCAGTGCTTTTTCGCACTCGCCGGTGGTCATGGCCGGTTCTTTACGCATGTTGCGCGAGCCGCGCGCAATTTTTGAAGGCACGATGGGACTGTCGACAGGGAAGTCGTAATCGACGCCGGCGTCGATGACCTTCAGCGCAATGCCGTTTTGTCGACAGAAAACGCTGATGGCTGCGCCTCCGGCTACAAAGTTCATGGCCATTTGCCAGGTAACGTCTTTGGGGTAGGGACTGATTTTTTCGTCGGCCAATCCGTGGTCGGCTGCGAAGACCAGCATGGTGGGTTGGCGCAGTTGGGGCGAGAGGCTGTTTTGGATGCAGCCTACCTTAAAGGCCAAAGCTTCCAGTTCGCCCAAGGCCCCGTGGGGTTTGGTCTTGTTGTCAATTTTGTGTCGCAGCGCTTGTTGTATGTTTTGGGTGGTCATGGGATGGAAATTGATGATTTTGAAAGATTTAGCTTGTAGTGTTTTGACTGCGTTTATTTAATGATTAAGGGCAGACCGGAAACCATAAGTATTACGCGGTCGGCCCGACGGGCAATGTGCTGGTTCATCCAGCCCTGCAGGTCGGTGAATTTTCGGGAGACTTCGTCCCGGGCATGGATGCCCATGCCCAATTCGTTGCTGACGACAATCAGCTCGTTGTTTTTCTTCAGTAAGAGTTCCCATTCGTTTTTGGCCACCTGCAGGGAGGCCTCCACATCGTAGCTGTTGTCGTGAAAAATATTCGTAAGCCAGAGGGTAATGCAGTCGAGCAGCACGGTGCGCTTTTCCAGGGCGACGCGTCCCAGGTGCTTTTCCTCCTCCACGGTGGTCCATTGTGGACCCCGGTCGCGTTGGTGGCGCTCGATGCGTTGGCTAAAGTCCTCGTCCCAGTGCCGGGCCGTGGCCAGATACACCGGCTGCTTGCTGCTTGCTTCGGCCAGTTGTTGGGCGTAGGAACTCTTGCCGGAACGTTGTCCCCCGCTGATAAAGGTGACTGCCATAGGTTTGTGGTTTTAAGAAAATCCCGGGAACTGTGCCGTTGCACGGCACCCGGGACTTATCGGACAGATAATCAAATCCTTGATTTAGTCGAGGAACAAGGTCCAGTAGGGCGAGATGCCCACGCTCAGGTCCTTTTGGTGAACGCCCTCTGCGTTGTAAATACTTACGCTGCCTGCTTCGGTGGCTGAGGCGCCCAGCAAAATGTAAACATCCTTGTTTATTGGATTTACTGAGACGCCCTGGGCGCCGGTGAGACCGGTTACGAATTCCTCAAAGACCCCACTTTCGGTGTCGAAACTGTAGATGGCGCCTTTCTGCACCCAGGTTCCGTCTCCTGCATCTTCCCATGCCGCCGCAGTCAGGTACAGGGTGCTGGCGTCGCTGTTTTTGGCTAGGATACTGGCGTAGGAGGCACTGACTCCATCGAGTACAAAATTGTCCTCGAGCTCATCGGTGCTGGTGTTGATGTAGGCCAGTCCCGCCGCATCGCTGGGGTCGCCATAGGTGCTGACCAAAGCCAAATAAAGGTTTTCGTCGGCATCGTTTACGAAATAGGAGCTGACAGCAGGAAGGTCGATATAATCGATGGCTTCGGTGTTCAGGTCAATCACGGCTACCCTTGGACTGTAGTTGAGGGCCGCGTACAATTTGCCCTTGGCTATGGCCAGTCCTTCCGGTCCCCCCGGCAGGGCGATCTTGTCCTCCACCTTCCGGGTTTTGGTATTGTAAACGGCAATGTAGGAGTCCGGCATTTCGCTCCAGTCGGGATTGGCCCCCCAGCACGAAATGTAGAGGTAGTCGCCCTGGCCCACAAAGAAGCGCGGCTTCTCAATGCCTTCGCGTACGGCATTGCCGGTAGGCTTGAAGTGCAGGTCCAGCGATATGAGTTCGTCGGCCGAGTTGCCCATCAGGTAAATGGTGTCCTTGTAAGCGGCGCCGTACTGAATGTTCGAGTTGATGGTCATTCCTGGGTTTTGCGCCTCAAAATATTTGTTGGTGAGCGCATCCTTGCGGAAGTCGTAGCGGCTGATGCTGGCGCCACCGTTGCCGTAGCTGCCGTAGTTCAGGAAATAGGCCCCGGAGATTTCTTCGTTGACTTCCTGTTGGGGCTGGTCGTCGTTGTCGTCGTCGGAACAGGCACTGAAGCCCAGAGCGGCCACCAGGGCCAGACTCCAAAGTGCTTTGCTGCTGAAATGAAAAAAGCTGTTTTTTGCGTACATGATTGTTGGTATTAATGGTTATTTGTTGTTGTGTAAATCCAGACTGATGCTGAGTTTGAAACTGCGGCCCGGCATGGCGTAGTAGGCTTCATTTTGGTAGTCGACGTCGCCAAGGTTGAGCACTTGTGCGCTTAGGCGCAGACTTTGTTGGCGGTAATTGAAACGGTACCAGATCGATAGGTTGGTCAGGAAATGGGCAGGAAGTGAATCGCCCACTTTGTTGTGCAGGCGTTCGCCGGTGTAGCTGGCGTCGACCGACAGTCCGGCCGCTTTCCACTTTAGGTCGCCGTAAAAATTGCCGCTATGCCTGGGGGCATAAATTAGTTGTTTGTCGTTTTGATCCTTGTCGTGTACCGGATTAAAGGAATAGTTGCCGCCCCACTCTGTCTCGAGCGGACCCAGGTGAAAGAGGCTCTGCAACTGCAGTTCCAATCCCTTACTGACCACCCGGTTGATGTTCCGGGCTTCCCAGTCAATGGAGCCCGGGCTCCATTGAATCCAGTTGTCCACATCCATGTAAAAGAGATTGACCTTGGCCTTAAGGTGGTTGTGCCCCATCTGACGCAGGTAGCTGAACCCCGCTTCGGCATTCAATCCCTCCTCGGCCTTCAAATTGGGATTGCCCTGCACGCCCCAGTAGCGGTCGTTAAAAGTCGGGATGCGGTAGCTGCGTGAGAGTCCACCCATCACCGAAAGCTGTTGCTTTGATGTGCCCGCCGCCTTGTATTCAAGCAGCAAGGCAGGGGTGAAGGGGGCCTTGAAATTGGTCACCAGCATTTGCCGAACGTTTACGGTGGCTTTGAGGTTTTCCACCGGCTCAAAGTAGTACGACAGGTAGAGGTCCAGTTGTTGCTCGTAGTCGATCACGTCTTTGGAATAGGCGTACACCTCCGGTACAATGTACTTGTACAGGACGCCTGCCTTCAACTCCTTGTCGGGCGCCAGCTTGTAGCCGGCAGCAGCTTCCGCGACCAGGCGGTCGGTAACGATCAGCTGGTCCTCGTTTTTCTGGTACAACTGCTCATCGTGCACGTAGCCTGCCCCCAGCTTAAAGCTTACGGGATTTTTTTTGTTGTCGTAGCCCACCCAGGAGCGGAAGTTTTTGTTGTGCAGTTCGGGGACTGTCGGACTGTTCGATTGCATATTGGGCTGCACCTCGTGCCAGCTGTCCTCATACCAAAAGGTGCTTTGAAGGGTCGCGGCAGGGTCGAAGCGATAATTAAACTGCTGCATCAGGCCCTTGTTCTCGATGGCCGCGCCCTGCTGCTTTTCCCTAACGGGCTGAGGGTTGGTGTAATAGTTCTCGTGGTAAGGATTGTTGAAATAGAAATCGTTTTCCCGCCTAAACAAGTAGGCTTTGGTGACCGATTCCCAGTGGCCGTTGCCCAGGTATATTTTGCTGCCGTAAAATTGCTCGCCGAAGGAACCGACGGTACTGCTGAAATTCATGCGCTGCCCCTTTGTCCACATGCTTTTCTGCTCCAAATAGACGGTGCCCCCAATGGAGCCCGAGCCATTGATGGCCGATGCCCCGCCGTATTGCAAATGGATGTCGTCGAAAAGGTAGGTAGGAATGTTGGAAGCGTTGGCATGTCCCAGCGTGAGTGAGTTTATGTTGAGTCCCCCCAGTTTGATGGCCGTATGATTGGCCGCCGTACCCCGAAAACGAATGGTTGCCAGTCCCCCCGCATTGCCCTTTACATAAATGGGCGAGAGGCGCATGAGTGCCTGGTCGAGACCGGCTTCGGGCATGTGCTGCAGCTTTTCGCTGCGGATGCGGTCGATTTTGGCCCCCGGCTGAAATCTTTGGTAGTCGCTCACCACAGTGACATCGTCAAGTGTAATGCTATCCATCACGGCAGATACGTCGGTATTTGCCAGCACATTGGCTGTCACAAATAAGAATAAGATAAAAGACAAACGCATTTTAACTCAAAAAATGAGCTAAGGGTGCTATGTGTGAAAGGTGTAAAACGGTTTCACAAGCTTTAGTCCCGAAGCTTTGTTATTATTCATTGCTTGTATCTGGCAGGTCTTCTGGCTTGTTCCAGTTTTGACGGCCTTCCCGTTAAAAAACAGTGGCGGAGGTATTGTCAAAACCTTTCGATGGAACTTACAGCTGCGGGTACAGCTCCGGACTTTTCCTTGCGGAATCACCGGATTCCCTTTTTGTTTTGTGAGGTGCAAACCTCACAAAAACCAAATACATCGCAAAGCTAATCCTTTTTCCAATATAAGGAAAGCCTTTTTATAATAAAGTTTTTATGCATTGATATACAGAAGGTAAGCCAGTAGTTCTCCCCGGATAGAGAGAGCTACAGACAGGCTTGACTTTATATTGGCATCACTCAGATTTTAATACATTAATAGGGTTTTCTCTGGCAGCCTTTTGGCTTTGTAAGCATATGGTGATGAAGGCAATTGTCAGCTGGATCACAATGGTGACAGCAAAGATCCACCAGCTTAGATTGATCCTGTATGCGAAGTTTTGCAGCCATTTATCCATAATAATCCAGGAAATTGGAATTGCAAACAAGAACGCAATCGTTATCCAAGAGAAGAAATCTCGGTTGATAAGGTTCGTAATTTCAGGGATTGTGGCTCCGTTGACTTTTCTAATACCTATTTCTTTTTTCTTATGTTGAAGGTAATAGATGGACATTGCAAAGATGCCCATTGAAGCTCTGTACCTTCTTTAGCTAAGAAGTAAAGTCCGAATGAACTATTCGAATCAGTCGTAAGTAACTCTGGATTAGACCAAAATTCAGCCAGCATTTCAAATGGAATAATTGCATCACAACTATTAAAGTGAGTATTAGCTGGCATGTCCTCTATTATTCCGGTGATATTTAGTGTTCTGCCATTGATAGAAAAGCTCTCACCCTGGGGACTCTCATTACCGAAAATTTTGTAGGCAAGACTTTTTGATAAGACTGCACTGTTTTTTGTTTTAAATACTTCTGTAGGATTACCCTCTAGTTACAGGCAAGCGTAAAAAGACAGTGCAAACCTGACAGTGACGACTGAAAAATGGAGATGTTGCAACCTGACAAATAAGCGGACTTTAACTGGACAGTTCTTTAACAACTTGACACAGACCAACGAGCCGACACTCAAAGCCGACCCGAATGTTTTTAAAATTTTTGCCCACCCGCATTTTTAATTTTTTCTTACCAGCCGCACATTTAGCACATTTGGTTTTGCCCGACACACAAACCCGACCCTTCGCAAAACCAAAAGAGCTAAATTTTTTCCACCGCACGGACTGACAATCGGAAAATAATACTTACTTTTTATCAGTTTTGTCAAAACACATATTGTCTTATGAATAGCTTCGGTGACATAATCAGAAAAGCAAGAGAAGAAAAAGGATTGTTCCTTCGACAGGTAGCTGCCGAAATGGAAATAGACCAAGCTATTATAAGCAAGTTTGAACGTGGCGACAGGAAATCGACCAAAGAGCAGGTTTTGAAGTTTGCTAAATTCTACAAACTGGACAAGGAAGAACTTTTGGTTGCGTGGCTGAGTGACAAAGTTGCTTATGACTTACAAAACGAAAATTTGGCTGACAAAGTTTTGAAAGCTGCTGAACAGAAAATTAAATACAAAAAAAGTAATGCTTCATTATATCATACAAGAAAAGAAAACCAAATGGTTGCAATCTGACGACTGCACCATTCGTGATTTGGTTAAATATATCCGTGACAAAGGACATTTGCGTGATACGCAAATTGAAGCAATTGAAACGTATTTGTTCCTCAAAATTCAAGGACAAAACAAACCGCTTTGGCAACTTTTTTCAGAGGGCTTTTTCACCAATGGAACTGACCTTACAAAACTTGACATCAACCAAATTCCAAGAGAGTATTTATCTCAAAATAAAAATGCTTTTGCACTCTTTGACTTTGCAAGACAGAAAAACGGAAATGGAACATATATCCCTGAACTGGAAAAACGAATTAAAGCAAATCCCGCTTCGTTAGATTATGACACCATCATTAAAAGCATATTTTACAATGTAAGCTATGCCGACTATTTAATGAGCTTGCCGATGGGAGCAGGTAAAACCTTCCTGATGGCTGCTTTCATTTATCTTGACTTGTATTTTGCCGCCAACGAACCCGACAACAAAGCATTTGCACATAATTTTTTAGTGCTTATTCCTTCCGGATTGAAATCTTCCATTGTTCCGAGTTTAAAAACCATTGAAAACTTTGACCCTTCTTGGGTATTGTCCGAACCATCAGCAAGTAACCTGAAAAAATTGTTGAAGTTTGAAGTTTTGGACGAGCAGAAAACAGCAAAGAAAAGTAACAAGGCAAGAAACCCGAATGCTCAAAAAGTAAATGCTTGTTTGCCTAATCCATTCGGGCAAGTGTTTGTAGTGAACGCTGAAAAAGTGATTTTGGAAAGTTTCAAATTCAATGCACAAACAGAACTTGAATTAGACGAAGAAGAAAAAGACACAACAAACGACCTGAAACGATTATTCGGTCAAATCCCGAATTTATCCATCCTCATAGATGAAGTTCACCACGCAGCAACAGACGACATCAAATTAAGGCAAGCCGTTAATTACTGGCACAGCAAAGGAAACATCACAACCGTTTTAGGTTTTTCGGGAACGCCTTACTTGCAAAGTGCCGAAAAAATCAAAGTAGGCGATTATGAGTTTAAATTCTCTCAAATCACCAATACAGTTTATTACTATCCGCTTGTAACAGCAATCAGGAAATTTCTAAAAACACCAACAGTAAAAATCGGGCAAAACCTTGACCGTTTCCAAATTATTAAACAAGGCATTGAGGATTTCGACAACCAATACAAAAACAAGGTTTACGAAAACGGAACGATTGCAAAAGTTGCTATCTATTGCAGCAATATTGAAGTATTAGAGGAAGAAGTTTATCCGTTCCTTACAGGCGAATTGAAAATAAATCCCAATGAGATTTTACGCTTTCATAAAGGAAACAAAGCACATCCGCAACCCGAAGGCAGCGAATTAGAGTTTCGTTCATTGGATTTACCCATTTCCAAAAAGCGTTATATTCTTTTAGTACAAATTGGTAAAGAAGGTTGGGATTGTAAAAGTTTAACCGGTGTTATCCTTTCTCAAAAAGGTGACAGCCCTCAAAATATGGTTTTACAGACTTCTTGCAGATGTTTACGCCAAGTGGACAAAGGCAAAGAAGAAACCGCTTTGATTTGGCTGAACAAAGACAATGCTGATACGCTGAACAAACAACTGAAACAGGAACAAAACACAAGCATTGAAGAACTGAACAGCACTAAGCGAACTGGAAAACCTGAGACCATTGACAGACATTCCCGAATGGACTTTTTGCAATTGCCGAAAGTGGATTTCTATCAAATGAAAGTAACCTATCAGGCAATTGATGAAGAAGAAACACCGAATACAAAAGCTAAACTCAAAGCTTTGCTTAAAAACATTGACAACTTCAAAGCGTCTGCCCTGATAACAACCAGCGACATTGCCAACATTGACACAGGTGAAATTGATGTTATCAATGAAACAGGAATTGCATTTGCCAATTTCAACCAATGGCTTTTTGAAATTTCAAGAGAAAGTTTTGGTTTGATTTCAGAAGCACTGTTACACCAATATGATAGCGAACTGAACGAAATATTTGAAACCGTTTCTTATGAAAAAAAAGGTCAGCGTTATTTCAATGAGTTATACGACCTGCACACTATTCAATCAAAAATCCGTCTGGCTTTCAGCATCAAACGGGATTTGCAAACCGATACAGAAGTAATTCCTAAGCAAGCAGAATTATTGATTGCAGAACGATTGACAGAAGTAGAGAAGAACGCAAAACTTTACCCGAATGAAGCAGACACAACTAAAATTTTGGAATTGGATAAATCCAATGCAAGCGTAAGCATTGATATTGCCGAAATTGAAAAAGCATATCAATTGATGAAAGAAACTTTGGAAGCCCAGGGAATGGGCAATTTTGTTCCGACTTATGAAAGTTTCAAAGCAGATAAAGATTACTCACTACCTGTAAAATCTAAAAATCATACTTTTCATTATTTACCATACAATTTTGGCGGAAGCGGGAGCAGTGGTTTTGAAATTGAAACGCTTCAAAAAGCCTTGCAGTTAGCCGATTTCAAAAACAAGGAATTGGAAATTTACTATAACGGTGAACGTGGTTTGACCGAGTTTGTAATTAACTGTTTTGCTAAAGAGGGCAGATATTGGAAGAATATTGGAAAATACACCACCGACTTTTTGATTGTGAAGCGAACGGCAAAAGATAAAATTCACAAAGCCCTGCTTATTGAAACAAAAGGTTCTGTTTATGCAGAGGACAAAGTGTTTCAGAAAAAGAAAAATTATGTGGAGACGGAGTTTCTGAAACTCAACAAAGAAAAATTCGGCTATCAGCGATTTGATTTCCTCTATTTGGAGGACAGTAAAGACATTGCAGCCAACATCAGCAAATTGAATAACAAGATAAACCAGTTTTTTAACGATTAAGATATGCCAGTAAAATACATTCCATATTATCCAAACACGGTTGAAGGACAAGCCATTTTGGACAACATCACCCGAACACAACGTGTATTGCGATACCGTGAAAACGATAAAGTTTATGACCGAATTAAAAGAGGTATGCCCTACTATGAAGTTGAAATCATTGAAACGGTCGGCAAACCTTCTGAAAATTTGGTAATTCGTGGAGAGTGTATTTCTGCTTGTGCCTACCTGAAAGAGCAAGGTATAAAAGTGGACTTGGTTTACATTGACCCACCCTTTGCCAGTGGTGCAGATTATGCCAAAAAAGTTTACCTGAGACGAAACCCAAAATTGGCTGAAAAAGTTGCAGCAGCAGAACAACAAATGGATATTGAAGAACTCAAAGCATTTGAGGAAAAAATGTATGGAGATATTTGGCAGAAAGAAGATTACCTGAATTGGATGTATGAAAACTTGCTGGCTATTAAATCAATTATGAGTGAAACAGCAAGCATTTATGTTCATCTCGACACAAAGATTGGTCATTATGTAAAGATTTTATTAGATGAAATTTTTGGAGAGGATAAATTTATTAATGAAATCATTTGGCACTACGAAGACAAATTTGCAACTGGGGGGAAAAGATTAGATAAAAATCACGATACCATTTTCCTTTATTCCAATGACGAGGATTACATTTTTAATCCAATCATTATTCCTAAAGATGAAACAACAAAAAGGGCACTAAGAAAAAAAGTCGATGGTAAAACTGTTGAAGTAAGGGATGAAAATGGAAACAAGATTATTGTTGAGTATTCAGAGAAAAAAGCGGATGATGTTTGGGATTTAGGTAGAACAATTTCAAAGAATGACCTTAGAGATTACGCCACACAAAAACCTGAACCACTTTTGGAGAGAATTATTACTGCAAGTAGTAATGAATATAGAGATGAGGAGAAAACAGAAAAAATGATTGTTGCAGACTTCTTTGGTGGAAGTGGAGTTGCTGCAATGGTTGCTAATAGATTAGGGCGAAATTTCATTCACGTTGACATTGGAATAAATAGCATACAGACAGTTAGAGATACTTTAATTGCCTCAAAAGCCGAATTCCAAGTTTTGGAAATTAAAGACGGAGTTAGCTTATTCCGTAATCCACAACAAACTATGGACAAGTTGGCAACCATAATTCCCGGTTTGCAAAGGAATGTTTCAGGCATCAGTAATTTTTGGTTTGGTGTAGTAACAGAAGCAAAGTTGGGAACAGTTCCGGTATATGTGCCCAACCTGCTCAATACACAGGAAAAAGTTTTAGACATTCCGACCATTAATACTATTATCAATCAGGAATTACAAAATTTGGAAGTCAACGCCAAAAAAGTAATTGTTTATTACATTGACATTGACGACCAAAAGGCAGTAGAAAAATTCATCAAAGAAAACAATGCCACCGAAATTGAAGTAGAACTCAAAGACCTGAAAAACCTGCTTCACGAAATTGTGATTGAGGATATTGTAGAATTTAATACCACAAAAACCAAAGAGGGCTACGAAACCGAAATTACCAAATTCATTAGCGACCGACTTATTCAAAAAATCAATGAGTTCAACCAAAAAGGCAACCTGCAATCATTAACCAAAGGAAAAAAGTTTGAACCTATCAGCATCAGCGAAGAAGGTTTGGAACTAATTGAACTCATTTCGCTGGATTGTGAAAATTCAGAAGGTCAATGGCACAGCAGCACCGAAGTTAAGATTGATAAACTTGGTTATGTGATTAAGGACGGAACCAAAACAAAAGAATTTTGGGACGGTAAAATTACAAGCGATAAGAAACCGAAAAGAATAAAAATCAGGAATATCAGTGGGGATGAAATGATAAAAGTAGTTGAGTAATGAGTAATCAACAAAAAATGAAAAACGTTATGAAACCATCTGGAGCAAAATTTTATAAATGTGCCTTGCAAGTGAATTCCCATCTCTACAATCAGAAATATAGAGGGGGTGAAGCATTGGATGAAGCCACTTATAATCAAAACATTTTGCAGACCTGTAAGGAAGAAAATATTCAGGTAGTAGGTTTGGCAGAACACGGTGACGTAAACTCAACAGAAAACCTTAGAAAACTTTTGCAGGAAAATGGAATAATTGTTTTCCCCGGATTTGAACTTTGCAGTACTGAAAAAATTCATATTATCTGTCTCTTCCCACCCGATAAAAAGACCATTTGGCTCAACCAGATGCTAGGCAGTTTGCAAGGTACAGCTTTCAACCAAGGTCAAACCACTGATAAATCTTCTTTAAAGTATTTAGAAATTGCTGAAAAAGTAATTGAAGCCGGAGGAGGTATTACCTATGCAGCACATGTACACGAAGAAAATGGTCTTTTGGTGGTTAATGACGGTTCAGGTGGTCATCCTGATATTTGGCAAAACGAAAAGCTGGTTTTAGCTGCACAAATCAATAAGGAGAAAGTAGATGATTTAGAATTGAAGTATCGACAAATCATCAAAAATCAGGACACTAATTATAATCGGATTCGCAAAGTGGCCGTGATACATGCCAAGGATGTAGAAAAACCGGCAACGCTGAAAGGCCCTTTGGCAAGTTGTTATATCAAAATGGACAAACCATCCATTGAGGGATTAAGACAGGCATTCTTGGACGGAGAATCGAGAATTCGTCTATATTCTGAACTCAAAGAAGAAAAGCATTCCAAGATTCTAGAGTTCAAAATTTTTTCTAACTTTTTTGCAGAGGGATTACATATTGCTTTTAATGATAACCTCAACGCTTTGATTGGCGGACGAGGAACAGGTAAAAGCACCCTGCTGGAGGCCATTCGCTATGGATTAGACATTCCATATCAATCTTCCGAAGCTAAAAAACGGGCAGACGATATTCTGCGAAATAATTTTACAAATGGAAAAATTGTACTTACTGTTTATTCATCCAGATATAACAAAAAATTCATCATTGAACGGAATTACGGGCAGCCTCAAACCATAAAGAATGAAGATGGCACTTTATCTTTCCTTTCGGTAAAAGATATTTTGCCGGAAATAAAGATGTTTGGTCAGAATGAAATCTTTGAATTTGCAGAAAAGCCGGTAAATCACGTAAAACTTATAGAGCAATTCCTTCCGGAATTAAAAGATAACATCCCTGATATTCAAAAACAACTCAAAGAAAACCGCTTAAAACTCGTCCAAACCATAGAAAGGCTAGAAGAACTTAACCAGAAAATTAATCGGGAAAATCAACTAAAAGAGCGTTTACATAATCTAAAAGCGTTAGGATTAGACAAAAAATTTGAAGAGCAGAATATTTACAACAAAGAGGAAGCAGTAATCAAACGAAGTGATGGCGAATTTCAGGAAATACAATCGCTTGTTGAGGAATTGGAGCGTAAAATCTCTGCCGTTGATTTACACTATTTAAGTGTTGACGCACTGAAAGAATATATTAATGCTCAAAACTTAGCTTCACTTAAACCGGTTTGGGAAAAATTGATTTCTGAGTTGCAGAGAGCCATTAGTATAATAAAAACGGCCGAAAAAACTTTTGTTACTCAGTCGAATGAAGTAAAACAGCAATGGCAGAAGGCAAAAGAACAGTTTGAGGAGGAATTCCAGAAACTAATCAACAAGTTGCCTGATAGTGGCGGAAGAAAAGGTAGCGACATTGCCCGTGAATTTTCTCAAATCAGCAGAGAGCTTTCTTCTATGCAGGGGTTGACTATTCAGCGGGACAATAATCAAAAATTATATGATGAATTATTGAAAAATCGTAAAGAACTAATAACAGCTTTAAATAGTGAAATAGACCAGCGCTACGATGTAATATTTAAAAAGGTTAAATCTTTAAATAAAAACGCACTTGCCGGAAAAATGCAGCTGGAAGTAAAAAAATGGGGAAATCGTGAGCCATTGAGAAAGTTTTTTTTAGAAATAGAAGGCTTTGGAGAAAAGAAAATACAATGGCTAAATGAGCAACAGGACAATTTCAATATTTGGCAATTTGTAAAAGATATTCGTGAATTGGATGAGTCCGATTTGAAAGATAAATACCAATTGACACCCGGTATAGTATCTACAATCAAGAAATTATCTGACAAAAAAAAATGGGAACTGGAGGAAATTGCGTTGACCGAAACAGTAACTATTAAATTGAATATAGGCACTTCGGAAAATCCAGCATACAAGGAAATAACTGAATTATCATCAGGTCAGAAATGTACAGCCATATTGAATCTATTGCTTCTCAACAACAGCGACCCATTGATCATTGACCAACCGGAAGATAATCTGGACAATGCATTTATTGCAGAAAATATCGTCTCTGAATTGCGCAGGCAAAAGGAAGCCCGTCAGTTTATTTTCAGTACTCACAATGCCAATATTCCGGTATTTGGTGATGCCGAATGGATTGGCGTGATGGAAATAGAAAACGGAGAATCTGTTTTGAAGGATGAAAATATTGGCTCTATTGACAATGAAAACTTACGTCCTAAGATTGAAAATATTCTGGAAGGCGGTAAATACGCCTTCGAAACCAGAAGATTGAAATACAATTATTAAAAAACAGAACAATGACCTATCAGGAATTACTTGAAATAATTGCTAATCCGGAAAATTCAAAAGTAGAATTTAAACTCGATAGTGAAAGACCGGAACGCATAGCTAAAGAAATTGTTGCCTTTGCCAATTTCAGGGGAGGGAGAATTTTTTTTGGTGTGGATAATAATAATCGTGAGATTAAAGGCTCGTCAAAGGAAAACTTTGAAGAATGGCTAATGGATACCGTTTTTGGCAGATATGTTACACCATCTATTATTCCTTTGTATGAAGAAATTAATACACCTGAAGGAAGAGTCGCAGTAGTTACTATAGAACAGGGTATCAATAAACCCTACTTTGTGAAAGAAGGTGATCGTGAAACACCGTACATCAGAATTGGTTCAACTTCAAAAATTGCCGATCGTGAACAAATACTTAGAATGGCTCAGGAATCAGGTTATTACCACTTTGAAATAGCACCGGTTTCCGGCACTTCTTTTCAGGATATTGATAAAGAACTTTTCATTCATTACTATCGGAACGAGTTTGGTGAAGACTTATCTGGTGCGGATGAGGATTTGTTAATTGAAAAACTGAATCAACTTGACCTGCTTGTCAGAAATAGTTTTAATGAATTCTCTGCCAGTATTGCCGGACTGGTCATTTTTGGAAAAAATCCCGGTAGGTTTTTATCAAATCATGGCTTCAGAGTTATTCATTATCCCGGCAACGATATTGAAACCAATCATCATTTTGACCAAGCCTACAACCTGCCGTTAGCCAGTGTGAAGAACGAAAAAGGAGAGGTAATTCGCAGCGGCTTGATTGAGACCGTAATGAATAAATTGGGAGAAATTTATGCTCGTGAAGAACTAACAGATGGCATTCACAGAGAAACGGTTTGGATAATACCAGAAAGAGCTCTTCGCGAACTATTAGTGAATGCAATAATTCATAGAGATTACACAAAGCGTAACCGAAACGAAATCCGAATTTTTAATGACAGGATAGAAATTGAAAGTCAGGGGCGATTACCCAACACCCTCACGATAGAAAAAATAAAAGCCGGGCAGAAATATCAAAGAAATCCCATATTGGTAAGATTTGCACAGGATTTTGGATTAATGGAGCATAAAGGACTTGGAATTAGGAAAATAGTTATAGAAACCCTTCGAAATGCTGGTATGAAGGAAGCTTTAATGGAAGAAACAGAAGAAACTTTTAAGTTAACCATTTTTCGCCCATTGCATTAAAGACTAATTGTTAAAACTTAACAAGAGTTTATAGAAACAAAAAAATGAATGAATAAAATTCTCTTTTCTTTCAGTTCAACCCTTCACAGTCATACACATTGGCAAGCCCCGCAAGCCGACACACAAGCCAAAGCTTGCCAAAGAGTATGCCTGTCCCACGCTGAAAAGAAAAAATTAAAAATTCCCTTCTCTTCTAAAAATTTTAAAAACGCCAACCCACAATCTGACACAAAAACATTCGGACAATTGGTTGCAAAACTCAATAAGGACAAGGGTTTCAGCCACGGACAACAAGAACGCCAGCCTGTAACAGCGGTTTGGCGTAATGGCGGGTTCAGTGCTTCGTATGACAGTTTTGTGGTGGGTTCAAGTGCAGTTCTTCGATTGAACTATTGTGCTAAAAAACCGCCACTACGCCAAGCCGCAAAACGTAGTTTAAATGAGAACATGGTAAAGAAGGAGGAATCGGCTAGCATATATTTAATACGCATCTGTTGGTTGTCCCTAAAGATGGTATTGCCAGTATATGTCCATACCCTGGTGAATGCTTCGACTTCAGGAAAAACTTCCGTCGGATTCATACAGGTTTAAAACAAGGAGGTAGTCACCGGTTCTGTAAATGTCGTCTTCGTATCTTTTATACCTAATTGGATCAAAGTCGTCAGCCTCAACTATGTTGAACATCAGGTAGCGGTCTCCGTTTCTTCCCCAGTCAATATCGCTATTTGTTAATGCATCATATGGGTCACTAAAGTAAGTTAGCTTCCATATACCATCAGTTGTCGGATATGAGGGGGAGCGTTGTACATCCCACACGTTATCCTTGTTGGTATTTGTTTTGGAATAAGCCGATTCTATTTCGTACTAAATCAATATCACTTATTGCACTTGCATTAAAGATGGTACCCAGGGCAAATAGAATTAATAGTAGTTGTTTTTTCATAAGGTGTCATTTAGTTGGTTTATCAAATCCATTGGACGTCAAAAGTAATCTCCAACTTTCTTTTGAACATCAATGTCTCTGATGTTGGAAAGGATGGCTCCTAATGCAGGGTTGTCCACAAAGTTCTGGGCTACAGCCTCAAACCATCTGTAATCCTCATTCTTATGTTTGAGTCGAAACTGTACTGAAGCAATGCTCAGTTCCTTGACATTCAGTGTTCTCCAAAATGCAGACAGGCTATCTAGGTCTTCGGGATGAACCAAACTGACTATTGATGATCTGATTTCTTCGGCAACAGCGAGTGCTTGTTTAAAGTAATCGATTGATCTGACTCTGTCCTTTTGAAGATGGAGGAGTCCAGTTAGCCATAGACCTTTGCCAATGCCCTTTTTATATTTCAGGCTGTCGACCTTATGATTTTCGCGAGAGATGTAGCAAAACTCAATAAGAGAAATATCAATGGACTTAACTGTCGTGGCTTGAAAAACATATATCCCAGATTCCGAAATAAGCGATTACAACTGTCGTGCCGGTAAAAACAATTGATTTTTTAAGGAAATCCCGATCCAGCGGTTAAATACAGAAAGTTTCTAAGAAAGAAAAACAGGCCTTTTGCCTGGGAAGTGTCTTAAGATGTGGATGTTTATTGGTTCCTGTTTATCCCTCCATAGCGAGCCTTAATTTCTTCAAGTATCTTCTCAGAAACTAGGAAGACAGCAGGTTTGCCCGATAAGGGATTATTTTGTGTGACAACCACTGTGTTGTAAACTTCTTCTATTTTATCGTATGCCAGGACTTCTGATGGTGTGCCCTGTGAATATAGCTGCCCGTCCTTCATCATAATCAGATGGTTGCAGTATTCGGCAGCCAGGTTGAGGTCATGAATTATCATCAGAACTGTAAGCTTGAGCTCATTGTTGAGTCGCTGGATCAGGTTGAGCACCTGCACCTGGTGTGTAATATCGAGATGGGAAGTGGGCTCATCCATCAGCAGCAGTTCCGGTTCCTGAGTCAAAGCTTGTGCTATGGCTGCTAGTTGTTGTTCACCTCCACTCAGCTGACTGAGTTGTTTCTTGCGATGGGGCCAGATGCCCGTAAGACGCATGTATTTGCGGGCAATTGTAAGGTCACGGTTGGATTCAAAAAACTGAAAATTCTCTCTGTAGGGAAGGCGTCCCATCAATACATAGTCTTCTACACTTATGCCAGCTGAGTCAATAAACTGAGAAACGACGGCAACACGTTGTGCCCTTTGCCGCAGCTTCAGATTCTGGATGTCCTGGTTGTTGAGCCTGATGCTGCCGCTACTAAGCGGCAGCCTTCCTGAGATGCCCTTGAGCAGGGTTGTCTTTCCTGAACCGTTGGGACCTATTATTCCCGCAAGGTCTCCCTGCTTTAATCCGAATGAGACGGGTTTAAGCCTGAACTCATTTCCGTATCCGCAACAGAGTTTATCTATTTCAAAATAATAATCAGACATGGTGTTGCTTTTTTCGGATCAGGACTATGATAAACAGGATGCCACCAGCAATTCCGGTTATTACTCCGATTGGAAGTTCATTGGGTGCTATTATTGTTCGTGCTACCACGTCGGATAGCACCAGGAAGATGCCTCCGCCCAGAAAGGATCCAATAAGCAGAAAGCGATGATCACTACCTGCTAGCATGCGTATAAGATGGGGGATAACAAGTCCGACAAAACCAATAACCCCGGCAACAGCAACACTAATCCCAGTCAGCAGGGAAGATAGGATAAACAGCATCCGGATAGTGTTCTTGCTGTTAATGCCGAGGTAGGCGGCCTTCTCCTGTCCGAGCATTAGTGCGTTTAGTGGTCTTGCAAAGAGATAGCTGATTGCAAGACCGACAAGGGAGGCAAACAGTGTAATGCGGATCAGTACCTGATTGGGTTCATTGAGTGATCCCATTATCCAGAATACTATGCTATATACGTTGTCGGCACTACTTATCGACATAAGAAACATCATCGCTGAGGATGCCACAAAACTAATCATTACTCCAATCAGCAGCATCTTGTTGACATTACTACCACCACGGAAGAAACCCAGAACTCCGACGATAAGTATCACTATTGCGGCTCCGGTGAAACCTGAGAGGGGAAGGATTAGGGTCCCAAGGGTAAGATGTAGGCCACAGACTATTGTAAGGGCAACTCCAAGTGCTGCACCTCCTGATATTCCAAGGGTATAGGGTTCAACAAGCGGATTCCGGTAGATGCCCTGAAGGATGGCTCCGGCCAGACTCAGCGATCCGCCAACTGCCAGCGCCAGAATGATTCTGGGCATTCGGATCTGAGTAAGGATATAATACTCCATCTGCTCCTTGTCTCCAAGTACATAGGGGATATCTTTCAAACCAATGGCTGCTTCACCGCTGCTAAGAGATAGCAGCGCTGATGCTGCAAAAAGAATGAGTAGCAGCAAGATGAAAAGAGTCCATGCCAGATACTTGTTTTGCATGTTATTCGGACTTGTGCCTTAAGGCAGTTTGCTGAGATGCCTGTGTAGCACCTTCATGGTTTCAACAAAATCGACAGGGTTGGGTGTGCTTGCCATATCCGATTCCACAAAGAAAATTGAATTGTTCTTTGCTGCCTTCAGATGAGGATAGCTTTGCCAGATCTTCATCTCATCATCCCCGGCTAGTCCCATGTTTACTATGATTATTACATCTGGATTTTTCATTAGTACCCATTCGCGGTTTACTGTCCCTTTTTTTAGGCCGGCTGCTATATTGGTCCCACCTGCAAGGGTGATGTAGTCGTCCATAAAGGTATTTTCGATAGCGGCAAACAGCGGATTTGCTCCGATTTGAAAGAAGACTTTCCTTGGGGTCTTACCCTTGTAATATGCTTTAATGTCGTCGAGGGTTTTTTGACTTTCCTTTATAATGGAATCGGCAAGTTTCTCGCTGCCACAGAGAGAAGCAAGACGTCGGAACTGACTGCATACTTCACTGAAGTTGCGCGGAGTCTGAAATATCTCGGTTTTTATACCAGCCTTGCGAATCAACTCAATAGTCTCCGGATCGGTTATCCCAGTTGCGATAACCAGATCGGGTTTAAGACTAAGGACCTTTTCAATATTGACAGTAACAGCACTGGCTACAACTTCTTTGTTGTCCTTGTCTGCGACAAAGCAATAAGAAGTTCTGCCCACTAACTGATCCTGAGCTTCCAGATAATAGATGCTCTTTGTCAGTGATGACGCAAGAGAAATAATGCGCTTGCCCCCGGCGTGGCATATACTGGTGCCTATCAGTAAGGTCAATATCAGCAGTCTGATTTTCATGAGCCTGATCTAATATCTGTTTTGGATTTCAAGGGTCAAAGGTATTAAAATCTTTCCACCTGCAGGGAATAAAAACCGGGGAGATCAAATAATAGCCATTGCCTCCGGGCAGTGGCCTGGACAATTTCACCACTTGGAATAACCTGGAAGAACCAGCAATGCAGACTTTCGTTTAGCTGAACAACAGTGGGGTCTCAACAACAGAACTTCTTTTCAAAGCATTCTGTACATACCTCCCGGCATAGACTTAATCAGACCTTTAAACTCCATCTCTAACAGGATTGCCGATAGCCTGGGAATAGGAATGCCGGTCGCAGTTGATATAAGGTTGAGATTCATCTCCTTTTCTTCATGCAGTAAATCCATTATTTGCTTTTCTTCCGGAGTGTCAGGTGTAGCAAAGAGATAACCTTGTGTAGCTCTGTTAAAGTTTGTTGGACTTTCCCAGCCCAGTGCATATTCCAGGTCATCAATTGTCTCAATTAGAGCAGCCTTGTTTGCTTTGATAAGTCGATTGCAACCAGCCGACAATTCGTCACCGACCCTTCCGGGAAAGGCAAGCACATCTCTTGAATATCCTGCTGCGAGGCCGGCTGTTATCAAAGCTCCACCTTTTTCGGCAGATTCCACAACTATCACAGCATCACAAAGTCCTGCAGCAATCCTGTTTCTTCTTACAAAGTTTGGTTTGTCAGGATTTGTGTCGGTCATAAACTCAGTTACAAGAGCACCCTGCTCACAAATCTTTGTTGCAGTACTTCTGTGGGATGGTGGGTAGATTCTGTCAAGACCGTGAGCGAGAACTGCGACTGTGGGCAGGCCGTATTTCAGTGCAGCCCTGTGTGCACAGATGTCGATACCGTATGCGAGTCCACTGATAATAAGAGTGCCGGGATGCCTTTCGGCAATATCTTTTACAAGTTTTTCGCACAGGTACTTGCCGTAGTCGCTTGCCCTGCGTGTACCTACGATGCTGAGTGCCTTGGGGGACTCAAGGTCTGCCTTACCTTTAATAAATATTAGCAATGGAGCATCTTCGCAGTTGGCCAGTCGCGAAGGGTATTCAGGGTCATCGATAAAAAGGGCTGTGATGTCATGTCGGGTGATGAACTCTATCTCTTTTTCCGCCCTAAGAAGCAGGGATTTTGTGTCTATATTGCGGAGTCTGGAGGCCATCACTTCTCCTATACCTGGTACCTTTTCGAAGGGAGCCTTTGGTGAAAAGACCTCCTCGACGGAACCCAGGTGATCTATCAGGAGTCGTGCCAGTTTCGGCCCCACTCCATTGATCATGGTAAGGGCTAACTGATGAACAAGCATGGTTTGGGTTATAGGATTTGAGTGTTACTTATTTGTTTTTTTAATTTGATCTAGTATGTTTCTTAAGTTTTCTTTCTCCTCACTTCTTAGAGCAGTCAGTCCGATTGGCTGATAGCGTGCCAATCCCCTTACGGTATCTTCATACACGTAAAGGAAGCTAAAGAGTACTCCCATTGATCCTTTTATCTCGTAATGGCTATACCTTTCCAATGGAATCTGTAGTGCCTTATACTTTCGTCCTATCGGGAATAGGTTGAAATATCTGATAAGGAGATTTCCCTTTGAATCTGCGATCTCAATATAATAGAAACCACCTTTTGCAAATATTACAGGAAGCAGTACCACTACTACCAGCATTAGTATCTGAAAGTTCTGAGAAACTGCAGTACGGCTCAGGAAGGTATAGACCAGAATGGCAAGTGAAGCAAGCCAACTGATTCCGAAGATTCTGATAAAAGTAGAAGCGGTCTTTTTATTATTCATTGCTTTTTATTTGTATTGCAAAAAACAAAATAAAGAGCTAAAAAGCAAACGTCCCGTCAGTTTGCTGTTCTGCCGGGCTTCGAGGCCCGGCAGTACCCTTCTGTGTAGGCCGGCAGAGACACGGTCCGGGCTGGCCTTATATTTTTGCTTTGGGGTTTTTCGCATTGGCATAAAAGCTTACTTTTGTCATAATTTGAAAGAAATTGAAGCTATGCAGTCACTCAATACCTGTGAAACCGATGTTTACCTTGCCGATGACCTTAGGTCTGATCTGGCGGAGATGATAAAGCCATACAAAGATGAAAAGGTCTTTGTGCTGACCGATGGCACCACCAGACGTCTTTGTTTTCCCCTTATTGAGGATGTGCCAGGCATTGACAGAAATAGGGTAATAGAAATTGCCCCTGGTGACGATGCCAAGGATACCGATGCCCTTATATATGTATGGGCGGCATTGGTGGAAGGAGGTGCAACCCGTCATTCACTGCTTGTAAATCTGGGAGGCGGTATGCCTTGTGATTTGGGCGGATTTGCTGCTGCAACTTTCAAGCGTGGGATAGACTTTATAAATATACCTACAACCTTACTTGCACAGGTTGATGCATCGGTTGGAGGCAAAACAGGTATCAACTTCAAGGGTTATAAGAATGAGATAGGTTCCTTCAAGCAGGCTAAGTATGTGCTTGTTGATACTTCACTGCTCAGGAGTCTGGATGGTCCCAACCTGAAATCGGGTTTTGCCGAGATGATTAAGCATGCCCTGCTTGTGAAGGGGGATCTGCTTAATCGAACAATTGCCTTTGATATATTAAATCCTGACATGGCCATACTTGCCGGTCTGGTTGCTGAGTCAATCAGGATCAAGGATGATATAGTGAGTGATGACCCTTATGAAAAGGGAATCCGAAAGGCATTGAATCTTGGACATACTGCAGGACATGCCATTGAGAGCCTTGCGCTTAAACGCGGTAAACCGGTTCTGCATGGTTATGCCGTAGCCTATGGTATAGTAGTAGAACTTTACCTTGCATGGAAGAAGCTCGGATTTTCTGAGGAGCTACTGCGACTGCTAAGTGAGTATATCTACAAGATCTTCGGTAGATTTGAGATAAGTAAGGGTGATTATACCTACCTCTATGATGCAATGACTCACGATAAAAAGAATTCAAGCGGGCGTATAAATTTTACACTGCTCCGTGAGCCTGGAGATATTGCAATTGATACCCATTGCGAAAGGGAAGAGGTTATTGAAGCACTTGAGTTTTACAGGCAAAGCTACATCTAAGGCAGACCATGTACAGTAGAATGTTATGTTGTTGTTTGTAGAAAGGCAGATGAAATACATAAGGGCGCAGACAGTTGGCTGACAAATTGAGTTGCGTCCGGTTGATTAAGATGAATTATGACACAGTCAATACATATACTACCATTGAAGGAAGTCCTAAAGACTGAAATAGAACTTCCGGCATCCAAGAGCATAAGCAACCGACTGCTTATACTAAATGCTCTCGCTTATAGTCCCTATCCAATAAAGAATCTGTCCGACAGTGACGATACAAGGGCTATGCTCGGAGCTCTCAATTCATCGACCAATCACTTTGACGTCGGTGCTGCCGGGACAACAATGAGGTTTCTTACCGCCTACCTTGCCAAGATTGTTGGCGAGTGGACTATCACCGGCAGTGAGAGAATGAAGCAGCGTCCTATTCATGTGCTTGTTGAGGCATTAAATAGGCTTGGAGCCAGGATTGAGTATCTGGATAAGGAAGGTTATCCTCCATTGAGGATATATGGCAGTGCTTTAAAGGGTGGGGAACTTGAGCTTCCGGGAAATGTAAGTAGTCAGTATGTATCGGCCCTATTGATGATTGCTCCATATATGTTGGAGGGACTCAGTCTTACTTTGACAGGAGATATTACTTCGCGTCCTTATATTCATATGACTCTTAAGCAGATGGAAGCCTTCGGTGTAAAGTGTGAATGGAAGGGAAATACTATAAAGGTTCCAAATGCCGAGTATAAGCCTGTTGAAACAAGGGTAGAGGCCGACTGGAGTGCAGCATCTTACTGGTTTGAAGTAGTAGCCTTTGCTCCTAAGGGGACGACTGTGATTTTGAAAGGACTTAATCGTTACAGTTGGCAAGGTGACTCAGAAGTGGCGCGCCTATTTGAAGGTCTTGGGGTTAAATCCAAACATTCAAGCAGGGGATTAGAACTGCTTAATATCGGTGAAATAATGTCTTCGTTCAAATATGATTTTACTGATCAGCCAGATTTGGCACAGACCTTTGCAGTGACTTGTGCTTTTCTGGGAGTGCCTTTCAAACTAAGTGGACTGCATACCCTCAAGATTAAGGAGACCGACAGAATCAATGCCCTTGTGAATGAACTTGGTAAGTTTGGATTCCTGATAGAGACAAACAATGTTGACTGTATTGAATGGAGCGGCAAGAAGGGCGAAGCTTTGGACAAGATCTCTGTAGCGACATATAAGGATCATCGTATGGCAATGGCCTTTGCCCCTGCTGCTCTTAAGATGGACAAACCCTTTGTTATTGAAGATCCCTCAGTTGTTTCCAAGTCCTATCCCGGCTTCTGGGATGACCTGAAAAAGGTCGGATTTGCTATAGAAGACCAGAAATAAAATTTTGGAGAAGCCTGATTCCACCTGCTATTATAAGCTTATATATCTGAAATGTAAGTCAGTATCGATTAATAATTTAATTGTAGACAGCACAGCCTTTCTGAGGAAAGGCTGTTTTTGTTAGTACCTGGCGCCTGGAGAGGCTTTTGTTATGTTATAAACAGTAGTACAGCAGCTTGCATATTCTTGTGTGCAATGTGGCTGAAAATATGGCAGTAGTTCTTAAAATTTTGCCGCCAAAATGACATGAAAAATCTTGTTTATATGCCATAATGACCTGATATCTAGTGTGGTATATGCTTTGCTATTCTCCTATCAGAAAATGAAAGATGATTAAAAGTCTAACTAAATAAATGGAGGACAAAGCTATGTTAATGAGAAGAACAACCAGAAACGTGCCTGACCTGATCAACATCTTTGATGATTTCTTTGGTGGTGATTTCTTCACTTCACCTGTATTGTCAGGCTATCGCAGCATACCAGCTGTAAATGTTCGTGAAACTGATGATGAATATGCAATTGAGGTGGCTGCCCCTGGATTCTCAAAAGATGACTTCAAAGTTGAGTATCACAACGGAGTATTGACCATCTCAAGTGAAAAGGAAGAAAAGAACGAAGAAAATGGTAAGGGATACTGCCGTAAGGAGTTCAACTACTCAAGTTTCAGTCGTTCATTCTCTGTACCAAGCACTCAGATAGATGATTCTAAGATTGATGCGGTCTACAAAGATGGTATACTGAATGTAACTCTTCACAAACGTGAGGAAGTAAAACCAAAACCTGCACGTATGATTGCGATTAAATAACGCAATTTACAAAAGAACCATCCGAAGAGGATATAAATAAGAAGGGCGTCCCGCTGCAGCGGGGCGCCTTTTTTGCATGACACAGCTTTGTCGGTTAAAAGTGTATTACTAGAAATTGTTGTCCTTATGATTCTGAGTCCTTGCATAGTTCTGGATGTTGATTAAGGGTTCTATGCTGATATTTTCACTGTGAACTCAGGACTTGCTTTAATGTCACGCTATCTATGATGCGGGAACTCTCTTTTAATAATCCGTGGGTAACTGATGGTAAGGTACAGTGAGCGGACTACCATAAAGAGAAACATACTTAGCCACATGGCATGATTACCAAGGTAGGGGAACAGTATGTAAAAAGGCAGGAAAAAAAAGAACACCGCGGCAATGACAACCGACCTTCGCATCTGTACTGATCCTCCAATGCCTATAAAGACCCCGTCGAAGATATAGGTCAGAAAACTCACTAACGGCATCATCACTACCCATAGCAGGTATTGTTTTCCGGTTTCGATTATTTCTGTCTGCCGGGTGAAAAGACTTAGTAATGTTTCACCCAATATCAGGTAGGCCGCTGAGAAAACTATTGCAAAGCCCAATCCCCATCTTAGCAACATATGAACTGAATAGGAGAGCTTCTGCCTATTACGCGCTCCGAACAATTTACCAATAAGGGCCTCGGCTGCATATCCATAACCGTCGAGGAAGTATGAAAACAGCAGCATATACTGTAGCAACACACTGTTTGCTGCAAGTGTTATGTCCCCAATGCCAGCTGACTTAGATGTAAAGAATGTAAAGACCAGAATTACGAAAAGGGTCCGGATAAATATATTGGTGCTTACACTTAAGAAGTTGCTCATATTAGTAAGCAAGATGGAGAGCTTGCGGGTGAAGTAGGGGATAATCCATCTGTACTTTTTAAAGAACAATATCAGAGCCAGTATCAAGCCTACATACTGTGCCAATACTGATCCAAGGGCTACTCCATCAACGTCCATTCCAAAGAGACGAACCAAAACAAAACTTAGTATTATATTGACGATGTTTACTGTAAGTGCAATTACCATTGGATACACAGAGTTTTGCATCCCCAGGTACCAACCGTAGAATACAAACAACATTATTGAGGCTGGAGCATCCCATATCCTGATGGCAAAGTAACGTCTTGCCTGATCCTTGACTTCCGGACTTCCTTCCAGGATGCTGAGTCCTAAATCAGCCAGGGGCATTTGGAATGTAATCAGCAATAGTGAACCGGCTGCTGCAATTAATGCACCACGCTGCATGACGATAGCCATTTCTTCATTGTCAACGCGACCATAGCTCTGTGCAGCCAGTCCGCTGATGCTCATTCTCAGAAAGGCAAAGGCCCAGTAGAGAAAATTGAACAGCGCACTGCCAAGCGCAACACCACCAAGATAGTGTATCGACTCAAGATGCCCCATCAGATACACATCCACCATACCCAGCAGGGGTATGGTGATGTTGGTCAGTACATTCGGAATGGCAAGCCTTAGAATTTCTTTGTTCACCTTTTTAGTATGAAAAATTAGTCAAAAATTTGTGGATGCTTGAACCTTTTTCTATCAACCATGTTTAGTATGTAGGAAAGGTCGAAATAAGGATTTTTTCGTGTATTGTAGATAATGTTGAACTAAAAAATTAAGAGAAAATGGCATTCGAATTACCTAAACTGGATTATGCATACAATGCATTGGAGCCCAATATCGATGCATTGACAATGGAAATACACCATACTAAGCACCATGCTGCATATACAAATAACCTGAATGCAGCATTGGAAGGAACTCCAAATGCAGGTAAGAGCATTGAAGAACTGTTGGCTGGAATCTCAAAGCTTAGTGTTGCAATACGTAATAATGGAGGTGGTTACTACAACCATAACCTGTTCTGGAAAGTAATTGGTCCAAACGGTGGCGGCAAACCAAGTGGAGACCTTCTTGCAGCTATTGAAAAGAACTTTGGTTCATTTGATGCTTTCAAGGAAGAATTTGCAAAGGCTGCAGCTACTCGTTTCGGTTCTGGTTGGGCCTGGCTTGTAAAACAGGCAGATGGCAAACTTGTAATTACATCTACACCAAATCAGGACAATCCGCTTATGGATATCGCAGATGTTAAGGGTACTCCTATTCTTGCACTAGACGTATGGGAACACGCTTATTATCTGAAATATCAGAACCGTCGTCCAGACTATATTTCAGCATTCTGGAATGTAGTGAACTGGAACGAAGTTGCAGCTCGTTTGAAAGGTTGATTATAACATATTGTTCCTAATTAGATTACTGTTATTGATGGGTTGGCCGGCAAAACTGAAGTTTTGCCGGCTTTCTTTTCTGTATTTGCCAGCCGGGACAATAAATTTGTACCCCTTATTGAGTTTTGATTTATCTTTGTTGTTTATTCCGCATAGAAAGGCCATTAACCCTTTGGTCTGTTATTTGTTTTACTCAGAGGAAACTCTCAGGAACCATGGAACTGGTTCCGTAACAAAATTTTGATACTATGGAAATTTCTTTGAATGGTGGCAGGGGCTACAAAAAAATCGAACAATATGATGATGAGATAAATGAAAAGCTTGCAAAGAACTATAGTGAGATATTGCAACTACTTGGCGAAGACATTTCAAGGGAAGGGCTTGAGAAAACTCCTTTGAGGGTTGCCAAGGCTATGCAGTTCCTCACCCAGGGCTATAATATGAACCCTGAAGAGATTGTTCGTTCGGCTATGTTTCGTGAAGACTACCAGCAAATGGTTGTCGTAAAGGATATTGAGCTTTATTCAATTTGTGAGCACCATATGTTACCCTTTTTTGGTAAGGCACACGTAGCTTATATACCTCGTCACCATATTACCGGACTTAGTAAGATTGCCCGTGTCGTAGAAGCTTATGCACGCCGCCTGCAGGTTCAGGAAAGACTTACGACCCAGATAAAGAACTGTATTCAGGATACCCTTAATCCGCTCGGTGTTGCTGTTGTTATTGAGGCTCATCACACATGTATGCAGATGAGGGGTGTTCAGAAACAGCATTCGGTAACTACAACTTCTGATTTTACTGGTGCCTTCCTGAATAGCATTGCTACAAGAGAGGAGTTCTTCAATATCATTGGCTCACGCCTTCACTGATTTGCATTTGATTTGATAGGATAATTCAGTATTACTAACCAGAATAAAACTATTGACTATGAAAAAGATACTTGTTTCATGCTTTGCTCTAATACTATCTGCCAGCATGCTATATGCCGGTGACGGTTTTCAACTTGGCGTAAAGGCCGGTTTCAACTCATCCAGCTTCGATACTTCCAATGGTGTGAAGCTAAACAATGAGACATATCAGAATGTAAAGAATGATTTTAAGAGCGGATATATTCTCGGTGCATGGACTTCATTTCCTCTTGCCGGCAATATCTCCCTGCGTCCTGAAGTATATTACTCAAAGAAGAGTGGTAAAGTTGAGTATGACTCAGCGATTTCCGAAACCCTCAACTATTATAGCTGGGATATACCGGTACTTGTGAAACTCAATATTTTGGATCTCGATGTTGTTAATATTTACGGCCTGGCAGGTCCTGCTCTTTCTATCCGTGCAGATGAGAAGGTTAGCGTTGATGAGCGTAGTTTTGATTCCGGAAAGATGAAGAGTGCAAACTGGAATCTCCAGCTTGGTGCTGGTGTAGAGGTTATGCGCTTTGGCTTGGATGCCCGTTATGAATGGGGATTGAATGATATTTCAAGCAAAAGCGGAATTGACCGCAAAACCAGGGCTTTGATGTTTTCTCTGAGCTACAGACTGTTTTAAAAGCAGGTTGTTAGGATTTTGAGTAGAGGTAGAGGATTTTTGTGCATAACAAAATACCTTTAGTGCCTGGGTACTTAAGAAAATAGTCGGGAGGTAAAATACGGGGAGCCTTATTGCTCCCCGGGATAATACATAACCGCTTTTCCATCTCGTCCATCGATCTGAAGGAGAAGCGGTTCTTTTGTGTCCACATGTCGTATATGCTCAGTTTCATGTCTCGCCTCCAGGGAGTCGAGCCATTGGAAATTGAGCTTGCCCTTGTTGAGATGCATGTTGATATACAGGTAGGCCACCCTGAGCGAAGTCAGATTCTGGAAGAAATGAGTTCCCTGACTTGGATCCACCGAATAGTTTTCTAGACCTATCTCAACAATGGCTCTGGTTCCGGCAATTTGTCCCCATTTTACTGGAACACCCAGCCATGGATCCTGTGAGCCCCATCGTCCTGGACCGATTAGGAGATACGGTTTGTTTTCAGCCTGAAGGAGATCATTTAGCTTTTCTATTTCAGTTACAATCTTAGGATTATTAGATGGCTTGAAATTCTCAGTCTTGATATAGACTATGTCTTTGATATCTGAAATAATCCCATTCCCAAGTGCCGCCTCACTATAAATAAAGGCTTTCTCGGAGTCCTTTACCTTGATGTTGGGACCAAGTGAAACACGACTGTCAACAATGGGCCTGATCTGAAGCAGATAAAAAACTGAAGGACTACCCGGAGGCGTTTGTAAATCGACGGCAAATTCTATCTCAACTGGCTGGTTCATTTCTATCTGACCGACCTTTAGTACTTCCTTCATAATATTTGCAAGTGGGAAGGCATCATACTTCAGAATACTTGCAAAGGTGACTATCGGGTAACCTTCAAAAAAGGTTCCGTCACGGACAACCTGGTTTTGCAAATCAAACATCGAACCTATCCATTTAAGTGAGCCGTCAGCCAGGGCCTGCCTGAGGTCAAGGGTCCTTATATTGATACCATCATCAACTGAAGGTGTAAAGCTGTTTATATCAAGGTCCAAAGCATAAAAGCATTTCTGTGTTTCCCTAAGCATCATATCAGGATTGGAAAGCTGCATTACTTTGGTTGGGTATTCGGGTGAAAAACGAAGCGATACTCCACCTTCAACAATATATTTTCCAAGTCCAAGAGCTACATTAACTATACCTTCCTCAGATTTTTCAGGCGGAATAGGGTAGAAGTTTGATGATCGTCCTACACCCGAAAATGTTGGATAGAAGCGGTTTTCGTGAGCCTGACCAACTATTTCCTGTAACACTATACCCATTCGCTCCTCGTCTATCAGGTTGAGGGTGCTAGACATATAAGCTTTACCAGACTTGAAGTACACTGAAGCATAGACACACTTGATAGCATCGCCCAGCTGTGATGCCATACGGTGGGCATCACTTGTATATGGTACCATGTATGTTGAATAGATGCCTGCGAAGGGTTGATGATGGCTATCCTCGAGCATACTTGATGAGCGTACGGCAATAGGCTTTTTGATAACATTGCAGAATTTCTCAAGCTTTGTGTACAGGTCTTCGGGAAGTGGAGCTGCAACAAACTGTCTTAGAATCTCTTCATCACTGGCATCTGATAAGCCCAGGGGGTAGAGATTGTTACTCTCCATAAAGTTTTCGAAAATATCTACACCCAGAACTACGGTTCTGGGTATTGTTATGATTACATCATCAAAGCTTTTGAATACCGGGTATTTCTTAATAAGAGTGCTAAGGAATGCCAGGCCACGGGCTTTACCTCCAAGGGATCCCTCTCCGATACGCGAGAAGTTGACATACTCATCATAAGTGTTTTCGTCAAAAGTTGCTATTACACCCCGTCCTTTGTACATACGGAAGTGAGCTATAATGTTGTAAAGTTCATATTTCAGCTGCTCAATCTCTGTGTCGGCAGTGACTTTGATCTCTTTGATAACCGAGGCTATTGAAAACAAAGCACGGGCTGTAAGCCATTTGGATATATGATCACGTTTGAAGTGATAGAGCAGGGACTTGTTTGGTATTTTTAGCAGATTCTCCTGGAGTTCCTGCAGGTTGCTTACCCTGGCTATTTCTTCACCGGTATCCGGATCTATAAATACGAAGTCCCCAAAAGCTAAATATGTGGTAAGAAAATCTCTAAGTTCCTGTAACAACAGTTTAGAATGCTTGTGAATAAAGCCCACCTTAATTTCTTTGGCGACAGCCATAAATTTGAGGTCTGAGGACTGTAGCAGAAATGGCATAAAGGGGTTCTCTTTCTTTACCCTGCGTGCCAGGCGAATGCCAGCTGTAGAGTCTTTTATGCCTTTGCGGTTGAAAGAAACGTCGGATATAATACCAAGGATGTTGTTGCTGTACTTGTTGTATAACTCTACAGCTTCTTCGTAAGTACGGGCAAGAAGGATCTTTGGCCGGCCCCTCATTCGCATCATCCTCTGGTGTTCATTTAGACCTTCGGTCATAAACTTACGGGATTGCTGAAAGAGGGTCTTGTATATCAATGGCAGGTAGGAAGAGTAAAAGCGCACGGAGTCTTCTACAAGTAATATGGACTGAACACCAATCTCTGATACGTCAGTGGGTGCATTCATCCCGTCCTCAATAACCTTGATGATGGCAAGCAAAAGGTCAGCATTTCCAAGCCAGCAGAAAATGTAGTCAATGGCACTGGTATCTTCCTTGCTGAGTTTAAGTGATACTTCGCGAGAGAAGGGTGTGAGTACAACGATTGGAATATCCGGGTGACTTTCCTTGATGACCTTGGAAAGAGAAAAGGGGTCCATGCCACCTACGCTAAGCATAGTTATCACCAGGTCTATCTGGTTTTCCTCTATTGCTCTAAATGCAGCCTCAGCAGATGATACCTGAATAAACATGGGAGGGTGGCGCAGGTTAAGCGCCACATATTCGTTGAAGATCTGCTCGTCAATACGACCGTCTTCTTCAAGCATAAAGGCATCATAAGAGCTACATATAAGCAGTACCTTGTGAATTCTTTTCTGCATCAGACGTTCGAAGGCTGTGTCTTCAAACTGGGTCTTTTCGTTGTGATATTTGGTTTCAAGTGACATCTCTTTACGTGTTAAAAGAATTTATCGCGTGTTTAGCTAGTTGTGTATCGATGTTTGTTACTCCCTTTTTGCAAAATAAGCAAATCTTCCTGATTGCTACCCCTTTTATCTTGCCTTTAGGGTCTGGTTTTTCATAATATTGTTTTGTGTAATTTCTTTGCCTGTATAAAAAAGGTTAAATCTGAATATGCTGTCTATATTCTCTTTATTTTTGTATGAATGAATGTTCATTCATTATATGCTTAACTAATTCTAAACGATGGCAAAACTGGCAGATGAGAGTAAGCTGATGAGGATAAAGGAGGCAGCCATAGCTTTGATTGCAGAGAATGGTTATGGGGAGGCAACCATATCCTCAATAGCTTCAAAAGCAGATGTTGCGGTGGGGTATCTTTACCGCTACTACTCAGGTAAGGAGCAGCTGGTTTCCGATATGCTTGATGAGAAGATACGGGATCTGGCTGGCCAGCTGGAGCTAGTCATGGTTTCATGCACAACTATCAGAGAGGTTGTGGAATCTGTGGTTCACTATTTTTTCTGCCTTGCTGAGAGCAGTCCTGATCATATCAGGTTTCTATACAAATTGATTAATGAGTATCGCTTTTCAATACTGCCTGAGCAAATAAGCAGGATAAGGGAGCTTTGCACAAAGTTGCTCAGAATTGGAATAGAGACCGGAGAGATATCAGATGCTTTCTCTGAGGAAGAGATATTTCTAATGACAGTAATCTATCCTATTGGATTCATTAATATCAGATTTAAGCAGCACTTTAACTCCACTTTGCTTGGCCCGGAGGATGAAAAGAAGGTTGTAGCCCTTTGTATGAGTGCACTTAGAGGTTAAATGCAATAACAGGTTAAATATATGAAAAGAGTAATTGTATCGGTTGTTTTTTTACAGGCACTGTGTGGTATTTTAGCACAGGAAGCTAAGCATACTCTTACATTTGTTGAAGCAGTGGAAACGGCTTTGTCCAATAACGAAAGTATAAGGCAGGCAGTGCTTCATAGACGTCAGGCTGAAGCTGAAATTAAGGCAAACCGCACTTTAAGGCTTCCGCAGGTCTCGCTGAATGCAAGTTATGTCATCCTGTCGGATGACATAAGTATTGACATGACAGGGGTGAGGGATGCGATCACGCCATTGTATAGTGCATTGTCACAGTATGGTAATTTCAGTGGAGTACCCAACCCTGATCCTAATACTTCTGGGATGATGCCTGTATTGCCCGACAATATTTCAACTGAAGCTGTCAGGGGGCAACTTGCAGAGGGGCTAGTAAAGGTGCAGGGTGCTGAGTGGGACAAGTTGATTCAGAAACAACAATTTGGTACTGTTTCGGCAGGCGTCACCTGGCCACTGTTTACCGGAGGGAAGATTAATGCTGCCAATAATGCTGCAAGGATACGACTGGATGAGGCTGTTGAAATGGAAAGGGAAAAGACAGCTGCTTTGTTGTCAGAGTTGGTGGAGAGGTATTTTGGTTTGTCTCTGGCTATTGAAGCAGCCAATGTTAGACTGGATGTGCTGAAAGCTATGGAGGAGCACCTTGCCGATGCCCAAAAACTTTTCGATGAAGGCATGCTTGCAAGGGCTGAACTGCTTCATGCGCAGGTATATCACGCGGAGGCTGAAAGAGAATACAGGAAAGCTGCAAGGCAGGTTGATTTGTTGAACAAGGCTCTTGCCAATACGCTTGCCGACAGTACTGGAATCAGTTATCTACCGGTTACTCCTCTGTTTTACAATGAAAGTGTCGAACCTGCTGAATTTTTCAAATTACAATCTGTGCAAAACAATCCTTTGTTGAGACAGGTATATGCAAAGCAGGGACTGGCCGGGCAGGCTGCAAAGGCTGAGCGATCAGATTTAATGCCTACAGTAGCAGCCTTTGGATTGTACAATATTGCTGATTATGACCTATCACCACAGGTGTCTGACTATGTAGCAGGTATTACTCTAAGCTGGAAAATATTTGGAGGCACTTCAGCTCGTCACAAGTATAAAGCTGCCAGATTACTTGAAGATCAGGTTGAACAGGCAAAAAATAAAGCTGTCAGAGACATTGAGATGGGGATTGAAAAGTATCATCAGGAACTCTATATGGCAGTTGAGCAACTACATGAGCTTAAGACTGCTGCTGAGTTTGCTGATGAATATTACAGAGTTCGTCTGAATGCCTTTAGTGAAGGATTGGCATCAAGTACAGATGTAACAGATGCATCGCTGGCTGTTGCCAAGGTCAGAGTTGAGCAGCTTCAGGCTAAATACAATTATGATCTTACTCTGGCACGGCTTTTAGAACTTGCAGGTATCCCGGAATATTTCAATACCTATATGAATACAGGAGTAAAGTAAAGTATCCTTATACGAAATTAACTGAAAAGCAATGAAACAGAAGAGTGCAATAATTGCAGGAGCTATTGCATCAGCCCTGCTGATATTTCTTATCTACACAACATGGTTGCTAGTTCGTGAAGTTCCTGTAGAACTTCAGGGTGAAGCCGAAGCCAGACAGATGAAGGTTTCTTTGAAACTAACCGGACGTATTGACTCCATGGCCGTATATCGCGGACAGAGTGTAAACAAGGGTGACTTTCTTTATTCAATCTCAAGTCCAGAAGTGGATGCCAGGATGAGTCAGGCTGAAGCTGTAAAAACAGCTGCCGAAGCTCAGCATAAGAAAGCAAAAACAGGTGCTCAGGAAGAGGATATCCGTGCTGCTTACAACAACTATCAAAAAGCATCTGCTGCTCTTGAGTTTGCCAGAAAGAGCTACACAAGGGTAAAAAACCTGTATGACAATGGTGTGGTACCTGCTCAAAAGTTGGATGAAACTGAGATGCAACTTAAAATTGCAGAACAAACTGCAGAGGCTGCCAAGGCTATATGGGAGAAGGCTGAAGGTGGGGCTCGTATTGAAGACAAAGAAGCTGCCGGTGCGCTTGTAAAGCAGGCAGAAGGTGTCGTAGCTGAAGTGGCTTCATATCTTGAAGAAACACGAGCCTACGCTCCAATTGCAGGAGAGATAGCAAATATTATGTCGGAGGTTGGTGAGCTTACTCCTGCGGGTTTCCCGGTTGTTACACTGGTTGACCTTGATGATATATGGATAGTTTTCAATATTCGTGAGGATTTGCTTTCTCCAATCCGCAAGGGAACACGCTTTGAAGGTCGCATACCGGCACTGGGAGGAGAGAAGCAGTTATTTGAGGTAACATATATCAGTGTCCAGGGGGACTATGCAACATGGAATGCTACCAAGTCCTCGGGTGATTTTGATAAGAAAACCTTTGAAGTTCATGCACGTCCCGTAGCTAAGATCGAAGGATTACGACCGGGCATGAGTGTGTTGGTTAATTGGGATGCTATTGCAGACAAGGCAAAAAAGGAGTAGATAAATGAGAAATCTTAGGTTTCCGCAGTGGGTTCATGACTGGTGGAATGTCCTTAACAGGGAATTTGTACGGTTCTCGGGCAACAGGGTTTATCTGTTCATCGCGTTGGCCGGTCCACTGCTCTCATTCTTTCTGGTTATGAATATTTTCCTGGCCGGAAATCCATCCGACCTGCCTTTGGCTGTTGTGGATCTCGATGATAGCCAGATGTCACGCCAGGTAATCAGAATGATTGATGCTACCCGCTCGGTTAGTGTATCCAGTCGCCCTGCTTCATTGCATGATGGCAATGAAGCTATGCTAAAGGGGCAGGTATATGCCGTTTTGTACATTCCATATGATTTCAGTAAGTCAGTGCTTAAAGGTGAGGGCTCTGAACTTGTTATGTATGTAAACAATTCAAATGTGCTTAATGGGGGACTGATTCAAAGTGCTGTTATCAAAGCGGTCTCAACATACTCTACTGGTGTCAAATTGCAGGTTGCTATGAAGGGTGGCATGGCTCAGGAACAAGCACTTCAGCAGGTCTATCCTTTGCGCCTAGATACTCATGAGTTGTTTAATCCATATATCAACTACTCATACTTTCTTTCATCAACCTTAATGCCCCTGCTTATTACTGTATTTACATTGTTGGGAGCTGTTTATGTAATAGGTATTGAATTGAGGGAGGGTACCGCCGGTGAATGGATTAAAACTGCCGGAGGATCTATGTGGGTAGCTCTGGGAGGAAAGCTGGCTCCCTATACCTTGCTTATGTGCGTCAATGTAGCAGTGATGCACTTTATACTGGTACAGCACCTTGGATTTCCAATCAAGGGATCATGGGCAGCAATTATGGCAGCAGAGCTTTTTATGATATTAGCTTACCAGATGGTAGCTGTATTTCTGCTTGCAGTTACTGCAAATACGAGGTTATCCCTTTCTCTGGCAAGTGGTTATTCAATGATAGCATTCTCTTATTCGGGCCTTACATTTCCGATAGCAGGAATGCCAATGTTGGCTAAGATAGCAGCCAACATCTTTCCATATTACCATTGGATGAAGGTGTTTCTTGGGCAGAGCTTGCGTAATGAACCTTTATCAAATGCAAGTGGTCCATTCCTGGGGCTTTTAACCTTTATCCTGATTGGCATTCTGTTATTCCCAAGATTGAAATATTTGTTGACAGAGCCCAGGTTTTATAACAGAATCTGATCGTACGGGATTTGAGACAAAGAATGTAAAATGAAGAATTATATAAAGAGCGGACTAATTCTTACAGGCCAGACCTTCCAAAGGGAGTTTACGGCTATTATTAAGGATCCGGGAGCATTGCTAATACTCTTTCTTGCCTTGATTATTTATCCGATTATTTATGGGATAGCATACAAGAATGAAGTATTGCGTGATCTTAAGGTTGCAGTAGTTGACCTTGACAGAACGGCTACTTCCAGAACCCTGTCAAGGATGATAGATGCTACTGCTGATTTGCATGTGGCAAGTAGACCAGCTTCAATGGCTGAAGCTGAAGCTTTGTTTTACAGTGGCGAAGTTCATGGTGTATTCCTGATTCCGGAAGGTCTGGAAAAGGCCATGATGAAGGGTGGACAAAGTGTGTTGAGTGTATATTGTGATGCAGGATACTTCCTTATGTATAAGCAGACACTTTCCGCAGCTATGAAGTCCTCTGGGACCTTTGGTGCAGGGGTGGAGATTAAGCGCTATATGGCCAGAGGTAAGACAGTTGATGAGGCAATGGCAATGCGTGATCCAGTAAGTATAAAAACAGTCACTCTGTATAATCCACAAGGAGGCTATAATTCCTTTGTTTTGCCTGGTTTACTGATTGTGTTGCTGCAACAGACTTTGTTGATTGGAATCGGTTTGCTTGGAGGAACGGAGAGGGAAGCCGGTCGTGCAAGGTTTGCCATCCCGAGATCTCTAACCAGGGGAGGAGTAGTTCCTATCGTTTGTGGAAAGGCTTTTGCATATTTGCTGGTTTATATTGTGAATCTGATTATCACTCAGGTGTGGGTCTATCACTGGTATAAGTTGCCTAATCTCGGAGGTTTTTTCCCAGCAATTGCTCTGGCGCTTCCTTTCCTTGTAGCAGTTATCTTTCTGGGAATTGCATTGTCAACCTTTTTTGAGAAGCGGGAGCATTCGATTCTCTTTGTTGTATTCCTGTCCCCGGTGATAATGTTCCTTACAGGTCTTTCCTGGCCGGTTTCTGCCATTCCTGGATGGTTGGATACAATAGGGCGTATTTTCCCTACGCGAACTATGGTTACAGCCTGGATTAGAGTTAGGACTATGGGTGCAGATTTCCAACATATTAAAGCGGATATTGCCGAACTCTTGCTTCAGGCCTTGGTTTACTTTATTCTTGCAATAGTGTTGTATTATTTGGCTGCAAGAAGACTGGAGAAGTCAGGGGATACCGATTCTGAATAAGATAATTAGTCTCAGATATTTTACTTTATTGTCTGATAGAATAGGGATAGGTAATCTGTGGAGAAGGATTAACCTTACCAAATCATAGCAGAATATAACCGAGCAGCTTAAACGGGAAAAAATAAAGAGGGCACCTCATGTGAGGCACCCTCTTTGTTTTATACCTAGACTATAGGCCTTAGTTATTAGCTATATAATCACCTTTTCTGGCCGAGTAGCTGATTTTCAGCGCTTGTGCTTTACGCAGAGCCTGTTTTACATCAGTGATAATACCCATTGGACAATCATAGTCTGCCTTAATGGATACGGTCATCAAAGGACGATCGTTTTCACTCATAGACTCGCGTTCCTGAACGATGTAACTTTGAATATCATCAACGGAAGCGAACTGGTCATTAAGTTGAAGGCGTGGTTCAGTACCAAATTTTGATTGAAAAGAGCTTTGAGGCACACCAACATAAATATAGGTTACCAGAGACTTCTTTTCAAGCTTTGTTACTTCTGATGCCTCAGGATTACGAACCCTCACCTTAAGTTCAACGTCACGCATGGAAGTACTTACCATGAAGAAGAACAGTAGCATGAATACGATGTCGGGCAGGGATGCGGTATTAAGACCACCTACGCCTCTCTTATCTTTTTTTCTAAACTTACTCATAGTTACTTTCCTCCTTTCACGTTACGTGGTTCGGCTTCAGAAATCCTTTGTGGATAAACTTCCTTACGGATTATATCCTGCTCTTCTGATGTTAGATCATCAAAGGGAGCGCCAAAATATGCTTTTGCAAATTCATTACGAAGCTCGTTATAAGCCTTCTGCAACTCGTTTTGTACCGCCAGATATGTCTGATACTGTGTACCCCTGTCGTTTTGAAGAGAGATAGTTGCTTTTGGTGTTACCAATACAACTCCTACGCGAGATATCTCCTTTGCTTCTTTTTCAGGGAGATGAGCTTCGTTCATAGGATTCAGGATGAAATTCTTGGCTGCATCCTTAAGATCCCTAAGCTGCATTGGTGCACCTTCAACAAGTAACTGGTTCTGAGAATTTATCAATATTTCAAAAACGTTACGTTCCCTGATTGGGGGTGTATCATCCTCAACCTTTTCCGGCACAGGGGGGGGAAGCATACGTCCCAACCCCGTATCAGTATTCATGGTAGTAACCATCATAAAGAAACAGAGCAGCAAAAAGGCAATGTCGGCCATTGAGGCAGCATTAATTTCGCCTACCCTTCTTTTTCCTTTTGCCATACTACTTATTATTTTTTATAATAGCACTCCTGATTTCAAATCCAATTACTGCCAATACTGTTACTATTCCAAGTGCATAGAATGTGAAAACACCTGTATCTGTAACCTTTAACATTGACGGTACGTTGTCTGATCCTTCGTAGCCAGGGATATTCAGAGGTGTTCCGTCTGCACTCAGGTAAGCTATTGCTACTACAACTAAAATCAATAAGAATGACACTACTGATTTTATTGAACTAGCTGGAGAAGACACTATGTTTATTATCTCAAGTATCAATACCAGTGTAGTACAAATGAACAGGATTCCATATGTGTAAAACAACATGGTATCCAGGTATACAGGTGTTTGTAGATTAGCCCCTTCAACATCTCCACCCATCAGGGTTAACAGTACCAGAAATATGGATACTGCAAAGAGAAGCCAAAGGATTGGTGTTGTTATTTTTGATATTTTCATTGCTAACAGTCCTGATTAGTGTTTTACATTGTATTTTACAAGAATATCAAGCAGGGAGATAGAAGAATCTTCCATATCACCTACGATACCTTCAACTTTGTTGATAAGGTAGTTGAAGAATACTTGTAGAATCATCGCTACGATAAGACCGAATACGGTTGTAATCAAAGCGATCTTAATACCACCAGCAACTGCAGTAGGCGAAATATCACCCATGATTTGGATTTGGTCAAATGCTTGGATCATACCGATAACTGTACCAAGGAATCCCATTGAAGGAGCAAGAGCGATGAAAAGAGAAATCCAGGTAAATCCTTTTTCTAGAAGGCTCATCTGAACAGAACCGTAAGAAATAATTGATTTTTCTACTATTTCCATACCTTCATCCCAACGAAGTAATCCTTGGTAGAAAATTGAAGCAATTGGACCACGTGTATTGCGGCATACTTCCTTTGCTGCTTCAATACCACCTTCGTTAAGTGCAGCCTCAACTCTTTGAAGAAGCTTCTTTGAGTTAATGTCAGAAAGGTTGAGATAGATAATTCTTTCAATACAGATAGCCAAACCTAATATAAGAAATATTAGAATAGGCATCATCCACGGTACACCACCCTCTACGAATTTGATCTTCAACTGCTTGTGCAATCCGCCTTGTTCTTCAGCAACATCCGATGTGCTTACTGCAACCGGAGCTGCTTCAACAGCTTCCTCTACAGCAGCTTCGGTAGTGGTTACCTCTTCTGATACAGATTCTTCTTGAGAATAAAGTGTCGATGCGCCAAATGTTAGCATCCCGAAAACTGCTAAAAATGCAAAAAGCTTTTTCATAATCTGTTCTTAATTTGATTTGATAGGTTTGTTATTAACTCAATATTATACTAAATTAAAGCACTTAAAACAAAAATTAATAATGAAGACAAAAGTATATGTATCATTTGCGAAAAACAAATATTTTACTTCACAAATAAGCTGAATGTTCTGAAAATTCTCTGATTTCGGGAATCTGAACAATGTGTTAAATAATGTTGCCTAGATGTGCTTTACATATTGTACATATTCCTTCAAACATTAATTATCAGGGCTTTCAGGCTATGTTACAAATACTATTGGGTGCTAAATCTAATGCGAAAAATACTAAAAAGGACTGAAAAATCCAGTAGCTAAACAGATATTTCACCCCTTAATGACCTGCTCATATTCTCACGTATATCCTCCGGGTTGTCGTAAGCTGCAAGTAGATACATCATCTTGGTTACGGCAGCTTCAGTAGTGCTGTCATGACCGCTTATTACACCAATGTTGGACAGGTGGATACCGGTCTCATATCTCCACATTTCTACACTACCTGCAAGACATTGAGTTACATTGACGAAGATCAGACCCTTCTTAATGCCACTTTTTAGTGCGTCTATAAACCATTTGTGTGTAGGTGCATTCCCAAGGCCATAGGTTTCCAGGATTACAGCCTTGATGCCTTCTGCATTAATAAGGGCGTTGAGTACCCAGGGACTCATTCCCGGGAAAATCTTTATAAGTGCTATAGAGGTGTCCATCTTCTTGCTTACAAAGAAGGGACTGGTTTCAGTGTTGTATCTGATAAATGGATAGTTGAACTTAATATGTATTCCAACTTCCGCCAGGGGCGGGAAGTTGTCCGAACGGAAAGGATGGAAATGCTCGGCATTGTACTTGGTTGTACGATTGCCTCTAAACAGTTTGTCCTGAAAGTAAATACAAACTTCAGGTACTATCGCCTGTCCGTTTTTCTGTGCCGATGCAATCTCAAGAGCAGTAAGGAGGTTTTCCTTTCCATCAGTTCTGATGGTGCCCATAGGCAATTGGCTTCCAGTTAATATCACCGGTTTGTTGAGATTGTGCAATAAAAAGCTCAGGGCGCTGGCTGTATAGGCCATAGTATCGGTTCCGTGTAGAATTACGAAACCCTCATATTTATGGTAGTTTTCTTCTATTATTGTCGCAAGTTTGATCCATATCTCTGGAGTCATCATCGACGAATCCACAATGGGAGAAAAGCTGATACTGTCAACATGAAAAGGGAAACGTTTCAACTCGGGTACTCTGTGATAGATGTCCTCAAAATTGAAAGGTACCAGTGAGTCGGTCTCCGGGTCTTTTACCATACCAATTGTTCCACCTGTATATATTATCAGCAACCTCTGTTCCATTTGCCTTTTTGCTTATGGTGTTAATCTAAATAATTGAGCAGCATTTTTGTCTGTCACCTCCTCGATTGTTTGGGATGATACTCCAAATATATCTGCCAGTTTATCTCTTACATGGGGTAGGTAGGCGGGCTCATTTCTTTTCCCTCTGTATGGAACGGGGGGAAGGTAAGGGGCGTCAGTTTCGAGTACCATTCTGTCGTAACCGGTTTCAGCTAGTACCGCAGGCAGAGTGTTATTCTTGTATGTTACTGTTCCGTTAATTCCCAGATAGAAATCAGGTAGCTGCAATACCTTTCTTGCGTCTTCGATGCTGCCCGAAAAACTGTGAAACACTCCCTTGAGTCGGCTGTCATAATGCCTTTCTATAACCTGGAATATTTCAGGAAAGGCTGACCTGGTATGTAGGGAAACAGGCAGCTGCATCTCGGCTGCCCAACGCAACTGAACCCTTAGGGCATCTTCCTGCTCTTTTTTGAAGGTGCTGTCCCAGTACAGGTCCATGCCTATTTCTCCAATACCGATATAATTTCTTTTTTCAAACCATTGTTCTGCAATCTCGAGTTCCTTTATATAATCTTCTTTTACCGAAGTGGGGTGTAGGCCCATCATGGGTAAACAGTATAAGGGATGGGTATCAGAAACTGCCAACATTGCTTCTACAGAACTGCTGTCTATATTTGGTAGCAGGATTTTCGAGAGCCCGTTTGCACGGGCTCTCGTTATTACCTGCTCTCTGTCTTCATCAAATTGTTCCAGATAAATATGAGAATGCGTATCTATCATTTTGCGGTTATTACACTATACCCTGAGCAAGCATGGCTTCAGCAACCTTTACAAAACCACTGATGTTAGCACCTTTCTGGTAGTTTATTTCTCCGTCCGGTTCTTCACCAAATTTTACACAGGTCTCATGGATATTTGTCATTATCTGCTTTAATTTGGCATCAACCTCTTCCTTTGTCCACCCTATGCGCATGCTGTTCTGGGTCATTTCAAGGCCTGATACAGATACTCCTCCTGCATTAACAGCCTTACCCGGGGCAAAGATTATATGTTTTAATGCATAGATTGTTGCATCTGTAGTAAGACCCATGTTAGATGCTTCGGCTATCAGCTTACATCCGTTTGCTACCAACATTTTGGCGTCTTCCAGATCAAGTTCGTTTTGTATTGCACAAGGAATTGCAATATCCACCTTTTGCTCCCATGGCTTTTTGCCGGGGAAGTACTGAACCCCGAATTTCTCAGCGAAAGGCTTCACTGTATCCATATTTGAAGCTCTGAGCTGTAGCATAAAGTCAACTTTTTCACCGGAGATTCCGTCAGGATCATATACATAACCATCGGGACCGGAAATTGTTACGACTTTAGCACCAAGTTCTGAGGCTTTCTTTGCTGTTCCCCATGCAACATTGCCGAAGCCTGATATAGCTACAGTTTTGCCGCTAATACTATCGTTGTGGCGGGCTAATATCTCATTTATGAAGTAGATAACCCCATAGCCTGTGGCTTCGGGGCGTATAAGACTTCCTCCGTACTCTCTTCCTTTACCTGTTAATACTCCGGTAAACTCGTTTGTAAGTTTCTTGTACATTCCAAACATATATCCTACTTCACGCTGACCCACCCCAATATCTCCTGCAGGGATGTCTGTGTCAGGGCCGATATGACGGAACATTTCAGCCATATAGGATTGGCAGAAGCGCATTATTTCCATATCTGACTTGCCGCGAGGGTTGAAGTCTGCACCTCCCTTTCCACCTCCCATAGGTAGTGATGTAAGGCTGTTCTTGAAGGTTTGTTCGAAACCGAGAAATTTAAGGGTGCTAAGATTTACGTTGGAGTGGAATCTGATCCCCCCCTTGTAAGGCCCAATAGCGGAGTTGAATTGTACCCGATATCCGCGGTTGACATGTACTTTGCCGGAGTCATCGACCCAGGGTACCCTGAAGATTAAACTTCTTTCAGGCTCAGTCATCCGTTCCAGGATAGCAGCCTTCTGATACTGGGGATTTTGTATATAAAAATCCCAGATAGATTCCACAAATTCCTGGACTGCCTGATGAAACTCATCCTCTCCGGGCGTTCTCAGGCGTACATTTTCCAGGAAATCCTGCATTTTCTTGTCCATGATCCAAAATATGTTTTAAAACGACCAAAGATAACAAATATTTGTTTGTAATGGTTGCAAATTGTAAGCTTAAACGAGCAAAACAAAGGAAAGGTTAACGTTCTATTAATAAATATTTTAAGAAAGCATTCCCGGGATGTATCTTCCTGATATGTAAGTGTTAACTGCATGTGTGCTTACAAATTATAAGTTGGATAGCCGATAAAGAAAAAGGTGTTAGAGTAGGGGTTTTGATGAAAGGATTTATTTGAGTGACGAAGTTTTGTAAATTATTTGATTGAATTTTTTGCTCGTATTTAGTTGTTTACTATCTGATTTCTACCTTGACCTGATATTTTTGCATATCTTAACCCTGATTTTCCCGAACATTTGTGTACATTTTGCGTATAAATTATGCTGGTGTTATTATAATATTCTTTTATTACTATTTGAAACTACATACGACGATATATGAGATCAAGATCTTTACTGCTGGTTATTCTTGTACTCATCTCAAGCTTTGCATTGACCATTCCGGTTCAGGCAAAAGATTATACTATAAATTATAACGGGGCCTGTGTAGGTGGAATTCTTTACTCCTCCCAATTGCTTGATCTTAATCCGAGTGTCCCTAATGGACTTCGCGATAAGGGCAGATGGGTTAATACCGGGGGACTGGAATTTTCCAATACTTCCCATACTGCAACTATAAGCGGAATAACGGGTTCCGGTCCATATCAGGTAGTTTTCAGAACACATAATGGAGATAACTATACTTACTATATTAGTGCGCCTGTTACTGCCAATACTTATACTCTTTTGCACGATGGTGTAACTGATGCAGTTTTGTTGGGTGGGGGTGCAAATTATCCTGTTGAGCTCAATGTTGATGACCCAACCGGAGCTACCAGTTATGCCTATTATTATCGTAATGTTGAAACCGGAAGTACGCATGCCATCGCATCGGCAAGCCCCAATTGGAGCTTCTATCCAGCTGATGACCAACCCATATATTCAGCTTACTCCGTAGTAACGCATAATGTTGGTGGGCGAACCTGTCGCTCCATGACCAATGCCATCGAGATTTCTAAAAATCTTACCCTGCAGGTGGTCGGAGGCGGGTCGGTCTGTCAAACTACCGGAACCTTTACCTTGGAGGTTTTGCCTTACGACCCCAATTACTATTACGAATGGTCTTTGCCAGGAGTAGGTACTTCAGGGGGGCAATTTTACGGTGTCGATTTAAGCGTTCCAAGTCAACACGGAGATTATGTTGTAAGTGCCTATACCAGTTTTGGAGGGACTCTTGTCGCTACTTCTGATTCCGTAAGGGTCGGTGCCTATGCTCTCAATGCTGCTATAGATCCCGCAGGCATACAGCCTCTTTGTGAGGGGGCAACCCTTGATCTAACCGGGAGCGCCAATCACCCCGATCCCTCTGTGAACCTCGACTATCGTTGGGTACGTAATGGTGTTAATGAAACACTTAACTCCAACGGTTATAATGTCAGAGATACCCGGGTGGTATCGGAGGGTGGTGAGTTTGTTTTTCGGGTGCAGGAGACTTCCAACCCCTTGTGCTACGCCACCTCGCCCCCTACCAATGTGCAATTGACTATTGCTGCCGATCCAATGCTGGTTACTGGTTCTTCTGCCTGTGAAGGGAGCTCCATAAGCAACATTCGCCTGGGCGATTCTCAGGTAGGCGTCACTTACCGCTTAATGTACAACGATGGCTCCGGAGCCGTGATGGTTCAGGAGTGGATGAGTACCTCTGATGGGGAGAGCCACCTCTTTGAACCAGTTTCAGACGTCGGCTCCTACACCGTTGAAGCCACAGGTTGCTCTGGCGTGGTACAAATGAACGGCGGCCCCTTTGTCATCAGTGTTTTGCCCGACAAGGATTTGCCAGTGGTTTTGAGCGGCTCGGGTTGCGAGGGGGATTCCCACACCATTACCGTTCAGGGCAGTGAAGCTGGTGTCGGTTATCAGCTTTTCAGGGGGGCTACACCAGCCTCCCTGGTCACTACCAGTACCGGCGGTGATTTGACTTTTTCGGGTGTCACAATTGCGGGAGATTATACGGTTTGGGCCACACGCAACACTACTTGTACGGTAATGCTTGATCAGGGCGTGCGCATTGGTGTTGTGCCGGCTGCTCAGACTTTTTCCCCTTCTACCGCCTGCGCCGGTACACCCTTTACCCTTACTTTGGCCAATAGTGAAGCGGGTGTGCAGTACACCATATATAATGCTGCCAATGCCTCCTTGTATACTCAAAACAGTCCTGGTGGTCCCCTTTCGTTTACGGTCAATCGGCCCGTTGGGACTTATACCATTGTCGCTCAAAATGCCGATGGCTGTACCCTTGACATAGGCAGCTTTACGCTGCAGGCGCCTCCCATCACGACTTACACCTTACAAACTGCCGCTACTCCTGCCTGTGCGGGAAACGAGCCACATACCATTAGTCTAAGTAATTCTCAGCCCGGTTTTACCTACCGTTTACTCAGGGGGGCCACCGTGGTGAGTTCTGTTGTAGCCCCTGCTGCAGGGGGAAGACTTGATTTGGCCTCTACCTCTCTTGCCGGAACCTACACGGTGGAGGTGAGCAATAGCGGCTGCATGCTGCCCATGCCTACCAGTCTGACCATTGTGGCCCAGCCCAGTGATATTCCGGTTGCGGCTGGAAATTATTGCGATGGTGACGATGTGGAAGTTAGTTTGAATACTTCACAGAATGGCGCCATTTATCGTTTGTACCGGGATGGGTTGTTGTACGCTTCCGAAGTAGAGGTTACGGGAACGGGGGGAGCCATAGTATTTGCGGACAAATTCCCTCCAGGGACCTACACCGTTGGCGCCAGTTTTGTTTCTGGTGCTTGTGAGTGGATGATGACCGGAGAAGTGGTGGTGAATGCTTTGCCCAATGTGGAGATCAATCCTTTCAGTGACCATTACTGTGCCGACGCCGGCACAGTAACCATTGGCGGTAGGCCCCAGGTCGGCACCAACGACTGGTGGGTAAGCGGCTTTGCCACCAATCCGACCTGGTTCACCGAAACTGGTTCCACAGCTACCATTGATGTGATTGATTTGTTGGATACGCAATTGGGTGCTTCCGATCGGGTAAGCCTTACTTTCAATTATCATTACAAGGATCCTGTTACCGGTTGTAAAGCAAGCGCCTTAGAGTCAATAACTTTTGTAGATGATCAAAGCGACAACCTGGATTTCCGTTTCCGCATGGCAGCTACCGAGCCCTGGTCCAATTTTGCAGGGGATTTGGTGACCTGCCAAACCGTTGACGATATTTTATTGCAGGCGTTGTTCCTCGACAGCTCTTCACCAACCGCCTCAGGCGTTTTTTCCACTGATGCACCTGCCGGTAGTATTACCAACAGTGGAACCGGTGACGAAGGTGCGGCTATTTTCCACCCCTCGGTTGCCGGTAACGGACTTTGGGCGGTGACTTATACTTACATTGATCCGGCCAGTGGCTGCGAAGCCGACATTACTTACAACATTCAGGTGGGCACTACTTTGTCGCTGCACGGACTCAGTGCGCAGTATTGTGCAGACAACAATGTGGATGAGGAGTGGTACGGACTGGTTACCGGTGGAGAATTGATCGTTGCAAAAGACGGTGGGCCCACCGAATCGGTTTGGCTTCTGGATCCTGCCGATCGTTATTTGTTTAATCCACAGGCAAAAGGGGCTGGCGACTATGAAGTAACCTATCGTTTTACCTCCGATCCCGGTGGAGCCAATGAGTGTGTGAATGAAATTACCCAAGAAATAACTGTCCGTCCCGAGTTGAACGCTGCCTTCGATACCGATGACAGCAGACGCATTTATTGTTTGACCAACGGTCCGGTTGATTTGTTGCCAGCACCAGTTGCGGGTTCTTCCTATACCGGTACCGGTGTGGGGATGGGTGTCTTCAATCCTGCCTTGGCAGGTGTCGGTATCCACAGAATCACACGAACGGTACAGGATGGTTTTTGTTCGGTGAGTGATACTATCGATGTAGAAGTGGTGGCACCTGATGTGGCGATAGTTCTTCCTAAATATGAGTTTTGTCATAATGAGACAGACCTGTTTCGTGTCGAAGCAGGTGATTTGCATGTTTCAGGATCGGTTTATAGCCGCGACAAGGCAGATAAGAGTGTACAATATACATTCAGCACCAATGCTGTAAATGCATTATTCCGGATTATCGGAGGTGTACGTGACTATAGATCAAGCTTTACCGTACAGGATGGCGATAGCCCTATCTACTTTGATCCTACCAGAGTTCCTGCCATTGGTGGTAGCGACCTTACTATAAATATATATCTGCAATATAATTCTCCAGTTGATGAAGGGGGATGTCAGGTTAATTCCGTCCTGCCTGTTAAGGTTAATTCTGTACAGGATGTAAACTTTGGAGCTGTTGATCCATTGGTCTTCTGCCAAAACAGTGATCCTGTTGTTATGGAAGGACGTTTCAGCGGCAGTGGTGCTGCCGTTGGTTCAGGCTATTTCACTGCCGACTTTCCTATGGATAATGAGGTGGATGGACTGGGTACAGGAAATAATGGTCGCGCTTTGTTCGATCCTTCTTTGGTAACGCCAACCAGTGCTTATCAGATCACATACCATTATACTAACCCCAATGGTTGTGTATCTACCCGTACCAAGAGCTTTGAGATACTTCCTGCTCCAATTAAGCAAAGAGTTACACCTGTAGATCCTAATGGTGGTCTATATTGTCAGGGTAGCACAGGTGTTGTGATTGGACTTGAGGGAAGTCAGGCAGGGGTAAGATACTATCTGCAAAAGGATGGAGTAGATGTTGATCCTGCCGTACAATTTATTGATGGGGCACTTCCTGGAAATATAGCCCGTACTTTCCCAAATCCAGTCACTACTCCCGGTGTTTATACAGTACGTGCAGAGATGATTGGAATAGGTTCTGGTTGTGATGCTATTATGGATGGCAGTGTAATAGTAGCAGAGAAGGTAGTTACAGGAGTGCTTGAAAACCTTACACACGAAAGCTGTTCAGGAAGTAATGACGGTAAGGTCAGCTTCTCAGCATATGGAGGCGTTGCCCCCTATGTATTTATTTTACAACAAGGTGGCACTACTATTACTAATTCTGCTTCAGGTACTTTTGAAGGTCTGCCGGCCGGCACTTATACTGTAAGAATTGAGGATGCGACAGGTTGCTTTTGGAATTCGTCACCTTTTACAATAAATGCTGGTTATACAATTGCAGTAACTACTGCTGATATAATCAATGTAGTGTGCTATGGAGAAAGTGATGGTTCATTTACAGTACTAGCTACAGGTCTGCCTTCGGGAAATTATGAGTTTCAGCTAAGCGGTAGCAGTGACTGGTTATCCAATGGTACTGGTCGCTATGTGTTTGAAAATCTACCTGCCGGCACCTACCAGGTTACAGTTAGGGATGCAGCTAATATTAGCTGTGCTGCAGTAACACCTCAGGTTGTAATTAATCAACCTGCTTCTGCTGTAACTTTTGCAGATGTTACCATTACAAATATTGACTGTTCTGTTGGGCCTGATGGCGCCATCTCTGTATGGGCTGCCGGAGGAAATGCAGCAGGAGGCTTTAATTATGTTTTATACAGAGAGGTCACTCCTGGCTTCTGGGTAAATATTGCAGCAAGTCCAGCCCCTGTTGCTTCAGGTACTGCGCATGTTTTTAATAATCTCTATGCAGGAAACTATCGTATTGTTGCTTCTGATATTCAGGGATGTTCATTTAGCGGTGAATACACAGTAGAGGGTCCTACCAGTCTTCCTGTTATCAACCTAAGTGGAGATGAGATTGTCCATGTTTCTCAACCCGGATACTCTGATGGTGCAATTGAGATTGCAATAACAGGTGGAAGTGAACCATATAGTATTGTATGGGAAAGGATTGACGGGTTTGGTGGCGCTGTATCAGGAACCCTAACAGGTGGACTGTACCGTCAGGAAGGTTTGGAAGCAGGATATTACAGGGTAACAGTTACCGATGCAAATGGATGTACAGATGTCCTTGAAGCACAGGTGCTGGATAATGCATATGCAGTCTTTGAGCTTCAATACACTACTGTAAATCCGGGTCCATGTTTTGGAAGTGCCAACGGTAGAGTCAATCTCAGAGCCGTAGGTGGAATTGCTCCTTATCAAAGTCTGACCCTGACCAACGGTCTGGGTCAGGTGCTGACCCCGGCAAGTTCTGGTAACAGTTTTGCAAATTTCGGAAATCTACCTGCTGGAACTTATATTGCTACAGTAACAGATTCGCGTGGAGTTACGATCTCTGAGAATGTTACACTAAATCAGCCTGATGAACTGGTTATCAGTTACAGTATTGCAGATGCACTATGCTTTGGTGATGCCGGTAATCTGGAATTTGGTGTTGAAGGAGGTACCCCGTTCAGTGCCGGTACACCATATTATACATATCAGGTATTACGCAATGGTGTAATACTGGCAAGTGGCCAGATAGAAGTTGGACAAACAATTGAGGCTGCAGAGGACTTTAGTGCAGCCCAACAGATTCGTGCCGGTGAGTATTCTCTTTGGATACAGGATGCAGCAGGTTGTGTCAAGGCTGTAACTTTCACTGTTACCCAACCAGATCAGCTTGCAATAGTTACTGAAGATGTTCAGCATGTCAAATGTTACGGAGCCGCTGAAGGAGCTATTAGTGTATCTGTCTCAGGTCGTCCGGGTGGAACTGCCTTTGCATTTGAATGGCAAAGGTATGATATCGGTACATTAACATGGGTAGGCATTGCCGGCAATTCTGCAACCCAAAACTCCCTGACTGCAGGCGTCTATAGAGTCCGAGCCATTGAAGGGGGATCAGGATGTGAGTCAGGTTATTCCGCACCAATAACTATTGTACAACCTGCTGCAGCACTGGATGTGACTGCTATAGGTTATCATATTACAAGCTGCTATGGAGATAATTCGGGTAAGGTACGTCTTTCTGTACTTGGCGGAACTGCTCCTTATACTATTGAATATGGCAGTGAGCTGGTAAGCTGGGATGGTTTAAGCTATTACGAACTTACCGGACTGACTGCAGGAAACTACGATTTTGTTATCACTGATGCCAATGGCTGTAGTGAAGTTGTTCAGGCTGTTGTTGAACAACCTGCTCCGTTTATAGCAACTGTGACTGGTTCAGGTATAGATTGTGATATTCCAAATAGTGGATGGATAGACTTAAGTGTAAATGGTGGAGCTGATATCAACGGTGCCACAATAGGCGGTTTTGCATATAGGGTACAGCTGATTAATAAGTACAACAACCAGTTGTATCATAGCCAGATATATCCTGATCCGGCTGCTGGAATAATCCAACTTGCAAACCTTCCTGCCGGCAACTATACACTTAGAGTAAGGGATGCAAACTCAACTACTTCTGACCTTTGCGAATACAACTTTGATATCAGCCTGCACAATGTTGCTATCAATGCACATATTCAAAACCCAATATGTGGTGGTATTGACAATGGAAGTATCAGTATTGATGTAGTAGGTGGATCGGGCAATTTTGCATACATCTGGACATCTGGCGGTACAACTCTTGCTGAGACCGGTCCTGTATTGACTAACCTTGCGCCCGGGACCTATCAGGTTGAAGTTGAGGATTTAGATAACGGCTGTACTATTACAAAGAGTTTTACTTTGTCATATACAACTACTTTATCAATCAATGTTGATTCAAAAGATGTTACTTGCCATGGCGGCAATGATGGCAGAGCTGAGGTATTCGTAAGTGGTGGCACTGCTCCTTACTTTTATCTATGGGAACAAGAGACTGCCCCAGGTTTATGGTCCCCGGTTGTAAATACTTCGGTGTTAAGTGGTCGTAGCGCCGGCACTTACAGGGTTAGGGTAACAGACAGCAATAATTGTCAGATCTACAGTCTCAATGTAGTGATCAGTGAACCGTCTGATTACAGTGTGACATCTATAACTTATGATCGCCAGACAGTTTCATGTAAGGGCAGAGCTGACGGAAGCTTTAACGTGGAGATGGATCGTGCCGGTATCTTTGAGTACAGCATTGATGGTGTAAACTGGCAGCCTTCTGCAACTTTTGCCAATCTTGCACCCGGCACCTACCGTATCTCGGTAAGGGATATGGAACGTCTGGCTCCTTACTGTGCTAAGTATGAAGTTGTAACTGCAACAATCTTTGATACAACACCGGTTGAGGTCGATCTCATTTCACAAACAGATATAAACTGTTTCGGTGGTAATACCGGAGTGCTTACAATCAATGCAAGCGGAGGGACAGGTCCATATACCTATCAATGGTACCAGAGAACTACAACTGCAAATGTGCCGCTTGCAGGACAAACTAATACAACTACATCTGCTCTTGTTGCAGGAACATACTTTGTTGAGGTCAGGGATGCTAATGGTTGTACTAAACTGTCAGACGACTTTACCTTGGTTCAACCAGCATCTGCAGTGAGTATAGCAGTTGTCAACATCCTTAATGCTTCCGCTCCGGGTGCCGCTGATGGAAGCATTACAATATCTATTGACGGAGGTACCCCGGGTTATACTATTGCATGGTATGAAGGTACTATTGCAGGTATTGGTTCCGTAATAGGAACAGGTTTGACTCGTAGTGGTTTGGCTGAAGGAAACTATACCGTTTTAGTAACAGATAATGCAGGATGTACATCTGATATGACTATTACAATATCAGAGCCCGGCACAGCACTATCTCTGCACGCTGATATTGCTAATGCCGGCCCTTGCTTTGGTGCTACAAATGGGGCCATTGAACTAGAGGCAAACGGAGGTACGGCTCCTTATACCTTTACCCTGATAAGGAATCCGGGTACTGAGATCAGCGCCGCCAATATTTCTGGTAATTATGCCCAATATGAGGGGCTGGGAGCTGGTTTCTATACTGCAAGGGTAAGCGATGCCAATGGAGTTGTAGTTGAATTGACTGACCTCGAGGTCAGTCAGCCTGAGATGCTTGAGATCTTCTTCTCAGACATTACCGATGTAAGCTGTTTTGGTGCAGGCGATGGTATACTTCGCTTTAGCGTAAGTGGTGGAACGCCTTTTGCCGGAGGCCTGTATTCATACGTCCTTTCACGTAGTGGAGCTGGTGATGTTACAGGGGCTGGAAATGTTGCTGTTGAGATAAATGATCTTGATCCGGATTCATATATACTGAGGACCTATGATGCGAACGGTTGTATGGCTGAGTTTGCCTTCACAATTGAGGAGCCTTCTGATATTGCAATTGACGGTGATATACAGGATGTTTCCTGCTTCGGAGCAAATGATGGAAGTATTGCTCTCAATGTAAGCGGAGGTACTTCAGGTGCATACTCGTACGAGTGGCAGCTATTTGATAACTCTATATCTGACTGGGTAACAATTACAGGAGCCGGTGGCAGTATAATTCAAAATCTTGAAGCAGGAAGGTATAAAGTTATTGTTACTGATCTTGGTTCGGCATGTCAGAAGACCTCCGAATTTATGGTTGGCGAACCGTCAGAACTGATTGTATCATTCAGTACAGGGGATGTTCTTACCTGCAGGGGAGATAATTCCGGAAGTATCGAACTAAGGGTTGAAGGGGGAACAGGTCCCTATGTAGTGAATTATGGAACCGGTTTAGTTTCAGGCTTTGGACCCGTATTTACTCTAAATAGTCTTGCTGCTGATACCTATTCTATTATTGTTAGCGATAGCAAGGGGTGTCAGAAGACTGTCAGTGCAACTATAGATGAACCGGCTGAGGCACTTTCAGTAAGCGAGCCGATTGTAAGCATTTCCTGTGTTGCAGGAGTAGAATCATTTTCAGTAGGCTTTGAAATAAATGGTGGTGTTGCCATGGATAATGGCAGCGGACCGGAGTATTTATATAATATAGAAGTAATAAACCTGCTGACCTCAGGTCGCAGGTACAAGACTGTTGGTACAGCAGTTCAGCCTGTTACAGTAAATCTTGATGATCTGAACCTGCCAGCAGGACTGTACAGACTTATTGTGACAGATCTGAATGCAGTTCCATCTGCAGCATGTGCTGCTGTAGAAACTACCTTTGGCTATTCTCATCTAAGCGTCACCTATTCTATTGCTGATGAGAGTTGTCCAGGTGCATACAATGGAATTATAGACCTGACAGTCAGTGGTGGATCGGGCGACTACAGTTATTCCTGGCTAAAGGATGGATTGCCTATAAGTGAGACTACTCAGGATCTGAGCGGACTTGAAGCCGGTATTTATACGGTTACCATCACTGACAACGGTGAACCCGGACGTTGTCTGTTTACCCAGTCCTTCACTGTAGATCAGGCCAAGCAGTTGCTGGTAGAAGGTAGTGTAAGGAATGTAAGCTGCTTTGACGGAAATGATGGGGCAATTAGAATTCATGGGGTTGCAAATGCGACCTTACCGTTGACATTCTACTGGAACGGATCATCAGTCCCAGGTTCTAATGAACTTACCGGACTGAGTGCTGGTAGCTACTCCGTTGAGGTTGTGGATGGTGACGGATGTGCCGTTCAAGCTGTATTTATGGTTACACAACCAAGTGCGCCATTGGAAGCAGAATTAAGTGCAACTCTTGATTGTGCAACGGACACACGCACTGTTACTGTTGTAGCCAGCGGTGGTACAGGACCATATACCTATCAGTGGATGGGACTAGGTGCATATACCCGTGTAGGAGATGGAGCTACAATTACAGGTATAACAGGCGGTGGAGTATGGCAGGTGGAAGTGACCGATGCGCGAGGTTGTAAGGTGGTCGAGACCATCGTTGTGCATGGCAAGGTCCGTTTGAGTGCCGAACTGACTCACATCAATTGCGAGGGGGGTAAGGGTGGCAATATCGTTCTGGATGTCAGCGGAGGCAGCGGATCTTATGCTTACAGCTGGACCAGGGATGGGGCTGCCCATCCTGTAGCGACGACTAAAGATTTGAACAATTTGGTGGCCGGTAAGTACCAGGTTGTGGTAACAGATGAATTGCAAAGTTGCGGTGGGGGCATTCCCTATATTGTTACATCTGGAGAGTTGGTAATTTACCAGCCTGAACCTTTTGTAATTGAAGGTAATGTTACTCACAATGAATGTTTTGGAAGCAAGGAAGGACGTATCAATCTTCATACTGTTACAGGAGGCACTGCTCCCTATGAATATGTATGGAGCACCGGTAATGGTTCAGGTCTTGTACAAGGTGCAAAGAATCAAAGCGGTCTTGGAGCCGGCACTTATTATATAAGGGTAATAGACAGCAAGGGATGCTCATCAGATCCTGTTGAGTTTGTTGTAAATCAGCTTGATGAACTGAGCTTTGACCTTGTAATTGCTGATACAAACTGTGATAACGAAAACAGTATTGAGATAGTAAATCCTACAGGTGGAAGTGGTACTTACAGCATTTTCTGGGATGGTCCGGGTGTTGATGCCGGTACGGATTTCAGAAAGGTAAACCTGCCAGGTGGTACCTATACCATAACAATGGTTGATATGGGTACTACTGCCCGTTGCTATATTACAAAAACTGTTTCCCTGACACAGCCACTTTCTGTTACCAATAATGTTCAGCCGGAGACTTGTATGGGTATGGCTAATGGAACTATTACACTTGATGTAAAGGGAGGGCAGGCGCCATACAGCTTTAGCTGGGATGCAGCTCCCGGTGTAAGTGTCAATAGCCGCAATCAGGCTGCATTAGGTGCAGGTACTTACAGGGTAGTAGTTACAGATAACAGAGGATGTACTTTTGAACAGATTATCACCGTGCCGCTCTTGTATTCACTTGAGTTGCAGGCTGCAATTGACCATGCAGAATGCTTCGGAGATAGCAATGGAGCCATCTATCTGTCTGTTTTGAATGGATCTGGATCATATACTTATCATTGGACAAAGGGAGGTTTTAATGCAACCACCAAGGATATTACAAATGTCGAAGCAGGTACTTACAGGGTTACTGTAAGTGACAACGTACTTGGTTGTACCATTACTGGAGAATATACTGTTGATGAGCCTTCAGATCCAATCGCAGTAAGCATTGACGATATCGCACACAACGATTGCTTTGGAGATCGTAGCGGGGCTATCTCGGTTACAGTCACAGGAGGTACTGCTCCTTACACCTTCCATTGGGGAGGACCCGGTATTCTTGCCAATCCTTCAACAGAGGATCAAACAGGATTGAGAGGAGGAGAATATTACCTGACAGTTGTTGATGCAAGAGGTTGTGAGCTTAGTAATTATGGTCCGATAACAGTTCTTGAACCCAATGAGCCTGTTAAGCTCGAGTTGCTGAATGTGACTCCGGTTACTGCCAATGGCCTTTCAAATGGAGCAATTACTATTCAGGTATCCGGTGGTAGTGGAAATTATACTTCCATCACCTGGGTACATGACGGTACATTTGACATGTCTGGATTCAGCGGACTCACTTATGCTTCAGGACTTCCGGGTGGAACTTATACGATAACAGCAATTGATGATAAAGGATGCAGTGCTACGCTTGAAGTAGTTGTATTTGAGCCCGGTTATCCTTTTGAAGTAGATATTGAGAAGCAGGCAAGCGGACCATGTAAGGGTGCCGGCAATGGCACAATCTGGGTACAGCTTAGGGGAGGAGTACAACCTTACAAGATTGTTGAATTGTCAGGTGGCAGTGGTGTACTTCAGTCAGTTACCGGTCAAAGCACTGTTGTTTTCGAGGCTCTTGCAGCAGGTGATTATACAGTCACTGCTGAGGATAACTTTGGAAATGTGATTACCCGAAATGTGACGATTTATGAGCATGCTTCAGCACTTAATCTGGTTACTTCTGTCACTACTCAGGTTGAATGCCGAGAGGCATCAACCGGGGCGATTACTGCACGTGTTACAGGTGGAATACCTAATTCAGCCGGTGAGTACAGACTAATACTATCAGGAGGTCCTGCTGGTACATCCAGAGATGTTGTAGTTAATGCGGGATTTGATTTTGTTTTCGACAACTTGCCTGCCGGAACTTACAGTCTTAGGGTAATAGATGATAGCAATCCTTTAAGGGTGGCATACAATGAAAGCGATCTTCAGGCAATGTTTGGTGACGAGAGCTTTAGCGTTGGTGATGACTGTTCAGTTCTTGTTTCAGGTCTTTTAGTACATCAACCAGAGGCTTCAGTTACCCTGAGTGTGGTCTCCGGTATGGAAGAGCTTTGCGAAGACGAAGCACCACACCTACAAGTATCTGTTAGCGGATGGAACTTTGCCGACGGAAATCTGCTGATAACTCTAAGTAATGGCGAAAGCTTCACTCTGAATAGTGCTACTCAAGAACTTATTCTGACGATATTGCCTGTTGATGAGGTAACAAACTATAGCATAGTTAGCGTTGCTGATGCTAATGATCCTATGTGTATTAAGGGTGTAGGTGTTGGTGTGGCAACTGTTACAACGTATAAACGCCCTGCTGCCTCAATATCTGGCCAGCTTTCTATCTGTGAGGGAGAAAGTGCGGCTCTCAGAATAGATCTTACTGGTGCCGCTCCATGGACTATCAGCTATAGTGACGGAGTGAATAGCTATTGGGTCAATAATATAACTGCTTCTCCATACTACCTTGATGTAAGTCCTTCAGTCAGCACAAACTACAGTCTGGTGTCCGTATCTGATTCCCGTTGCACTGGTAGTGTGAGCGGATCAGCAAGTGTTACAATCCCGATAACCAGTGTGGTCAGCATTGTAAATCCCGGAGCACGTAATCTGTGTCAAGGGCAATCTTCTGTTGTTGAGATCAGTTTTGCTCCTGACGATAATGGCCCATGGCAGTTGTATTACAGCGAGCAGCCTTTGGTAACCGGTGTACCTTCGGGAAGTCCGGTGACCAGAAATGTGACTGTAACTGATGCCATGTTTAATGCTTCAGGCAACTATGAGATACATGTCACACCTGATCAAAGCGTAAGGATAAAGATTGAAAATGTAATTTCTGGTGGATGTGAGGGTAAGGTTTCTGGTATGCCTGTTGACCTAATCGTGAGTTATCTTCCTCCACAGCCTGGGGTAATAGAGGGACCTGGTGTCGTATGTCAGGGAGGAATTGCAACATATTCGATTCCGGCTATTAGTGGAGTATCTCATTATGTATGGACTCTGCCTGATGGTAGTGTGGTAACTGGAGGCAGACAGCTTACTGTAAGTTATGGAGTAGATGCCCAGAGTGGACGTCTCTCAGTTTATGCAGTTAATTCATGCGGTGACGGTCCTGTTCAGTACCTTGACATTACTGTAGAGCCTCTACCCGATGCAAATGCAGGAATAATAATTGGTCCTGAGGATATCTGTCAGGGCAGTAAGGGTGTTGTGTTTACAGTAAGTGGTATTAGGTATGCTGATAGCTATATCTGGGAAGTTCCGGCTACATGGGTAGTAACAGGACAGGGAACTGACAGGATTACTGTTGATCTTCCAGATGATCTAGAATACTTCAATGGCTATATAAAGGTTATTGCACGCAATAATTGTGGAGATGCAGTTGTGGTGCCAGAGAAGGCTGTTTATGTACGACCTCTGCCTGTTGCAGATGCCGGTCCGGATCAACCGGGACTGTGCAGTGATGTCGTAACTTTAGGAGCAACTCCATTGACTACAGCTCAGGTGGCAGCAGGCTATTCTGCCCGATGGATGAGCCTTCCTGTTTCTGGATCGGCTGATGAGATAACTGATATAGGAAATCCAAATGTTACTGTTACCGGCCTTACAAAAGGTGATGTTACTTTCAGATGGATAGTAACAAGTCCATTTGGTTGCGAAAGCTATGACGATGTAACCGTACGCAACAATACCCTTAATGTAAGTGCATATTCTGCAAGTGGTACGGTTTGCGAGGGAGTTGTGATGCTGCATGGTACACCTACCTCTACAGGTATAACTGGTCAGTGGACCGTAGTATATCCAGCCGGATCTACTGCTCAGTTTGATAATGCCTCATTAGCTACTGTGCTGGTAACTAATATGCCAGTTGGTGAAAACCGATTTAGGTGGTCTTTGACACAAAACGGCTGTACTAGTTATGCGGAAGTTACCGTAATTAACAGTCAGCCTGCAGATGCAGAGATTAGTGGACCACAGGTAATTTCCAACTGTGGTGAAGATATTGAGGTAAGAGCTGTTGAACCTCTTCCTGGATGGGGCTTAGGTAGGTGGAGTGTGGTAAACGGTTATGCAGAAATTGACTCTCCAACAAGTGCTGTAACCATGGTACGTAATATTTCCATGGGCGAGGTTGTACTCGAATGGAGGGTAAACAACGGGTTGTGCAGCGATGCTGCATACCTGACAATCAGAAATAACAAACTTGTTGTGGATGCTGGTTCTGATCAGGAAATCTGCAGTCCGTCAACTGTACTTGATGCATCTGAATTGCCATCAATACCTGGAGTCACTGGTTCATGGAGCTTTGTTACTGGCAGCGGAGGCTTTGTCAATGCTGGTAATCCAAAGACTACTGTAAATAATCTGTCACGTGGTGAAATTGTACTAAGGTGGACTGTAAATAACAATGGATGCCTAAGCTTTGATGATGTAAGGATAGTGAATAATACTGCCACCACTGCCGTGGTTGGCAGCCAACAGTCAATCTGTGGCGATACTTACGCTTTGACAGGTAATGACCCTGCAGCCGGCGAAGTGGGTACATGGACTGTGGTAAAGGGTTCAGGTATATTCGATAATCTTAACGACCCAAGAACAACTGTAAGAGGTCTTGATTCAGGTGAGAATATCTTCCGTTGGACAATCAATAACAATAACAAGTGTAGCAGCTTTGCGGACCTAAGGATAATAAACCTGAAAGTACCTGTTGATGCCGGAAAAGATACTGTTGTTTGTGATAATATAGTGACACTCAGAGGTTCGCTTGTGCCAGCCGGGGCTAGTGGAATATGGAGAATCGTAGGCGGTGCCGGAGGTGCAGTTATAACAATAGAGGATCCGTCCAGACCTCACATTGCAAAGATTGGTCTTGGCGAGGGCAGTAATACAATTATCTGGGAGATAAACAATGCAGGTTGCTATTCAAGGGATACAGTAGTTGTTGTCAACAGCAGACCATATCCGGTCAATGGTGGTGATCCAATAAGGTATGTAACCCTGTCAGATATTTATATGAATGCTACACCTGTTGGACCAGGCATGACAGGTGAGTGGGTACTGATATCAGGGAATGGAAATATTGAAAATCCATATGATCCCAATACACGGGTAACTAATCTTGCAAGAGGTGAAAATCTGTTCCGTTGGATTGTTACCAACGGCAACTGTTCTGACTATGCAGAGGCTCTGATAGTCAACGGTGATGTTGTTGATGCAGATGCCGGTCGTCCGCAGACTGTATGTGTCAATTATGCCCAGCTTGAGGCTAATGATCCTCAGGGTGCAATAGGCACATGGACTGTTATTCAGGGTAGTGCAATATTTGATAATCCAAGTAACCCCAGGACCAGGGTTACCAACCTTTCACCTGGTGAAAATATCCTGAGATGGACTATCAGGTACGGAAGTAGCGAATATTCAAGTTCAAGCTACGATGATGTGATAATCACTAACAATCAGCCTGATGAAGCCTTCGCAGGTAATGATATAGCATTGTGTGCCGATCAGTATCAGTTGAGGGGTAATGCTCCGCGTACCACACCACATTTTATGGGTAGTCCAAAATGGACTATTATCTCGGGTGGTGGTGATCTTGATGATGAGACGGATCCTACAACCTATGTTAGAAATCTTGCTAAGGGCCAGACAACGTTGGTTTATTCAATAACAAAGGGGTCATGTGTTCGTACTGACACGTTAGTTATTACAAATGGCTTGCCTAGTGAACCATATGCAGGTGAGGACGATACCTCATGTGATGATTTCTACCTGCTTAATCCGTCTACACCAGTATATGGTACAGCTGCATGGCGTCCCGGATCAACCGGTGGGGCCCAGTTTGATGGCAATATGGTAAGGAATCTCGCTCAGGGACCTAACGAACTGATCTATGAGATTTCTACAGAATGGTGTACAATGAGAGATACCATTATAATTACCAACAATAAACCATCTCAATCATTTGCAGGACATAACAGGGAAGTTTGCTCGCCAACCTATACTCTTGCGGCTACAGCGCCACAATATGGAGTTGGAAGCTGGACTCTTGTTGCGGGTGCTGGTACTATTGATCCTGCCGATGTAAATAATCCAAATGCTGTTGTAACAGGCCTTGGAATGGGGTCTAACCGATTCAAGTGGACTGTCAATAACAATGGTTGTATTTCTACATCAGAGGTCGAGATACGTAATAACTTTATTGAAGCTAATGCAGGTGAAGATAACGTAGTCTGTTCTGATCAGACTCAGCTGAGGGGCAGCAATCCAAGCGGTGGTGTTGGTACCTGGGGTATAAAGGGTGGTTCGGGTTCAGCTCACTTTGCGAATCCAAATGATCCTCTTACAATAGTTACAAACCTTGACCGTGGGGATAATGTTCTGACCTGGACCATTACCAATGGTAACTGCAGTCATACCGACGAGGTTGTAATCACCAACAATATGCCGACTATAGCAAATGCAGGTGAAGACCAGATGTTGTGTGATCCTGAAACAGTGCTACAGGGTAATCTGGATGTTGTTGGACAAGGCAGGTGGACAATCAGAAGCGGGTCTGCTACTCTTCATTCAGATACATATGCTGATCCTTATGAGGATCCATCAGCAAGAGTTACCGGTCTGTCATTTGGTGATAATATTTTGCGCTGGACTATAGTAAACAATGGCTGTGAAAGCTATGATGACGTTGTGCTCCAGTACAACAGGATAGATGCAGATGCAGGATCAGACAAGAGTGTATGTGATGATGAGGTTGTACTTAATGCTAAGAATCCAACACCCGGAACCGGTACATGGTCAATCCCTGGTGGACAGGGTTCTGCCAATTTTGAGTCTCCTACATCACCCACAACAAGAGTAAGGAATTTGGGCAGAGGTGCAAATACATTAAGATGGACTGTGAGATACAATGGTTGTGTTACTTATGATGATGTAGTAGTAAACAATAACCTACCAAGCATACCTTATGCCGGTAATGATCAGGTAATATGTAGCGATACCTATATTATGGACGCTACTCCTCCATCACTTGGATCAAGTGGTAGGTGGACAGTAATCACTGGATCTGCTGTGTTTGAGGATGAGACCTTGCATAATACTCGTGTTACAGGACTAGCTAATGGTGACAACATCTTTGTATGGACAACTGAAAGGGTTGATGGATGTACTCTTCAGGATGAGGTTGTAATTCGCAATTCTTCGGTATCTGAACCTTATGCAGGTACGAGTTATGAGGAGCTCTGTTCTTCAACCTTCAATCTGAAGGCTGCAATTCCAGACTATGGCACAGGAAGCTGGAGTTTTGTTCTTGGTGGAGGTAATATCTCTGATCCTTATGATCCACGTGCTACTGTGACAACATTGGCACAGGGAACCAATATCCTAAGATGGACGATAAGTCAGGATCATTGTAGCAAGTATGCAGAAGTTACCCTTGTCAACAATGAGCCGACAAGGGCTAATGCAGGTCCGGATATTGAGGACTGCAAGGATTATCAGACCCTGGATGCTAATGTGCCGCTATATTATGACGAGGCTTACTGGGAAAGGATTAGCGGCTATGGTGATCTGGATAATGTAAATGATCCGAAGACAACAGTCAGGAACCTTGGATTTGGGCCAAATGAGTTTATGTGGACTATCAGAAAGGGTTCATGTATTACGACTGATAGAGTGGTGATATTCAACAAGATACCAGATAAGGCTTTTGCAGGTTCAGATCAGGAAATATGTGAAAACTATACAGTTCTGAATGCAAATGATCCTTTGACAGGAAGTGGTAAATGGTCTGTTATCAAAGGTTCCGGAACCTTTGATGATCCTAATCAGTACAACACTATTGTTAGGAGCGTTGGATTTGGTGAGAATATTTACCGTTGGGAAGTTACCTATGGTGAGTGTGGTACTTTTGATGAGGTGATAGTGGTAAGCAACAGAATAGAAGCTTATGCTGGTGAAGATCAGGTAGTGTACAGTCCTGAGGCAGTACTAAATGCCAACAATGCTGGTGATCTTGATGCGAAATGGATAGTAGTTGGAACCAGCACTGCAGTACTGGAGGATCCTTTATTCTTCAATACCAGGGTAACTAACCTGAATGAAGGAATTAATACTTTTCGTTGGGAGATAAGTGTCAATGGATGTGTTTCCTATGATCAGGTTAGTGTTGACTACAGACCAGTTCCGGATGCGGCCTTTATTACTGATGTCAATTCAGGATGTTATCCACTCAGGGTACAATTCACAAATTACTCTGTGGGTGGTTCAGTCTATCACTGGGACTTTGGTGATGGTAACTCTTCGGGAGACAGGAACCCGGTTCATGTGTTTGAGAAACCCGGTACTTACCAGGTAGTACTTACTTCACCAGGTCCGGACGGAAATGATGGATTGTTTACTAAGACCATAGTAGTATATGATCATCCGGTGGCTTATTTCACGGTTAATCCACAGGTTGTTTACATACCAGGTGATAAAGCGCGTTTCTATGATCTTTCAACTGACGCTGTTTCATGGATGTGGGACTTTGGGGACGGTGGTGTTTCTTCGGAACGTAATCCATCTTATGAATATCAGGAGGAAGGAGTATTTGATGTCACTCTGACTGTAACCAGCCTACAGGGATGTACTGATACCTTTACAATGGAAGATGCCATCACTGCCGAGCTGCAAGGCTTTGTAGTGTTCCCCAATGCATTCAAACCGCGTCCTGGAGGTTCTTCAGGAGCAGTAGATCCATCTGCCGAGTATGTTGTGGTCTTCAAGCCTGCATATTCTGATGTAGCAGAATTTAAGCTTGAGATCTTCAATCGCTGGGGTCAAAGAATCTTTGTGACAGACGATATCAACAACGGTTGGGACGGTATGTATGAAGGACAACTTGCACCGCAGGGTGTATATGTGTACCTGGCCACAGGTAAGTATGTCAATGGCAGGGAGTTCAGAAAAACAGGAAATGTATTATTGGTTCGATAGAAACTATTTGTGCTAGTAAGATAATGATGCTTAGTATCAAACATAGAGCAAGTGTATTCATTTTGGCTGCGGCTGTGGTGATGCAACTTTGTATGAATATAAGTCCGGTAATGGGGCAGGACGTGTCCTTTTCGCAGGTGTATTCGGCGCCCCTTTACCTTAGTCCTTCGTTTGCCGGTTTTACAAGTGGCGGAAGGCTTACTTTGAATTACAGGGATCAGTGGCCCGGACTTGGAAGTACATTCAGGACAATTGCAGCATCGTATGACGAATACCTGAGCAATTTTAATAGTGGGGTTGGTTTGCTGTTTGTAAGGGATGACCAGGGAGGAGGTCAGCTTCTTACTCAGAACCTTGGGCTGGTCTATGCTTATGAACTAGCAGTAACTGAAAATTTGTTTGTAAGACCGGGTCTGGAGTTTAGGTATGCTGAACGAAAAATAGACCCATCAAAGCTGACACAGGTAGGCCCCGGAGGGGAGACCTTTCCATGGATTAATGCTGAATTTCCTGTTGAACAATACAAGAAGCTTGATGCAGCTGCATCCGCTATGGTATATTCAAATTTTTTCTGGGTTGGCTTTACACTTGACCATCTTGTAAAGAATGATATTGGTTTCACCGATGTTGAGACAGATCTTCCTATGAAGACTGTTGTCTATGGTGGGGGTAAATGGGTTTACCAGGAGCAGAGCCGTTTTCGTGACGAACAAAGTGCTACTCTTGCATTTATGTATCGTAAACAGATGAGCTTTCAACAGTTGGACCTTGGTGTTTATTGGTATGCCAATCCAATTGAAGCAGGTATCTGGTACAGGGGCATACCCGGAGTCAGCAGTGAAGAACTTATAAATAACGATGCTATAATATTTAGTCTGGGTATTAACCTTGGCCCTCTTTATCTGGCATACAGCTATGATCTTAGTATTTCTGGCCTTGCCGGATATAGTGGGGGGAGTAATGAGTTCTCACTTATCTACAGATTTAAAAGAAATCCATCAGTTAGCATACCACGTGGTCCGATACCTTGTAGCGAACCAGGCTATGGTCTTGGTGAGTCCAGATCCAACAAAGTACAGCCCAGACGTACCTTGTTTTAACTTTGGTCGGGTGTTCGAAAAATTAAATGTAAATCGTTTTTATATGTTTGTTATAAGTTTATATTTGTGATTCAATAATTGCGGCCCACTTAATAAACAAATATAGAAACGATGAAAAACACATCATTAATAATCAATGTGATTCTGGCTGTAGCTGTCATTGCTCTTTTTGTTATTGTATTATCTGATAGAAAAGGTTCCCAGCAAGGCTCAGATAATGTCAATGGATCTGCTGCTGCTGAAATGGGAATTGTTTTTGTCAATACTGACTCACTTATAATAAAGTATGATTTGGCTCGTGAACTGAGCGAAGAGCTTATCAGGAAAGAAGAATCTTCTCGCACTGATTTTAATGAGCGTGTCAGGGTTTTTGAACAAGATATGATGGAGTTTCAAAGGAAGCTACAAAACAATGGCTTTCTTTCACTTGACAGAGCACAAAGTGAAGAGCGTCGCCTGCGTCAGAAGGAACAAGAACTTCAGGCTCTAAACACCAGGCTTACAAATGATCTGATGGAAGCTCAAAATACAATGAATCAACAGCTCCGCGATACTATAACAAATTTCCTTAAGGATTATTGCAAGGAAAAATCTTACAGTATGGTATTGAGCAATACCATGGGTGACAACCTGCTATATGCTGATTCAGTATTTGATGTTACTGATGATGTTGTTGCAAAGCTTAATGAAAGATACGCTGCTGCTAAAAAGTAAACTTATCAATATAGGGCCTCGGCTATGGATGCATAGATGCCCTTATATAACGTAATTTTCCCAGAGGCCGTCTTATTTACAGGACGGCCTCTATTTTTAAGTCTTTACACTGCCTCAGATGATTTCACACGATAAAGCCTGTAAGATACTTGGAAAGTACCTTTCAAGACATCCATTGAAATATGGTAGTCTGAAGCAGGGTACTGATATAGCTATTATAGTTGTCATTCCTGCTTATAAGGAAGAGGCGTTTTTGCCTCGGACTATCAGGAATCTAATGGGATGTGAACCTCCGGTTGCAGGAAAGGTCAGGATTGTAGTGGTGTTAAATTCCGGATACAAGGATCTTGATGTTGATGTGGAAGGACAGCGGACTATGGTGAAAAATGCCATAACTAATGCTCCTGACTGGATGGAGTTTGATGTTTTGGAAGCCTGGGGGCTTCCAAAAAAGATCTTTGGTGCTGGTGCTGCGCGGAAGATTGGTATGGATGCGGCTGCCGAATTTTATCTGAGGGAGAATCGCCCCTTTGGTACAATAGTAACTCTTGATGCTGATTCTATTGTAGAGGCAAACTATTTCAGAGCTTTAGAGGAGTGGTTTTCTGTTGAAGAAAGGTCTGCCGCCAATATTTACTTTGAGCATCCTTTGCACGGAGATGAGTTTTCTGATGAGGTATATGAGGCAATCTGTTGCTATGAATTGCATCTGCGTTATATGAGGCAAGCACATAGATGGACAGGTTTTATTTATCCCTTTCATTCGCTTGGGTCTGCAATAGCTACTAGAGCAGTTGCCTATGCTAGAGCAGGGGGTGTACCATGCAAGCAGGCAGGGGAGGATTTCTATTTTCTTCAGAAGCTAATTCCACTTGGCAATTTTGGGGAGATAAACAGCACTGTGGTCAGGCCGTCTCCACGGGTATCAGACAGGGTTATTTTCGGTACTGGTGCATCAGTAACTGCACATGTCGAGGGCAGGGGCAATGCTGGACTGAGTCATAACCTGAGGGCATATGAGCATTTAAAAGGTTTGTTTGATATTAAAGATGAACTTTATGGTCTTAGTTCTGACCAGTATGAATCATGGACTTATAAGCTTGAGGGTCCTGTAAGAAGCTATTTGCTAAATAGTGGCTTTTTTGATGATATCGATGTGTTAAAAGCTGGCTGCTCTTCCGAGGCTGTATTTGCAAAGAGATTTTTTGAGGTGTTTAACGCTTTTAGGGTGGTCAAGTACCTCAACTATGTACATAAATATTTCTTTGAGAAGTCTCCGGTGTTTGATGCGGCTGCTGAACTGGCTCTCAGGATGGGATTGCCGGCTGAAGATTTATTGACTGAGGAAGAACTGTTGGACTGTTACAGACAGTATGAGAAGGCTAATCCACTTTTTATCCCTTGAGTCCTCTGAAGCTGATGTAAAGGTCAAGCACCACGAAGATTAATATGAATACTACCCAGTGTGTTGTGTCGTAATAGATTGATACACATGCAGCAGCGAGGGCAAGCGAACTCATAACGTGTATCATATGCTTACGATGGTCGGCAGAACTACTCTTTGATAGATTGTAAATCCTGATTCCTATTACAGGCAGAAGACCTATTGCCACTAACAGATATGCGTAGGATATATCGGAAAGATGTATTATTACACCGGCCAATACGAGAACCATTCCGGCAGTATATAGAATAGAAAACAACCTGTCAGTTTTCATCAGGGATTCTAGTCTTCAATAATAATAAATAATTCTTCGTCGTCTTTTTTCATCAGGTATTCCTCACGGGCAAATTTCTCAAGGTTTTCATGATTGCTACGTAACTCCTCCATCTTAGTCCGGTTTTCGAGAATCTGCTGCTGGTAATGTTCTTTCTGCTTCTCCAAATCCTTGATTCTAGCCGCAAGAGAAAACCTGTCGATCAGGTTGTTCTGGTCAAAGAACAACATCCAGACAATAAATATAAGCCCTGTTAGCACAAACTTGTTGCGAAGCAGGGGGATTACGAGCTTTAATTTGTCTGTCCAGTTCATGGTAACAGTTCTTAGGTATCGGCAGGCTGACGACTTCACTACCTACCTGACGCAAAAGTAAGTATTATTTACCTGAGCCTTGCAAGCTCCTTGCCGAATTTATCACCTCGGCACCAATAAGTCTGTGAGTTCTTTCTCCCTGCTTCCTGTAGTACACAAGTATTAGATAGTCGTTTTCTGTCTCATAGTAACTGTTTTCAAGCTGGAAAACTTCCCCCTGGGTTTCCCCTCTTTCAACCATTACATACTGGTAATTATAGTAACCTTGCTTAAGCATCAGGGTAGTTCGGTATGCATTTATCACTGGGTCATATTCCATTTCAGAGGAACTGTCGAGAAGCCAGTTTGTCAAAGCTCCGTTAATATAGATCCGTTTTGATATAAAAGGTATGTCGCAAAATAGCCTGAAATGTACAAAAGCATAATCCCCTTCGGTATCAGGATTCTCTCTTGTATCTGCTTCGATATAGTAACGTCCGTTGAGATCCTGACGATACTGATAACTTGAAGGGAATCGAGGACGTTCGGGTACCACACTTACATGGTAAAATGGGTCTTCGAATACTATTTCTTCAATCCTGTCAGTATAGAAGCGAAAAGAACGAATATCCAGATAGCGAAATTCGTTACCGGCTTCCATCTCAGTCTCCCGTATAAAGTTGAAGTCCATCCTGTCGCCCCCGAAGAAACGGGGGCGAAGACCACTAATTACATTGTCAGTGCGGCCATTCTGCATTACTGTTACCGTTACTTCTTCCACGGGATTGTTTATCGACAGTCCCTTATGGATGATTTCAAAGTTTATCTCCTGATAATCAGGTTCGGTTGCCGAACTTTGTCTGTTGCGGACATAGGATTCAATCTTTACAAGAGGTTCATTTACATAGAATCGTTTACGGAGGACTGTCTTTCCACCTGTAGGACCTTCAAAAACTTCGAGGACATAGTTTCCGGAAATCAGAGGTCTAATTGAAAGGTTGGGGAAGCTCAGTTGGTAATGTACATAATCCATTGTAGTATTAAAAGAGTATGAGTAGTCAGTTATTGGGTTAACGGGAACACCCTGGATGTAATCAGTCGGCATCAATGGGGATGGATTCCATTGTGCATCGCAGTGCACAATGGTGTAGTAGTAGTCTTTGATTTGACTTCCGGGTTCATCAAATGACAGTACAAGCGTTTGATCACTCCCCAGACGGATTATTGGATAGGAGAGAGGCCAATCGTTACGGTGAAGCTGAACCGTTTTTAAGGCAGGAGAAACATAATCCTTGAGACTATTTTGAGCATCAATTTGGTTAAATATTGTAAAAAGCGAGCAGAGCGTCACTAAATATTTTAAAGAAAAAAATCCGTATTTGTTCTTAATTAGGTAATTAGCTTTATTAAGGACAAAGATGTATGAATTTTTCGTGCTCATAATGAATGGTTTTATCCCCGAAATAAATATTGCAAACTACTAATCTTTATGTATTTTTGGGGCAAATTATAAACAAAAATCAAGTATGTCTGAGGTGATAAAAATAAAGAAAGGGCTTAACATACCACTATTGGGAAAGGCCGAAAAGGTTTTCGGACAGGCCCAGTTGCCAGGTCTGTTTGCCATTAAGCCTACTGACTTTCATGGTGTTACACCAAAGATGGTCGTTGCGGAGGGTGATCCGGTCAAAATAGGTACTGTGCTTTTTTTCGACAAAAGTCATCCTGAAGTAAAGTTTGTTTCGCCTGTTAGCGGAACATTGAAAGCAATTATAAGGGGTGAACGCCGCAAGATTCTTGAGGTTGTGATCGAAAATGATCACAAGGATGAATACCTTGAAATCAAAGCAGGTGACCCTGCTTCTCTTAGTCGGGAGTCGATTATTGAAATTCTTCTGAATTCAGGTGCATGGCCATATCTACGTCAGCGTCCTTATGACATTATAGCTAATCCTGCCGATAGTCCTAAGGCTGTATTTATTTCGGGATTTGATACCGCACCTCTGGCTCCAGATGTGGAATTTGTTCTTTCCGGACAAGAAGATGCGTTCAAGGCAGGTATTGAGGCATTAAAGAAGCTTGCTCCTGAGGTTCATATTGGTATTAGTGCAGATTCAGCTTCCAAGTTGTTCAACAGTCTTCAGGGAGTTAAGATTCACAGGTTTGCCGGACCACACCCAGCAGGAAATGTAGGAGTTCAGATTAACCACGTATCCCCTATCAATAAGGGAGAAAAAGTTTGGGTTATCAATCCTCAGGACATAGTATCAATAGGAGGTATCTTCCTGCATGGCAAGCATGACTTCTCGAGAGTAGTAGCTTTGTGTGGGTCAGAAGTTAAAAAGCCGGTTTACTACCGTTATCGTTTAGGTGCTGCAGTTGGCGAACTCCTTAAGGGAAATCTCAACGAAGGCAGTCTGAGAATTATTTCAGGAAATGTATTGACTGGAACCCATATAGCTGCTGACGGTTATCTTGCATTTTATAACACACAGGTTACAGTAATACCTGAAGGTGATGATTATGAATTTATGGGATGGGCTGCTCCGGGCTTTGGCAAGTTCAGCGTTTCACGCACCTTCTTTAGCTGGTTGTGCAAGAAGAAGCAGTATAGGTTGAATGCCAACCTGAATGGTGGACTTCGTGCAATAGTGGTTTCAGGGGCCTATGATAAAGTAATGCCTATGGATATCCTTCCTGAGCAACTGATTAAGGCCATTCTTGCCAACAATGTTGACAAGATGGAGCAACTGGGTATCTTTGAGGTAGTTGAGGAAGACATTGCCTTGTGTGAGTTTGTTGATGTCTCAAAACTGGAGCTTCAGAAAATCCTGCGTGAAGGCATTGAAGTTATGATAAAAGAACTGGGCAACTAATTTTCAAAATAATTACCAATGAAGGGTTTAAGAAAATTTTTGGATAATATCAAACCTCAATTTTCGAAGGGTGGCCGCTTTGCATGGCTTCATTCTACTTTTGATGCGTTTGAGACCTTTTTATTTGTACCCAATACCACCAGTAAGAGCGGGGTTCATGTGCGTGATGCTATGGATCTTAAGCGTACTATGAGTGTAGTAATACTCGCTGTACTGCCTGCTTTCCTGTTTGGTATCTGGAATACCGGATATCAGCACTTTGCTATTCTTGGAGAGGATTCAAGCTTCTGGCAGAATGTGATTCACGGTTTGATAAAAGTATTACCTATAGTAGTAGTTTCCTATGCCACAGGTCTTGGAATTGAGTTTGCTGCCGCACAGATCCGTGGTCATGAGGTTAATGAAGGCTTCCTTGTATCAGGTATTCTTATTCCACTTATCCTGCCGGTTGAGATTCCTCTTTGGATGGTTTCAGTTGCTACTGCATTTGCAGTTATTCTGGGTAAGGAAGTATTTGGTGGAACTGGTATGAATATCTGGAACCCTGCACTGCTTGCACGTGCCTTCCTGTTCTTTGCATATCCTGCACAAATGTCAGGAAGTATGGTATGGATCTCAGGCATTGCTGAAATGCCTGGCGTTGATGCCACAACAGGAGCTACTGCTCTTGGTGTCGCAGCAACAGGAGGTACTGTAGGTTATTCTCTTCTTGAGAGCTTTATAGGAACCATACCTGGTTCTATTGGTGAAACTTCAACACTTGCAATACTGATAGGAGCGCTGATTCTGATTATCACAGGTGTTGGCAGCTGGAAGATTATTCTTTCTGTTGTTGCCGGTGGTTTCCTTATGGGACTTACCTTAAATGAGCTTGGTGCTCAAAGCGCAAATGAATTGATGCATATTCCGGCAATTCAGCATCTCTGCCTTGGCGGTTTTGCTTTTGGTGCTGTGTTTATGGCAACAGATCCTGTATCAGCAACTCGTACAGAGACAGGTAAGTGGATCTACGGCTTCCTGATAGGTGTTCTTGCTATACTTATCCGTGTTGTCAACCCTGCATATCCCGAGGGTATGATGCTTGCGATATTGTTGATGAACACATTTGCACCGCTGATTGACTACTATGTAGTTGAAGCAAATATCAAGCGGAGAATGAAGCGTGGAGTAGTAAAAGCATAAGACTTAAAGAATAAGACCATGAATAAAGAAGGAAATAGCTATATAATTATTTACGCTTCCATACTTGTCATTGTTGTAGCGGCATTACTTGCCTTTATAGCTACCGGACTGAAGCCTATTCAGGACAGGAATGAGCTTGTAGCAAAGAAAACCAGTATTCTTCAGTCTATAAATATTGAATCAGATGCAAGCAATGCTGAGCAACTGTTTGATAAGCTTATTGGCGAGAATAACTACGTTGTAAATTTCAAGGGGGAGAAAGTAAGCGGTCAAGCCTTGGGTGTTAATTTGGCCGAGGAGATTCGCAAACCTATTGAAGATCGTCTATATCCTGTTTTTGAAGCCCACCTTGACAATGGAGACGTAAAATACATACTTGAAGTTAGAGGTGCCGGTCTGTGGGGACCAATCTGGGGTTATGTTTCTATCAATTCTGATGGCAATACCCTGTACGGAGCTGTGTATTCCCACAAGGGAGAAACTCCCGGTTTGGGTGCTGAAATTGAAAGTGAAAAATTTCAGTCTCAGTTTCCCGGTAAGCAGATATTTGAGAATGGTGTACTAGAGGGAATATCTGTTGTTAAAGGTTCTGCAGATCCAGCAAATACACATGAGGTTGACGGAATCTCCGGAGGAACCATTACCAGCAAAGGTCTTGAAAAGATGCTGGCTGATTACTTTAAAGGATATGAGAATTTTCTAAAAAATATTGAAAGGAAGAGCCATGAGTAGTGAAAAAGAGCCCTTATTTTCCTCAAAGAACCTGAAGCTGCTTACAGGACCTTTGGGATTGCAAAACCCAGTTACGGTTCAGGTGCTTGGTATCTGCTCCGCACTTGCCGTAACAGCTAAACTTGAACCTGCTATAGTAATGGCGGTATCAGTAATTTTCGTTGTTGGATTTTCTAACCTTGTTATTTCTCTTATACGTAATAGTATCCCTTCACGAATAAGGATCATTGTTCAGCTGGTTGTAGTTGCAGCACTGGTTATTATTGTTGACCAGATTCTGAAAGCATTTGCCTATGAAGTAAGTAAACAGCTTTCGGTTTTCGTCGGACTAATTATTACCAACTGTATTGTGATGGGTCGTTTGGAAGCCTTTGCAATGGGCAACAAACCTTGGCCCTCCTTCCTTGACGGAATTGGTAATGGTGCCGGCTATGGTATTATCCTTATTATCGTTGCATTTGTACGTGAGATCCTTGGTACAGGTATTTTAACACTACCTGTCTTTGGAGCTAAAAGGATTATTCCACAAGCTTTCTACGAATTGGGATATGTAAATAACGGGTTGATGATCCTGCCTCCAATGGCACTTATAGTTGTTGGACTGATCATTTGGGTACAGAGAGCCCGCAATAAGGAACTAATCGAGTCATAGATTGACAGTATTAAAAGCTTAATGTGATGGAAAATTTACTGAATATATTCGTCAAGTCTATCTTTATCGACAATATGATATTTGCATACTTCCTTGGTATGTGTTCATATCTGGCGGTATCAAAGACAGTCAAGACTTCGTTGGGCCTGGGTATAGCTGTGGTATTCGTACTTACAGTTACAGTACCCATTAACTGGCTGCTGCAGAACTATGTATTGTCGGCCGGATCATTATCCTGGCTGGGTGAAGGATTTGCTGATATCGACCTCAGCTTCCTTAGTTTCATAATGTTTATTGCGGTTATTGCTGCAATGGTTCAGATTACTGAAATGGTTGTTGAAAAGTTTGCTCCGGCATTATACAACTCTCTTGGTATCTTCCTTCCTTTGATTGCAGTAAACTGTGCGATTATGGGTGGATCCTTGTTTATGCAGGAAAGAGCTTATGCTACAATTGGCGAAGCTACCGTTTTTGGTCTAGGTTCAGGCATTGGTTGGTTGCTGGCTATAGTAGGTATTGCTGCGATACGTGAAAAACTACAGTATTCCAATGTTCCTGCTCCTCTGAGAGGTCTCGGTATTACATTTATTGTTACCGGTTTGATGGCTATCTCATTTATGAGCTTTATGGGTATTCAGTTGTAGTCAGAATCAGATAAACAGAACGATAATGGATCTATTTTTATTAGCAATACAGACTTCGGTGATAATTGCCTCTGTAATTGCCTTCTTTGCAGTAATAATACTGCTTGTGGTGCTACTTTTGTATATAAAGGCCAAACTTACCCCACAGGGTAAAGTGAAAATCAACATTAATGACGGGGAGAAAATTCTAGAAGTGGATCCCGGTCAAAGTCTTCTTTCTGCACTTGGTAACAATAAGATCTTCCTTCCTTCAGCATGTGGTGGAGGTGGTACATGTTCGATGTGTCGCTGCCGTGTTCCTGAAGGTGCAGGCTCAATACTCCCAACCGAGACTGGTTTCTTTACACGTAAGGAACAGGCTGAGAACTGGAGGCTTGCCTGTCAGGTTAAGGTAAGGGATAATATCAATATGGAGGTCCCTCACGAAGTCCTGGGAATCAAGAAATGGGAATGTACTGTGGTGTCAAACAGAAATGTTGCTACCTATATCAAAGAGTTTGTTGTTAAGTTGCCAGAAGGTGAAAAACTTGACTTCAAGTCAGGAGGTTATATCCAGATCGATGTACCCAAGATTGAAGTTGATTTCAAGGACATGGATATCGACGAAAAGTTTAGACCCGATTGGGAAAAGTTCAAGATGTTTGATCTTAAGATGAAGAATCCTGAGGCAACCTATCGTGCCTACTCTATGGCTAACCACCCTGCAGAAGGCAATATCATTATGCTAAACATTCGTATAGCTACTCCTCCGTTTGACAGGGTAAATGGTGGCTTTATGAAGGTTAACCCCGGTATATGTTCATCATATATTTTCTCACGCAAACCGGGTGACAAGGTGACTATCTCAGGTCCTTACGGTGAATTCTTCCTCAAGGAAACTGATCGCGAAATGATGTTTATCGGTGGTGGTGCAGGTATGGCTCCTATGCGTTCTCACCTGTTCCACCTGTTCCATACTCTTAAGACTGGTCGTAAGGTTACTTTCTGGTATGGTGCACGTTCAGTAAAGGAAATATTCTACGAAGAGGATTTCAGGGCTATCGAAAGGGAATTCCCCAACTTTAAGTTTACTATCGGACTTTCTGAACCACAGCCCGAAGACAACTGGACAGGTCCTGTCGGATTTATCCATAAGGTTATCTATGATAATTATCTGTCTAAGCATCCTGAACCTGAAGAAATCGAATACTATCTCTGCGGACCACCAATGATGAACGAAGCTGTCAACAAGATGCTTTATGATCTTGGTGTATCCAAGGAAATGATTGCATATGACGATTTTGGTTCTTAAAGATTATTGAAGACGATGAGAAGATTACTCTTCGGATTTACAATACTAGTGATTTCGGTTTTGGGTGCTTGTGCACCCAAAACTGTTTATAGGGATAATCTGGGATCTGTCTTTGGTACTACCTATAGCCTTATATACCAAAGCCCGATTGATTATCATCAGGAAGTCCGTGAGCTATTGGCTTCCTTTAACAGTTCCTTGTCAACCTTTGACACTGGTTCGGTTATTAGCCGAATTAACCGAAATGATACTGGGGTTGTACCCGATAGTTTCTTCCTGAAGGTATTCAATACGGGAATAAGGATTTACAGGCAGACTGATGGTGCTTTTGATATGACAGTTGCTCCTCTTGTTAATGCATGGGGCTTTGGTTTCAGTAACAAGGACAGTGTAAGTGCCCAACTTATAGACAGTCTTATGCTGCTTGTGGGAATGGACAAGTTGAGATTGCAGGATGGTGTGATCGTAAAGGAAAGACCTGAGATAATGCTTGATGCCAGCGCCATTGCAAAAGGCTATGCTGTGGATGTTGTTGCAGAGTTCTTTGAGTCGAAGGGTGTTGAAAACTACCTTGTAGAGATAGGTGGCGAGATGAGATCAATGGGGGTAAATCGTCGCTCTGAGCCTTGGCGTGTAGGTATAGACAAACCAATTGATGGTCTTCCTACTGAGTCAAGGGATTTGCAGATGGTGATCTCATTCTCAGGTTTGGCAATTGCAACAAGTGGTAATTACCGTAACTTCTATATTCAGGACGGGAAGAAATTTGCGCATATTATAGATCCAAAAACCGGCTTCCCGGTTGATCATTCTTTACTTAGTGTATCAATAATTGCTCAGGATTGTATGACGGCAGATGCCTATGCTACTGCTTGCATGGTCATGGGTCTTAACAGAGCTCGTGAGTTTGTTGAAGGTATTAAGGGAGTGGAAGCCTGTTTTATCTTCCATTCTGATGAAGATGAATATGGATTGTATATGACTGAAGGGTTTAAGTCCCTGGTCATAGAATGAAAGAATAGGGCTGGTCAGGGAAGACCCAAGACAGCCTTATTTTATTTCTGTTTGATTTATTCAGTTGCTGTAGAGCATGAAGAAGCATTGCTTCCACAGCCGCAAATACCGTCGGTTGAGCCTCCGGAACAGGTTGTAAGCTGTGAACCTTTCTTTATGGCTGCTTTTATGGCTAATCCTGCAAATGCAAGCCCCACAAATATCACTGCCATCCCAAGTACAATAAGAAATTGTGTCATTGTGCGTAGTTTTAATTATTGTGACTTAAAAGTCACAATGCAAATATACTGCAATATAAAATAAGACACAAGAATCCGAAATTTAATTACTGTGTAGACTAAGCCTAAGTTCAGAGTAATGATTGAGTCGGGAAATCAATACCTTTTATTTGGATATGCTTTGGATTGCTGAGCAGGTTTAGTACTTCAATTAACTGGCCTTTTCCTTTGTTCTGATTAGCCATAGAATTAGAAAGGTCAGAGCTCCATTAATCATAAGCTTCTCATAACCAAACGCAAAGCCAAACCAGTTCATCGAGTTGAAGTCGAGAATTCCAGTTAATACCGGAGGCAGTATGGCAGCTATCACTACAAGCTTGTCACGTATCCTGTATTTGGTAAACAGACCGAAAGAGTAGAGTCCCAGCAGAGGACCATAGGTATAGCCAGCAAGTACATAAATTGTATCGATGATACTATCCTGCTGCAGGGCACGGAAACCCAGTATTACAAGTATGGTAGAAATGGAGAACCCAATATGGGTCAGCATTCTTAGTCTTTTGGCCTTTTTGGCAGGCATCTTGTCTATCCCCAGGATATCTATTGAAAATGCTGTAGTAAGTGATGTTAAAGCCGAGTCACCACTCGAATATGCCGCAGCTACAAGTCCGATAATAAACAGGACTCCAACGACAGGAGGGAAGTAATTGCCCAGGGCAAGCATAGGATATAAGTCATCGGCTCTCTCCGGTGTGGCTATACCCAAATTATTGACATAGATATAAAGTAATATTCCCAGGCTAAGGAACAGTAGGTTGACAGGCAGGAAGGCAGAGCCGTACCAGTACATATTCTTTTGGGCTTCTTTCAGGCTTTTGCAGGTGAGATTCTTTTGCATCATATCCTGATCGAGTCCGGTCATTACAATTGTGATAAAAGCTCCGGAGAGGAACTGCTTCAAAAAATGTCTGGGTGAACCTGGATCCCACACAAAAATACCGGACATATCGCTTGAGGCAATGCCCTTGACCATTGATGAGAAGTTGGGATACAGTTCACTACCAATATAAATTATTGTGATGGCTACTGCCCCGAGCATAGCAAGTGTCTGGAGCATATCTGTCCAGATGACGGTTTTAATCCCACCGCGAAAGGTGTAAATCCAAATCATACCAATAGCAAACACAACGGTAAGCCAGAAAGGTACATTTAAGGCATCAAAGAGGGCCAGTTGCAGTACGCTTGCCATAAGGTATAATCTGGCAGATGCACCGACAGTTTTTGATACTATAAAGAGCAGCGACCCTGATTTATAACTGTTATGACCAAAACGATCGTTGAGATAGCTGTATATCGAGGTTAATTTGAGCCTGTAATACAGGGGCAGCAATATTAATGCAATGACAAAATATCCTGATACAAAACCGGCAACCATTTGGAGATAAGTAAGGCTGCTATCTGCCACCCATCCCGGTACTGATATAAAGGTCACCCCGGAAATTGAAGAGCCAACCATACCAATCGACACAATGTACCATGGAGAACGTCTGTTTCCAAGAAAGAAAGAGGCATTATCGGCCTTGCGGCCGGTAATGTATGCTATTATGAACAGGACCAGGAAATAGGCGACGATGATTGCCGCAACTGTCATATAATTCATTTGGAAATGTATTATTTCATGCAAAGAAAGGATTTTTTTTCAATTAGGTAGTATTCGAAATTAATAGGACTAGGTTGAGATATTGAGGCCTGGGGCATTCAGATATATCATGATTTGTTGAGGTATACAATGTACGTCGCATGAGTTATCAATGGGCGTCGGAGTTTTTCTTTACAGGGCATGTATTTTTATTACCTTTGTTGTCACTGAAATAAAGAGTGTATGAACAATTCGCAGTATCCGTCGCTTTTACTGGAGAACGCAGTTAATGAACTGTCGAGGTTGCCCGGTATCGGTCCCAAGACTGCAATGCGACTTGCCTTGTTTTTGCTGAAGGAGAAGAAGGAGGATGTCAACAAGTTTGCCGAATCAATAAGGCTCCTGCGTGAAGAGATCAGGTATTGCAAGGAGTGCTATAATATCTCGGATGCTGATGTCTGTAGCATCTGTAGCAATCCAAGGCGCGACCACAGTCTAGTTTGTGTTGTCGAAAGCGTGAGGGATGTAATGGCAATTGAGAATACCCAGCAATATGGTGGAGTCTATCATGTTCTGGGAGGTGTAATATCACCAATGGACGGGATAGGGCCTGATGATCTGAATATCGACCCCCTTATAGACAAGGTAAGGACAGGAGGCGTAAAAGAGGTTGTTTTTGCCCTAAGTGCTACAATGGAGGGGGATACTACCAATTTTTATATTTATCGAAAAATTTCGGATTGTTCCGTTAAAATAACGACGATTGCCAGAGGTGTTGCCATAGGTGATGAGCTTGCTTATGCCGACGAGGTCACCCTTGGTCGTTCACTTGTTAACCGTTTGCCATTTGAGAATACCCTATGATGAAAAATATTAAGTCATTAAAGCAGTTTTTTGCGCTGGGACTTCTGTCCATATTGCTATTTGGGCTAGTAGGGCTGGTAGTAGCTCCCCTTACAGCACCATTACTTAAGTTTTCCATTGTCCAGGTTGAAAACACCAAGTCCATAGTTGTACTACTTGCACTTGGGCTGGTTCCCCTTGCTTTCTACCTTCACAATAAAAAGCTTGCGCAGATGAACGACGTAAAAAACCCGGATGAGCGTTTCTTGCTTTATATGAAAGGATTCAGGCAGAAATTGATGCTACTGGTTTTGGTTTCCGTTATTGCAGTTATCGCATATATTTTGACTAAGCATTCAGCATTTTTGTATATCTTATTGCTGGCCCTGGTGGCTTATTTGCTTAATATCCCTTCGGGGGAAAAGATAGAGGATTTATTGCTGCCTCCTGTTGAAGAGGAGACAGAATCTGAAGACACCGAGTAATAAGATTTTATATATGGTTATTGCAGTTGATTTTGACGGTACTATTGTCGAGCATCGCTATCCCGAAATAGGGAAGCCTCGTTTTTTTGCATTTGAAACACTTAAGGCCCTTCAGAATGATGGGCATCAGCTAATTCTTTGGACATACCGGGATGGAAAGTTGCTTGATGAGGCAGTTGAGTATTGCCGCAAAAACGGGATAGAATTCTATGCTGTTAATTGCAGTTATCCAGGTGAAGTACTTGAACCCGGTCAGAGCAGAAAGATACATGCCGATTTGTTTATTGACGACAGGGTAGTCTTTGGTTTTCCGGGTTGGGGTGAGATTTATCAGGCAATTAATCCTGATGTAAAAGTGGACTATCTCAAGCAGTATGAGGATGCCCGTAAGAAGTCCTTTGGGGGAGTTGTAAAGCGCTTATTTGGTATTGATAAATAAATCCGAAAACTAATAATCTAAACAGACTATGAGACTAATTCGCTTTGTAGTGTTGGTAATACTTGCCATCCCTTTTTTCAGCAGTTGTGGTTACAATAAAATGGTTGAACTCAGGGAGGGAGTTGATGCTCAGTGGGCGCAGGTGGAAAATGTGTATCAACGCAGGGCTGACCTGATACCCAATCTTGTAAACACTGTTAAGGGTTATGCAGCTCACGAACAGGAAACCCTCGAAGGTGTTGTTGAAGCCAGGAGCAAGGCAACCGGAATCAACCTGTCAGTTGACGAACTTAATGATGAGACCTTGCGTCAGTTTCAAGAAGCGCAGGAAGGTCTGTCTTCTGCATTGTCAAGACTGATGGTTGTTGTTGAGCAGTACCCTGATCTTAAGGCTAATCAGAACTTCCTGGATTTACAGGCACAGCTTGAAGGCACTGAAAACAGGATTGCAGTGGAGCGCAACAGGTTTAATGAGGCTACACGGGTGTATAACACTTACATCTCCAAGTTCCCTCAGGTTATAATGGCTTCTCTCTTTAAGTTCGAACGTAAGCCCTATTTTGAAGCCCAGTCTGGTGCTGAAAAGGCTCCTGAAGTACAATTTTAGCGTTATGGCTCAACAGTATTTCTCCGATAAGGATAAGACTCAAATTGTAGAAGCAGTCAAACAGGCTGAACTTAATACATCCGGTGAGATCAGGGTGCATATTGAGTTGAGGTGTCCTGAAGATGTTATGGACAGGGCGGCCTACCTGTTTGAAAAATTGGGAATGCATAAAACGGAGAAGAGGAACGGAGTTCTGTTCTACCTTGCCATTGAGGATCATGTATTTTCAATACTTGGTGATGCCGGAATTAATGCTGTTGTAGCATCTGATTTCTGGGAGAGCGCCAAGCAGGCTATGATAGAGTATTTCAAACAGGGTGATATTACGGGTGGTATTGTGAAAGGGATTTCAATGGCCGGAGAACAGCTTAAGGCATATTTCCCCTATATGAGTGATGACCGCAATGAGTTGAGTGATGAGATTTCATTTGGTAAATAATGGCTGGACTATGAAGAGGATACTTTTTTCTATATTATTTGCGGTGTGCACCTTTGGGGCTCTTAGTGCTAATGTAATCCCACCAAAACCCGAGCCTCCAAGACTGGTGAATGACTATGCAAATATTCTGGATGCTTCAGCTGAAAGACAACTTGAGGAAACCCTGGCAAAATTTGCCAGGGAGACTTCTACTCAGGTTGTCATCGTCACAGTAAGTTCTCTTGATGGATATCCAATAGGTGACTTTGCAGTCGAACTTGGACATTCATGGGGAGTAGGACAAAGTGACAATGACAACGGTATCGTAATTGCAGTTAAACCGCCCTCAGTAGGTGAAAGGGGAGAGGCTTTTATAGCTACCGGATACGGTCTTGAAGGTGCAGTTCCTGATGCCATTGCACGAAGGATAGTTGATAACGAAATGATTCCCCAGTTCAAGAACGGGGACTATCATGCCGGGTTACTGTCTGCTGTTGCTGTCATAATGGATCTTACACGTGGTGAATATACAGCTGATGAATATATCGAACAGACAGGTTCTGTTGCTATTGCAATAGGTGCATTTTTTATAATCATATTCATAATAATAATCATTTCTATTGTTACACGTGCCAAAAATATCCAAAGCTCTTCAATAGGGCATGATATTCCAATCTGGACTCTTATGGCTATGATGGGCTCTATGTCACAAAGACATGGAGGTTCGTGGGAGAACTTTTCATCAGGCCGAGGTTCCTTCGGTGGAGGATTTGGAGGAGGCTTCGGCGGTGGTGGTTTTGGTGGATTTGGAGGTGGAGGCTTTGGCGGCGGTGGAGCCGGAGGATCATGGTAAAAAAAAGAGCCGAACGCAAGTCCGGCTCTTTTTTAGAATATATCTATACCTTAGAGAACATCCTAGAGGTCGTTGTCAACCAGGATACGTCCGCAGTACTCGCAAACGATAACTTTCTTTCTCTGCTTGATGTCCAGCTGACGTTGCGGTGGAATCTTGTTAAAGCAACCTCCACAAGCATCACGGGCAACAGTAACTACAGCAAGTCCGTTGCGGGCATTCTTGCGGATACGCTTGAATGCTGTCAAAAGACGCTCTTCGATACGGGTTTCGATCTCCTTTGACTTGGCAATCAGACGTTCTTCTTCTGCCCTGGTCTCAGTAATGATTTCTTCAAGCTCAGCCTTCTTTGCCTTTAGGTCTTCAGTGCGCTCTTCTACGAGTTTTGCAGAAGTCTCAAGCAACTCATTCTTGCTCTTCATTTCGGCAGTAAACTCCTTGATACGCTTTTCGCAAAGCTCAATCTCAAGAGTTTGAAACTCGATTTCTTTGGTTAGTGAATCGTATTCACGGTTGTTGCGAACATTGGATTGCTGAGCTTCATATTTCTTGATCAATAATTCGGCATCCTTGATTTCATTTTTCTTGGCAAGAATGTCGTCGTTCAATTTCTTTATGTCGGTTTGCAGATTGGTCATACGAGTCTCCAATCCGGCAATCTCATCTTCCAGATCCTGAACCTCCAAAGGCAATTCGCCTCTCAGGGTTTTTATCTTGTCTATCTCGCTGGCTACTTTTTGCAGGTCGAAAAGGGCTTTGAGCTTGTCCTCAACGCTGACCTCGGTAGCTGTGGTTTTTGAATCCATCTTTGCCATTATGCTATAAGTATTTAATAGGATTGCTGTTTACCTGTGATAAATGGAGTGCAAAATTATGAAATTTTTTTGTAAGTATCTCACAAAAAACTTCTTTAGTAAATTGCTCACTTTCATAATGACCTATATCGGCTATTATGATCTTATTCTCAGCCTCAAAAAACTGATGATATTTAAAGTCACCTGATATAAAAATATCGGCCCCGGCCCTGATCGCATCTTTAAGAAGAAAACTGCCACTGCCTCCGCAAAGTGCTACTTTGCGGATTTCCTTGGTGGTTATTGCTGTGTGCCTGATGACTCCGGCCTTGCAAACTTCTTTAAGATAAAGAAGGAACTCCTCTGTCAGCATTGCTTCTGGTAATACCCCAACGACTCCAAAACCGACCCTGTCCCAGCTATTCTTGAGTGGATATATATCGTATGCCACTTCTTCATAAGGATGGGCTTCTAGAAGTGCATTGATGACCCGGCCTTCAAGATAATTAGGGAAGATTGTTTCTATCCTGGTTTCCGGTTCAAAGTGCAGCACTCCCTTTTCACCTACATAGGGCTTTGAGTGATCTCCGCCACGGAAGCTCCCCTGACCTGTGATGTTGTAGCTGCAACTGTCATAGTTGCCTATGTGTCCTGCACCTGCATCAAACAATGCCTGCCTCACTTCCTCAGCCTGAGCATGGGGGACAAAGGTTACCAGCTTGCAAAGCTTGTCCTTTCGTGGTTGCAGTATCTTTTGTTCCTTTAGGCCCAGCTTGTCCGCCAACCTGCTGCTGACTCCACCTGTAATGCTGTCTATATTTGTATGGGCTGAATAAATCGCGATATCGTGTTTAATAGCCTTGCGGATAATATGTCCTGTGGCATCATCACCAATCTTTTTAATTCCTGCAAAGATCAGGGGATGGTGTGATATTATCAGATTTACTCCAAGTTCGATTGCTTCATCAATAACTTGTTCAGTTACATCAATGCAGATAAGCGCACCGTTTACCTGATCATCAGGGTTGCCCAATTGAACTCCACTATTGTCGTAACTCTCCTGAAGCGCGGCAGGTGCCACACTTTCGATGAGTCCGGCAATATCTCGAAGACGTATAAGCTCACTCATTTATGCAAATGAAGAATGTTAATGCTGAAGAAAAGAATGATCCGGGAGAGCTATATCAAAGGTTGTCCCTTATCGATATTAGTGTTTCCCTAATTTCTTTAAGACGTTTAATAAGTTCAAAGTTTTCCTCAGTACTATGACGGTTTTCTTTGAGCTTTAACTTAGCGCCCTTCAAAGTCATACCCCTTTCTTTGACAAGGTGGTAGATAAGGTGAAAATTGTCTACGTCCTGTTGTGTAAAGAGCCTGTTGCCTTTCTTGTTCTTATGCGGCTTGATAATGTCAAACTCCTTCTCCCAATATCTGATAAGGGAAGTGTTGACATTAAACATGTTGGCCACTTCCCCGATGGAGTAGTATAGTCTTTCTACAATCGGTTCTTTGTATGGCATGGCTTAATCAAAGGTTCTGTTACTATTGGAAGAGATTCTGATCATTTCTTCATATTCTTCAGGAGTAAGGTCCTGGAAAAAATAGTGCGTTGGATTCACAGCTTTTCCTTTGATTCTTACTTCATAGTGAAGGTGGGGGCCTGTTGATTTACCTGTATTGCCGACAAAACCAATCACCTCACCACGTTTGACCTTTTGTCCCACTCTTACCTTGAATTCAGACATGTGGGCATAGAGAGTGGTATAGCCAAAGCCATGATCTACTTCAACGTAGTTGCCGTATCCTATTGCAGATTTATGAACGGTCTTGACAACACCATCTCCGGTCACGTAAATCTCCGTTCCGATTGGAGCTGAGAAGTCAAGTCCTTCATGAAACTTGTTCGTCTTGTATATCGGGTCGAGACGCATACCCCATCCTGAAGCTGTGCGTTTTAGGTCTTTGTTGGATATCGGTTGAATAGCAGGAATGCATCTTATCATCTCCTCCTTGCGTTGTGCAAGGTCAATAATCTCATCAAAGGATCTGGACTGGACGTAGAGCTGTTTCATTACGCCATCAAGCTTTTTGGCAGTGCTGATTACCAGTTCGGCATTGTCTAGATCTTCAAGGTAGCGGTAGCGGTTTACACCACCAAATCCGGCTCTACGAATAGCATTAGGTATTGAATCAGCTTCAAAGATGACCCTGTAAACGTTTTCGTCGCGCTGTTGTATGTCATCTAATACGTCAAGAGCCTGATCCAGTTTACTGGCCATTATTTCATATTGGGATAGGAGTTTTACATTCTCCCTCTCAAGCTTAATTTCACGGGGACTCTCAAAAATGTTGGAGTAAAGGAAGAAAAATACCAAACCCATAAAAGCACTGGAAACAGTGAAAGAGAAAGCCTTCCCAAGATAATATTTGAACCCTGTTTCTACTCTGTCATAGCTAAGCGTTTCGGGGTTGTATTTATACTTTACTTTTGACATACTGCACTGAATTTGTCGCTAAAATATAAAATTTTGCCATCAACTCGCAAAAATCAGGTTATTAATCTATTTTTGCTCGTCGATTATTTATTTTTGCCTGCCCTAATAACTCAATATTTTGAGTTTTAGTGTTTGAGAGACCAATAAAATGGATGATTGTGCCGACAGTTAGAGCAGAGTCTTTTACGCCTGCATAAAATTAAGGTTTCAATTATTTGAGCAATCAGTTAATCTGGTATTTTCTAAAATAACATGACAGCATCTGAGATCAGAGAGAGTTTTCTGGAATTTTTTGAGTCCAAACAACATCGTATTGTTCCTTCAGCCCCAATGGTTGTAAAGGATGACCCAACGTTGATGTTTACCAACGCAGGGATGAACCAGTTTAAGGATATTTTCCTGGGTAACAGGCCAGCTGAGTACCTTAGAGTGGCCAATTCACAAAAATGTCTGCGTGTTTCAGGTAAGCATAATGATCTGGAAGAGGTAGGTCATGACACCTACCACCATACTATGTTTGAAATGCTTGGTAACTGGAGCTTTGGTGACTATTTCAAGCATGAAGCGATTGACTGGGCATGGGAGTATCTGGTTGATGTGTTGAAGATGGATCCTGATCGTCTCTATGCTACCGTATTCGAAGGAAATGCGGAGGAAGGACTGGTACGCGACAGTGAAGCATTCGAATATTGGAGCAAACATCTTCCTGCTCATAGGATTGTCAACGGAAATAAAAAAGACAACTTCTGGGAAATGGGTGATACAGGTCCATGCGGACCCTGTTCTGAGATTCATATCGATCTCCGTGACCCTGCAGCAAGAGCTGTGGTTCCCGGAGAACAATTAGTCAATAAGGACAACCCTGAGGTAATTGAAATCTGGAACCTTGTATTTATCCAATATAACCGCAAGGCTGACGGATCACTTGAGTCATTACCACAAAGGCATATTGACACGGGAATGGGCTTTGAGCGTCTTACCAGAGCTATTCAGGGTAAGACATCAAACTATGATACTGATGTTTTTCAACCAATAATCCAGGAAATTAGCAATATTGCCGGAATTAAGTATGGTGCAGCAAGGGAAACTGATGTTGCAATGAGGGTTGTAGCTGACCACATCAGAACAATATCTTTTGCTATCTGCGATGGTCAGTTGCCTTCTAACAACAAGGCCGGATATGTAATTCGCCGTATTCTTCGCAGGGCAGTAAGGTATGCCTATACCTTCCTTGGTATGAAGGAGCCCTTTATGTGCAGGCTTGTTGAGACCCTTATCTCAGTTATGGGTAAGGCTTATGCCGAACTGGCAGCCAACAGGGATCTGATCGAGAAGGTTATCAGGGAAGAGGAAGAAGCCTTCCTGCGTACACTTGCAACAGGTATCCAACTCCTGGATAAGATTATTGAAGAGAGGAAACAGAAGGGGGCAAAGACTGTTGAAGGAAAACAGATTTTCGAGCTATACGATACTTTTGGTTTTCCATACGACCTTACCGAACTAATCCTCAGGGAAAACGGCCTTGAAGCCAACCATGAGGAGTTTGAAAAGGAAATGGAAGCACAGAAAGCCAGAGCAAGAAATGCAACGGCTGTAGAAACTGACGACTGGGTGGTATTGAGAAAGGACGACACCGAAGAGTTTATCGGTTATGATCACCTCGAAGCAGAAGTCGAAATCGTCAAATACCGTCGTGTTAAATCAAAGAACAAGGAGCTTTATCAGATAGTCTTCAATATTACTCCTTTCTATGCAGAAAGTGGTGGTCAGGTTGGAGACTGTGGTTATATAGAAGCCAAGGGTGAGAGGTGGGAAATTACTGAGGTAAAGAAGGAAAACAATCTTATCGTTCACCTTGCACCCAAGCTTCCTACTGATGTTAGTGGCAGGTTCAACGCTGTTGTTGATGTACGTAAGCGTCAGATGACTGCCAACCACCACACTGCGACCCACCTGCTTCACAAAGCCCTTCGCAAGATATTGGGAACACACGTTGAGCAACGTGGCTCACTAGTTCATCCCGACTATCTGCGTTTTGACTTCTCTCACTTCCAAAAGATGAGTGATGAGGAGATCAGGATGGTTGAACGTGAAGTAAACCGTGAGATAAGGATGAACTTACCTCTCGAAGAACACCGTGCCATTCCTATTGCCAGAGCAAAGGAAATGGGTGCTATGGCGCTCTTTGGTGAGAAGTATGGGGATGTGGTCAGGGCTATTCGCTTCGGTGAGTCGGTTGAACTTTGCGGTGGTACCCACGTGAGTGCTACTGGACAGATTGGCATGTTCAAGATAGTTGCCGAGTCTTCAGTTGCTGCAGGTGTAAGACGTATTGAGGCTGTTGCCGGAGAAAAGGCAGAGGAGCTGATGTATGCACAGAATGACCTACTAAGGGAACTTGCAGAGATTCTTCACAAGCAGAAAGATCTGCGTAAGGGAATTGAATCTCTGGTATCTGAGAATGCCGAGTTGATGAAGGAGGTTGAGACCTTCAAACAAGGCGTAATTCAGGCTCTGAAACGTAATATCAGCGACGATGCCAAGGTGCTTAATGGAGTCAAACTGATGCATTGTCAGCTTAAGCCCATATTCAGCAAGAGTGTCAAGGATATTGCCTTCCAACTAAGGTCAGAATGTGATAGCAGTATGGCTGCTGTCCTTGGTGTAGAAGCCGATGGTAAGGCTCAGATTGCAATAATCATTTCTGAGGAACTTGTGGAAAAGGGTCTTGATGCAATTGAACTGATTAAGGCTGTTTCACCTGAGATAAACGGTGGAGGTGGAGGACAGAAGTTCTTTGCAACAGCTGGTGGAAAGAATCCGTCAGGATTGCAGACTGCAATAAGTAAAGCCCTTCGCCTGATCGAGGAAAGACTCTAAGGCTCTGTAGATTTAATATTACTATCTCCATACTGTGCCCAGTAAAGGACACTGTTATCAGAGAGATCTTACAAAAACTGTCAAGGTTGTCCCACCGGACAGCCTTGACAGTTTTATCTAGATTTAGGGTTTTGCATGAAATTGCTGGGATTGTGCAAGCTTATATTACCCCATGTCGTATCATACTTCTAAAGTGCTCACAAGCCACGGTGTAGAGGTATCATGTGGCTTAATAATAAGCTTGATGCATTTATCTAAGCGGCCATTCTTCAATAATCTCCTGAATTCCTGTGTTGTTCTTCATTACTCCACGGGCCTTGGAAAGATAACTATCCATACCGCTCTGTGCCCCGCTAAGTTGTTCTGGCAAACCGGTCTTTGAGTATAGTGAGGCCGGCAGTACGTAATAATTCTTTTTGCCATTCTCGACCGGGGTGTAGACCCAGGTTAGCATATATTCTGCATCTTTGACCTTAGTTGTGCATCCTTCTTTTTCAATTTCTAGTCGAACAATCACACCCCCATCTGTATATTCATTCCTTTGATTTGAGACAAAATTACCTAGTGAATAGACGAGAACCCTTCGCTTGTCGTTTTCGTCTTCGGTTACATGCATGGGCTGAACCACATGGGGATGTGACCCAATAATGATATCGACACCCTGATCGAAGAGAAACTCGGCAGTAGATCGTTGGGCTGCATTGGGTTGCAAGGCATACTCATCACCCCAGTGGATGCAGACAATTATCATATCGGGTTTCTGGCTTTGGGCAGCAAGTATATGATCAGCTATTTCCTCCCTGACTATATGGTTTACTATATTGGGCTGACGCACTACTATGCCGTTTGTGCCATAGGTATAGTTGAGTATTGCCAGTCGTATCCCATTAATCTCAATCATCCTGGGATTATTTTCCCTGAAATCAGTACTGTCTTTGAATGTTCCTGTATAATTGAAATACATACCCTCAATTACGTCCAGGGTTCTTTCCATCCCTTTTTGACCACGGTCATATGAGTGATTATTGGCCGTAACAAGGAAGTTGACACCTGCATTCTTGTATGCATAAGCCAGAGCATCGGGAGAGGAGAAGGCGGGGTAACCGGTATAAGGAGGTCCGGCAAGCGTAACTTCCAGATTGCCGACAACTATATCGGCAGAACGGAATGCCGGCTCAATATACTTCAAACCTAAATTGAGCGATTCGTAATTTCACCTGCCCCCGTCGTCTCACTTGATTTCAAAAAAACGGAAATTTTCTCAGAGGTAGGCTTCTTTCGTGTACTTTTTCAACGAAAATTCAGTTCTGTTTTTCACTCAAACCGAACTTTATCGCATTTTCTATGGGTCTGGACATAAGTCTCCCATTACCACTACGGGTTTACAATCCTGAGGTATGTTGTTCTGCCTTATGCAAACTGAATTTTCGGCGGTGACTGACACCGTTCCCATAACTCTTCAATATTTATCGTTTCATAAATTACTCTGGTGACATTCAGGACAATACTCCTTGCCCTTGAGGTTATCTTGACAGCAAAATCAATAAGCTTTCTTCTGAATGTATTAGGATATACGGTTACCGGAATAACCTCTGCGGTAACATCTTGTTTGTATGCTTCGAAAATAAAGTGTGTAACTACCAGCATAAAATAATAGGCTCTGTTCATTCCAAAGGATTTAAAAGGAAGTTGTTCTCTGGTAGCAAGCTCTTTAATGCTACGATGTATCAACTCGTCGGCTCCTCTTTGGTGTGATTTTCGTATGATGGTATCAGCTTTAAACCACTCATCTCCACCGGATGCCCGAAGCCTTTTGTCAGCGACAGGACAGTTCCCGATATTGGTATAGATGACGCTGTCAGGCTTACCAAATTCCATTACGTACTGCCCGGTATCATCCCGGTGCAATCTGGTAAAAAAGCAACGACGAAACTTGGACCAGGATTTCAACTTGCTGGCAAATTCCGCAAATTGCCAGACTGCTTTATTTTTAGTGATTTTGCCCAAAGTGTCAATGGGTAAAGCCTTTACATATTCAGTAACATCATTGTACAATTTTCCTGTTGTAATGTAATGTATATTAAGCTCTTGCTCGAATATCTCGTACGCTTTCTGATCCGCAAACCCACTATCGGCGCACACCACAATAGGGACTTCTTTGGAGTATCTCTTGCGTATCAGATT